>DATAOO010000349.1:0-9444 GCA_036265695.1 Pseudonocardia sp. | reverse complement strand
GTCTCCCAGGGCAGCACCTGGAACGTCGACGGATCGGGGCGCGCGACCATGTCCGACTCGTAGATGCGCGCGAAGCCCTCGATCGCGGAGCCGTCGAAGCCGATGCCTTCGGCGAACGCCCCCTCGAGCTCCGCCGGTGCGACGGCCACCGACTTGAGGTAGCCGAGCACGTCGGTGAACCACAGCCGCACGAAGCGGATGTCACGTTCCTCGAGCGTGCGGAGCACGAACTCCTGCTGCCGATCCATGGGGTGAGCCTAGGAACGGCGTGTTACGCGGGTGTTTCGGGGCGCCTCACTTCGCGGCGTCGACGATGGAGAGATCGATCTCAGGGTAGACGGGGAACTCCTGGCACAGCGCCGCCATGCGGGAGCGGGCCTCCGCCTCCGCCTGCGGCTCGATGACGTACTTGGCCTTGCTCGGCGTGCCGTTGGTGACGACCGGGGTGGTGGCCCGCAGCGCGGTGGTCATCACGTCGGCGATCTCCTCGATCTCCGCGGTGCCCATGCCCAGCGTGGTGATCGCGGGCGTGCCGAGCCGCAGGCCGCTCGTGTACCAGGGCCCATTGACGTCGAACGGGAGCGAGTTGCGGTTGAGGGTCATGCCCACCGTGCGCAGCACGCTCTCCGCCTGGCGGCCGGTGAGCCCGTAGGACGCGGCCACGTCGGCGAGCACGATGTGGTTGTCCGTGCCGCCCGTGGCCACGGTCATGCCGTGCTTCTGCAGCGCCGCGGCCAGCGTCTGGGCGTTGTCGACGATGCGGGCGGCGTACTCGGCGAAGGCGGGCTGGGCCGCCTCCTGCAGCGCGATCACCTTCGCCGCCATGACGTGCGGCAGCGGGCCACCGAGCACCGCCGGGCAGCCCTTGTCGACGGCGTCGGCGTACTCGACGCTCGACAGCACGATGCCGCCGCGGGGGCCGCGCAGGGTCTTGTGCGTGGTGCTGGTGACGATGTGCGCGTGCGGCACCGGGTCGTAGGCGCCGGTGAACACCTTGCCCGCGACGAGGCCCGCGAAGTGCGCCATGTCGACCATGAACGTGGCCCCGACCTCGTCGGCGATCTCCCGCATGCGGGCAAAGTCGATCTTGCGGGGGTAGGCGCTGTAGCCCGCCAGCAGGATCAGCGGGCGCACCTCCTGCACCTGCGCGCGCAGGGCGTCCAGGTCGAGCAGGCCCGTCTCGCGGTCGACGGTGTAGCTGCGGGCGTCGAACATCCGGGCGGAGACGTTGAAGCGGTAGCCGTGGGTGAGGTGGCCACCGGAGTAGTAGTCCATGCCGAGCATCCGCTGGTTGTTCAGCTCGGCGCGCAGCTGGGCGAACTGCTCCTCGGACAGCGCCGAGACGTTCTTGACCTCGAACCGGTCCAGCAGGCGGCTCTCGACGCGCGTCGCGAGGATGGCCAGGAACGCGACGAGGTTGGCGTCGGCGCCCGAGTGCGGCTGCAGGTAGGCGTGGCCCGCGCCGAAGAGGTCACGGGCGAGCTTGGCGCCGTGCTCCTCGATCGCGTCGACGTTGTCGCAGCCCGCGTAGAAGCGGTGCCACGGGTAGCCCTCCGCGTACTTGTCGGTGAGCAGGTTGCCCATGGCCTGCTGCACGGCCAGCGACGAGTAGTTCTCGCTGGCGATCAGCTTGACGTTCGACCGCTGGTCGGCGAGCTCCTGCACCACGTGCTTCGCGACGAAGGGGTCCGCAGCGCGCACCGCGTCGATCGCCGCGTAGAAGCCGAGCGTCGACGGCTCCGGCCTTCCGCCCCCGAGGCCCCTCAGGTACCGCTCCACCGCGTATTCGGGCTGCTCGATCGCCATGCGAGGAGTCTCGCACGGGCCCGACCGGGATCAGAGGGCCGGGCAGCGGGCACCCTCGGCGGGCAGCGTGCCCTCGATGAGATAGGCGGTGACGGCGTCGTCGACGCAGGGGTCGCCGTGCAACGCCGCTGTGTGCTGGGTGCCCTGGAAGGTGAGCAGCCGCCCGCCCAGCTGGCGGGCGAGGTTGACCCCGGCCTGGTAGGGGGTGGCCGGGTCGCCGGTGGTCGAGACCACCAGCGGAGGCGTGAGCGCGGCGACCTGCGGCGTGTGCGCGCGGTTGGTAGGCGGCACGGGCCAGAACGCGCAGACGTCCAACGCACCGACCGGGTCGAGCCCGGGGTCGGAGAACGGGGCTGCGGCGTTGGCGCGCCGGTTGGTGTCGGCGGCGACGGCCCGGTCGGTGGTGCGCTCCTGGTCCTGGCACAGGATCGCGGTGAACGCCTCCTGGGTGTTCTCGTAGTGGCCGTCGGAGCCGCGCTCGTCGTAGAGGTCGGCCAGGCTGAGCAGCACGCGGCCGTCGCCGCGGCGCAGCTCGTCGAGCGCGGCCGTGAGCGCGGGCCACATGTCCTGCAGGTAGAGCGCGTAGATGGTGCCCACGATGGCGTCGTTGTAGGAGAGCGTGCGGTCGCCGACCGCGAGCGGCTTCGTGATCAGCGGGCGCACCAGGTTCTGGTAATCCGCGCTGGCCCGCGCCGGGTCGCCCGCCACCGGGCATCCGGGGTTGGCCGCGCAGTCGGCGGCGTAGGCGTCGAAGGCCTTCTGGAAGCCCGCGTACTGGTCCACGTTGCGGTCGGCGGCGCTCTGGGTGGGGTCCACCGCGCCGTCGAGCACCATCGCACGCACGTTGTGCGGGAACTGCTCGGCGTAGAGCGTGCCGAGGAACGTGCCGTAGGAGTAGCCGAGGAACGTGAGCTTGGGGTCGCCGAGCGCCGCGCGCAGCACGTCCATGTCGCGGGCGGCGTCGCGGGTGCCGACGTTGGCCAGCACGCCGTCGCCGCCGGAGCGCTGCGCGCACCGCCCCGCGTACTGCCGGTTCTCGGCCTCGGTCTGCGCGACCCCCGCGGGCGACGGGTCGACGTCGAGGTCGGCCCGCTCGGCGACCCACTCCGCGTCGGTGAGGCAGTCGATCGCCGGCGTGCTCGCGCCGACGCCGCGCGGGTCGAACCCGACGAAGTCGAACCGCTTGCCGAGCGGGCTGTCGGCGAGCTGCGGGCCCAGCGACGCCACCATGCCGAGGCCGGACGCCCCGGGGCCGCCGGGGTTGAACAACAGCGAGCCGATGCGTTGCCCGGTGGCCTTCTGGCGCAGCACGGCGACGCTCGCCGTCGGGCCGTCGGGCGCCGCGTAGTCCAACGGCACCTGCAGTCGGGCGCACTGGAAGGCGTCGGAGGAGAACGCCGCGACGTCGCCGACGGTGCCTGCGAACGGCTTGCATGGACCCCAGGCGAGCCGCTGGCCGTAGAAGCGCGAGAGCTCGGGCGGGGGCGGGTCACCCTCGCCCCGCCCGGGGCTGCCCGAGGTGGGGACGGTGCAAGCGGAAAGAAGCGCGACCGCGGCGGCGAGCACCGTGACCAAACGCGGTCGGACCTTCACTCCTCCAGCATGCCGGCAGGCCCGATGTGGCTGCGGCAGACTGCGGGCGTGGACGAATTCCGGTCGGTGTACGGGCACGGCTTCCTGCGGGTGGCCGCGTGCACGCTGCGCACGGCGATCGGCGACCCCGCGGCGAACGCCGCGTCGGTGCTGCGGGTGGCGCGCGAATGCGCCGAGGACGGCGTCGGGCTGGCGATCTTCCCCGAGCTCACGCTGAGCGGGTATTCGATCGAGGACATCCTCCTGCAGGACACGCTGCTCGACGCGGCCGAACACGCGCTCGTCGACGTGGTCGAGGGATCGGCCGAGCTGCTGCCGGTGCTCGTCGTGGGCCTGCCGGTCCGCTACCGGCACCGGATCGTGAACGTCGCGGCCGTCGTGCACCGGGGGCGGCTCCTGGGGCTCGCGCCGAAGTCGTACCTGCCGACCTACCGGGAGTTCTACGAGCGTCGCCAGGTCGCGCCGGGCGACGACGCGGCGGGCACGGTGCTCGTGGCGGGCGTGGAGGTGCCGATCGGGCCCGACCTGCTGTTCGCGGCCGAGGACCTGCCCGGGTTCGTGCTGCACGTCGAGATCTGCGAGGACATGTGGGTGCCGGTGCCGCCGTCGGCGGAGGCGGCGCTGGCGGGCGCCACCGTGCTGGCCAACCTCTCCGGCAGCCCGATCACGATCGGGCGGGCCGAGGACCGCAAGCTGCTGGCCCGTTCGGCGTCGTCGCGCTGCCTGGCGGCGTACGCGTACGCGGCGGCGGGTGAGGGCGAGTCGTCCACCGACCTCGCGTGGGACGGCCAGACGATGATCTTCGAGAACGGGGTGCTGCTCGCCGAGTCGGAGCGCTTCCCCAAGGGCGAGCGGCGCTCGGTCGCCGACGTCGACCTCGACCTCCTGCGCTCCGAACGGCTCCGGATGGGCACGTTCGACGACAACCGTCGCCACCACGCCGGCCGGGTCGGGGCCTTCCGCCACATCGGGTTCCGGCTCGACCCGCCGTCGACGGACATCGGGCTGCGCCGCGAGGTCGAGCGGTTCCCGTTCGTGCCCGCCGACCCGGCCCGCCTGGAGCTCGACTGCTTCGAGGCCTACAACATCCAGGTCTCCGGGCTGGAGCAGCGCCTGCGCGCCATCGGCAAGCCGAAGGTCGTCATCGGGGTGTCCGGCGGGCTCGACTCCACCCACGCGCTGATCGTCGCGGCGCGGGCGATGGACCGGGAAGGCCGCCCCCGCAGCGACATCCTCGGCTTCACGTTGCCCGGCTTCGCCACCGGCACGCGGACGAAGGGCAACGCGCACCGGCTCATGGAGGCCCTCGGCGTCACGGCGGAGGAGCTGGACATCAGCGAGACCGCCCGGCTCATGCTCACGAACCTGGGTCACCCGTTCTCCGCGGGCGAGCCGGTGTACGACGTCACCTTCGAGAACGTCCAGGCCGGGCTGCGCACCGACTACCTGTTCCGCGCGGCCAACCAGCGCGGCGGGATCGTGCTGGGCACCGGCGACCTCTCCGAGCTGGCGCTGGGGTGGTGCACGTACGGCGTCGGCGACCAGATGGCGCACTACAACATCAACGCGGGCGTGCCGAAGACGCTGATCCAGCACCTGATCCGGTGGGTGGTGTCGTCGAAGCAGTTCGACGCCGAGGTCAACGCGGTGCTGCTCGACGTGCTCGACACCGAGATCACGCCGGAGCTCGTGCCGACCGGTGAGGACGAGGAGGTGCAGAGCAGCGAGGCCAAGGTGGGTCCGTACGCGCTGCAGGACTTCACCCTCTTCCACGTCCTGCGCTACGGCTTCCGCCCTTCGAAGATCGCCTTCCTCGCGTGGCACGCGTGGCACGACCCGTCGGCGGGCGACTGGCCGCCGGGCTTCCCCGAGGGCGAGCGCCCGTCCTACACGCTCGCGGAGATCCGGCGTTGGCTGGAGGAGTTCGCGCACCGGTACTTCCAGTTCAGCCAGTTCAAGCGGTCGGCGATGCCCAACGGCCCGAAGGTGTCGGCGGGTGGCTCGCTCTCCCCCCGCGGCGACTGGCGGGCCCCCTCGGACCTCTCGGCCCGGATCTGGCTGGACGAGATCGCCACCCGAATCCCGGGGTGAGTCGTACGTTTCGACACGGTGTGTTGGGCGTTTGCCCGGGCGAAACCGCCAACTCGCGGCGGTGAATCGTACGACTCACCGCGTGGGGGTCAGGCGGGTGCTAGCACGACGACAGGGCGGGCGCGGCCGTCGCGGTCGCGGACCAACGCCAGGACGTGGCCGTCGGGGGCGAAGACGCCCTGCACGCCCTCCACCCCCGCCGGGCGCAGCGGGCGGCCGTGCGCCAGGTCGGCCGCCTCGGCGGGGTCGGCGTCGCGCCGGGGGAACGCCACGGCCACCGCCTCGTCGAGCGTCAGCGACAACGTCGGGGCCGTTTCCAGCGCCTCCAGGGTGCGGGCGTGCGCCAGCGTGAACGGCCCCACCCGCGTGCGCCGCAACGCCGTGAGGTGGCCCCCGACCCCCAGCGCGGCCCCGAGGTCGCGGGCCAGGGCGCGCACGTAGGTGCCCGACGAGCACTCGACCGCCACGTCGAGGTCGGCGCCGCGGCGGGCCAGCACGTCGAACGCCGACACGACGACGGGCCGCGGCGGCAGCGCCACCTCCTCCCCCGCCCGCACGAGCGCGTAGGCCCGCTTGCCGTCGACCTTGATCGCGCTCACCGAGCTGGGCACCTGCTGGATCGCCCCGGTCAGCGCGGCGACGGCCGCGGCGATCGCGGCGTCCGTGACCGCCGTGGGATCGGCGGAGCTGACGACCTCGCCCTCGGCGTCGTCGGTGGTGGTGGCGGCGCCCAGCCGGATCGTCGCGGTGTAGGCCTTCGTGTCGAGGGCGAGGTGGCCCAACAGCTTCGTGCCGCGCTCCACGCCGCACACGAGCACGCCCGTCCCCATCGGGTCGAGCGTGCCCGCGTGGCCGATCTTGCGGGTGCGCAGGGTCCGTCGCAGCCGGGCGACCACGTCGTGGCTGGTCAGCCCGGCCGGCTTGTCGATGACCACGAGTCCGGCGTCCACGCGCCGATTCTCCCAATTCGCTCGACAGCGCCGCGGCCGCTCCCCCAGCATCTGGTTCTCGTGGGCCACATCGAGGCGATGGCCGTCGGGCACGTGCTGCCCGACGGTCGCGAGCTGTTCGCCGATGTGAGCTTCCGCGTCGGCGAGGGTGCCCGCGTCGCGCTGGTCGGGCCGAACGGGGCGGGCAAGACCACGTTGCTCCGCATGGTCGCGGGCGAGCTCGCCCCGGCCACCGGGTCGATCGCCCGCACCGGCGGGCTGGGCGTGATGAACCAGTTCGTCGGAGCGCCCACGGCCGACGACCGCACGCTCGCCGATCTCGCGCTCTCCCTCGCCCCGCCTCCGGTCCGCGCGGCCGGTCTGCGCCTGCAGGCCGCCGAGGCGGCGCTCGGCGACACCGAGCGCAGCCAGGTCCGCTACGCCGACGCCCTCGTGGCGTGGGGCGAGGCGGGCGGCTACACGGCGGAGGTGGCGTTCGACACGGCGTCGGTCGCGGTGCTCGGGCTGCCGTGGGAGAAGGCGCGGCACCGGCGCATCACGACGCTGTCGGGCGGCGAGCAGAAGCGGTTCGCCCTGGAGCTGCTGCTGCGCGGGCCCGACGAGGTGCTGCTGCTCGACGAGCCCGACAACTACCTCGACGTGCCGGGCAAGCGCTGGCTGGAGTCGCGGCTGCGGGAGTCGTCGAAGAGCGTGCTCTACGTCAGCCACGACCGCGAGCTGCTCGCCCGCACGGCCCAGCAGGTGGTCACGGTGGAGGCCGGCTCGGCCTGGACCCACCCGGAGGGCTTCGCGTCCTGGTACGCGGCGCGGGTGGCCCGCCACGCCCGGTTCGACGAGCTGCGCCGCCGCTGGGAGGAGGAGCGGGCCAAGCTGGAGCGGCTGGTCGTCTACTACAAGGTGAAGGCCGCGCACAACGACGGCATGGCGTCGCGGCTGCAGGCGGCGCGCACCCGGCTGGCGAAGTTCCTGGAGGCCGGTCCCCCGCCGGAGAAGGCCCGTGAGCAGTCCATCCGCATGCAGCTCGGCGGCGCACGCACCGGCAAACGGGCGGTGGTGTGCGAGCAGCTGGAGCTCGACGGGCTGACCTACCCGTTCGACCTCGAGGTGTGGTTCGGCGACCGGGTGGCCGTGCTCGGCGGCAACGGCACCGGCAAGTCGCACTTCCTGCGACTGCTGGCCCGCGGCGGCACCGACCCGGAGCCCGGCGCGGTGCCCGCGAGCGCCGCGGGGCTCCAGCCGGTCGCGCACGGGGGCGTGGCCCGGCTGGGCGCCCGCGTACACCCCGGGTACTTCTCGCAGACCCACGACCGGCCCGAGCTGGCCGCCCGCACGCTGCTGGACGTGCTCGTCGGCGGTGATGGGGACCGCGCGGGCATGACCAGGGCCGACGCGATGCGCCGCCTCGCCCGCTACGAGCTCGCGGGCCAGGCCGACCAGCGGTTCGGCACGCTTTCCGGCGGGCAGCAGGCCCGGCTGCAGGTACTGCTGCTGGAGTGCTCGGGCGCCACGCTGCTCCTGCTCGACGAGCCCACCGACAACCTCGACCTCGCCTCCGCGGAAGCGCTGGAGCGGGCGCTCGACGCGTTCGAGGGCACCGTGCTCGCGGTGACCCACGACCGCTGGTTCACCCGCGGCTTCGACCGGTTCGTCGTGTTCGCGGGCGACGGCGAGGTGCGCGAGGCACCCGAACCTACGTGGGAGTGACCCCGGTGACCGCCCAGCGGTCGCCGCGCACCCGCAGCAGCACGGCCACCAGGCGCACCAGCATGAACGCCGCCAGACCCGACCAGATCCCCGCGAGCCCCCACCCGAACGCCAGCGACGCCCAGATCAGCGGCAGGAACCCGACGACGGCGGCGAGCAGCGTCCAGGTCCGCAGGAACGCCGCGTCACCCGCGCCGAGCAGCACCCCGTCGATGGCGAACACGACGCCCGCGACGGGCTGCAGCGCGGCGAAGAACCACCAGGCGACGGGCACGACCGCGAGCACGGCGGGGTCGGGGGTGAAGACCGGCGGGAGCACCCCGTACAGCGCCGCGAACAGCGCACCGAACCCGATGCCGAGGACCAGCCCGTAGCGGGTGACCCGGGCCGCGAGCGCGCGGGCGCTGAGGGCGTCGCCGCCGCCGAGCGCCGCGCCGACCAACGACTGCGCCGCGATCGCCACGGCGTCGAGCACGAGCGCCATGAACGACCAGAGCTGCAGCACGATCTGGTGGGCGGCGGCCACCGGCGCGCCGAACCGGGTGGCGACGGCCGCCGCGGACAGGAAGCAGGCCTGGAACGCGAGGCTGCGGGCCACCAGGTCGCGGCCCAAGGCGAGCTGGGCGCGCAGCGCCGCCGGGCGCGGGCGCCACGAGCCACGGCTCTCCCGCGCGAGCGCGGCGAGGAAGAGCCCGGCCCCGACGCACTGGCCGAGGACGTTCGCCCACGCCGAGCCGACCAGCCCGAGCCCACCGAACGCGCCGATCCCGTGCACGAGGACCACGCACGCGACCGCCGACACGCCGTTGCCCGCGAGGACGTAGCGCAGCGGCCGGGCGGTGTCCTGCACGCCGCGCATCCACCCGTTGCCCGCGAGGGTCACCAGCAGCAGCGGCGCGCCGATCAACGCCACCCGCAGCCAGCTCACCGCGCCCTCGGCGATCGCGCCGCCGTTGCCGAGCGCTTCGGCGACGGGCCGGACCACCAGTTGCCCGACGACCACCAGGCAAGCGCCGACGGCGAGCGCGAGCCACGTGGCCTGCACCCCCTCGGCGACGGCGTCGGCGCGCCGACCGGAGCCGTACATGCGGGAGGTGCGGGCCGTCGTGCCGTAGGAGAGGAAGTTGAGCTGGCTCGTGACCTGGGCGAACAGCACCGCGGCAACGGCCAGGCCCGCCAGCGGCACCGCGCCCAGCCGCCCGACGACGGCCGTGTCGACCAGGAGGTACAGCGGCTCCGCGGCGAGCACCGGCAGGGCGGGCCCGGCGAGCCGCAGGATCTCCCGGGCCGAACTCACGCG
>DATAOO010000348.1:0-18020 GCA_036265695.1 Pseudonocardia sp. | reverse complement strand
GCCGTACCCGCCGGTGGCGGTGGACGTCGCGCTGGTCGCCGCGGGCACCGTGCCCGCCGCGGCGCTCACCGACGCCCTGCTCGACGGCGGCGGCGACCTCCTCGAGGACGTGCGCCTCTTCGACGTCTACACCGGCGAGCAGGTCGGCTCCGGCAACCGTTCGCTGGCTTACACGCTGCGCTTCCGCGCCCCGGACCGCACGCTCACCAGCGAAGAGGCCAACGCGGCTCGCGACGCCGCCGTCGCGGTGGCGGCCCAGCGGCATGGGGCCCGCCTCCGCTAGCTCACCCGCCGAGCTCGCGCACCGCCCAGGCCGCGAGCTCGGCGCGGCGGGTCGCGCCGGTCTTGGCCAGGAGCCGCTCCACGTGCTTCTCCACGGTGCGCGGCGAGAGGAACAGCCGCTCGGCGATCTCCCGGTTGGCCCGGCCCTCGGCGACGAGGGCGAGGACGTCGGCCTCGCGGGGCGTCACCGCCCGCTGCCGCAGCGCCGCGGGCAGCTCCGCGTCACCGGCCCGCCGGGGCACCGCCTCGCCCGCCCGGCGCAGCAGGCCGCGCAGCGCCGCCGCCCACCGCTCCTCGCCGCGTGCGTCGAGCACCGGCAGGTCCTCCCGGATCCACGCGACCGGGTCGCCCCAGCCGTCGGCGAGCGCGGCCCCCGCGACCAGGCGCCGAGCCTGTAGCCGGAACCATCCGATGTCGACGGGCTCCCGCAACCGGGCGTCGGCGGTGGCGAAGAGGTCGGCCGCCGTGGCGGCGTCACCGCGCCGTCCCGCCGCGACGGCGTCGGCGAAGAGCTGCAGGCCTTCGCTCCAGCGGTCGGCGAACGGCTCCGGTGGCGGCGGCGGCGCCGTGCGCTCGGCGTCCGCCACGGTGTGCATGAGGATCCACAGGCCGATCGCGGGGGAGCCGGTCACCTCGTTGGGTCTGCGGCGGAACGCGGCCAGTGCCTCGTCGAACCGGCGAAGGGCGCGGGCGTCGTCGGCCGCGGCCAACGCCCGGTAGCCGCGGGTCCCGGCCGCCTCGCCGAGCAGGTGGGTGTCCGTCGGCGCGAGCCCGACGGCCTCGGCCAACACCCGTTCGAGGTCCGGCGGGCCGCCGCCCAGCGCTCGCGCGGCCGCCCCGAGCACCAGCGCCTTCGGCAGCGTCGGCAGCTGCAGCGTGCGCGACACCGCTGCGCAACGGGCCGCCGCGGCCACAGCCTCGTCGAGCTCCCAGCGGGCGCTGAGAACGGCGGCCGTCTGGAGGTCCAGGACGGCGGCGGTGGCGAGGTCGCCCGCCGCCGCGGCGACATCGCGGGCGTCGGCGAGCCGGTCGAGGCGCAGGCTGTACTGGGCGTCGGCGATGCACAGCTCGGCGGCCGCCTTGGCGGCCAGCAGCGTGAGCCCGGCGTCCTCGGCCGTCCGCCGGGCGCGGAGGAACAGCTCCTCGGCGGCGGGTCCGTCGGCGCGGCGAGCGAGGCGGCCCAGCACCAGGAGCGCCTCGCAGGCCGCCTCGGGAGACCCGGAACGCTCGGCGCGACCGAGCACGGTGCGCGCGGCGGTCGCGGCGTCGGCGAGCCTGCCCGCGCCCAGCTCGACCTGGGTCGCGGCCGACGCGACCCGCAGTGCCAACGCCTCGTCGGCGGGCGGATCGCCGAGCGCCGCTCCGGCCGTTCCCAATTCGGCGCGTGCCGCCGCCCAGGAACCGGCAACGGCGTGGACGCGGGCGAGACGCAGGTGGGCCCGAGCGGTGGGAGCTCCGGGTGCCGCGCTCGCGACGACTCGCATGGCCGCGGCCACGGCCTCGCCCGTGCGTCCGCTCTGAGCCAGCGTGTCGGCGAACGTCTCGTCGATCGCCGCGGCGAGTTCCGTGCCCGGCGGCGCGAGCCCAGCCGCGCGGCGGAGCGCGGCCTCGGCGCTGGCCAGCGCGCCCCCGGTGAGGTTGCGTCGCCCGGCCTCGTGCAACAGCGCGGCCGCTCGCTCCCGGTCGCCTGCCCGCAGGGCGAGGTCGGCCGCGAGGTCGCACCAGGGGCCGTCGAGGTCGGGGTGACGGGCGACGAGCTCGTCCAGCGCCCGGCGGGCCCAATGCGCGCGCTCGGGCGGGAGCATCGCCGCGAGCACGGCGTCGTGGCTGAGGGCGTGGTGGAAGCGGAACTCGTCGTCGCCTTCCGGCTCGACCACGCCCGTCACGGTGGCGGCCCGCAGCGCGGCCAGCACGTGCGCTTCGCCGTCGCCCAGCGTGCCGGGCAGCAGGCGCCAGTCGAACCGCCGTCCCAGCACCGCGGCCGCCTCGACACAACGGCGTGCCGGGTCGGAGAGCGTCGCGAGCCTGCCCGCCACCAGCCCGCTAACCGTGGCGGGCACGTCCTCGGCTGGGTCGATCCCCGCGGCGAGCAGCTCCTCGACCAGCAACGGTGTGCCCCCGGCCCGGCGGCGCAGCGCGGCGCCGGTCGCCGCGGGCACGTCGCCGCCGAGGCAGGCCGCGGCCATCGCGTCGACCTCGGCGGCGGACAGCGGCGACAGCGGGAGCACCGCGCACGCGTCGCGGCGGGTGAGCTCGCGCAGCAGGTCGGCCGCCGGGCCGGGATCGTTCCGCGCGGTGACGACCAAGAGCATCGGCGCGCCGCCCACCGCGTCCGCCAGGTACTCGACCACGGCGAGCGTGTCCGGGTCCGCCCAATGCAGGTCCTCGAGCGCCAGCACGACGCCGCGCGGCCCGAGCACCGTGAGCAGTCGCAGCACGGCTTCGCCGAGGACGACTAGCGACTCGTCGGGCCGGGGGCCGGGTGCGCGCCACTGCGGGAGGATCCGCGCGAGAGCGGGGGTGAACGGCGCCAACGTCGGGTCGTCCGGCACGGGTGCCCGCCGCAGGGCGCCGAGCAGCGCCTCGGTCAGTGGCCGGAACGCCGATGCGGTGCCCGACGGCACGGCCCGCCCGCGCAGCACCGGCAGACCCCAGGTGTCCGCGGCGGCGACGGCCTCGCGCAGCATCCGGGACTTGCCGATGCCGGGCGGTCCGGTGAGCGCGACGGCGCCGCCCCGGCCCATCTGCACCGCCGCCATTGCGGAGCGCAGCGTGGCGATCTCCGCGTGCCGTCCGACGACCACGGGGCAGCGCACGAGGTGAGCGTAGGGCCGGATACGTGGTCCGACGCCGTTCGGTACGTGGAACGACCGCTGTCCGGGACCCTTCCGCGGAGCAGCGTGGCGGTACCGCGACCCAGGAGGACGACATGACCAGCACGGTGACCGCCGCCTACCACCTCGCCGCCGACGACGGAGCCGCCTTGTGGCACCTCGGCGGCCTGCTCACGTTCAAGGCGACCACCAGCACCACGGGCGGGAAGCTCTGGGTGCAGGAGGCCCGCGGTGCGCGCGGGTACGCCGCCCCGATGCATTGCCACTCCCGCGAGGACGAGGCGTTCTACGTACTGGACGGCGAGCTGGCCTTCTACGTCGGCGACCAGATCATCACCGCGGGCCCCGGGAGCTTCTTGTGGGCGCCGCGGGACGTGCCGCACACCTACTGCGTGGAGTCCGACGAGGCCCGGTTCCTCGCGCTGTCGATGGACACCCCGTTGGACCGGTTCTTCTTCGCGACCGGCGAGCCCGCGGGCGCGTTGACGCTGCCCCCGCCCGCCGACGCGCCGCCGGACGTCGCGGCGCTGGTCGCGGCGGTCGCGGGCTACGGGGTGGAGGTCCTCGGGCCGCCGCCGGAGCCGCGCACCTGACCGCGCGTCACAGCCGGATGCCGGGCTCCGCGTCAGTGCCGCCCCATGCGGACGATCTCCCGCAGGGGCGTGTCGGGCAGGTAGGCCCGGGTGAGGGCGATCCCGATCCGCGGCAGGTCGGCCTCGTCCCGGAAGACCAGGTACATCGGCTCGTAGCGCGGCGCGAACTTGTTCTTGAAGGCGTGGAGCGACCGGAACCCGTACATCGGCTCCAGCGTCTCGCCGAGGGTGTCGAGCAGCCGGTCGAGCGTGGCCGTGGCCTCGTCGCCCTTCGCCCGGGCGAGCGGCGCGCCCGACAGCGACACGAACTGGGCGCCTTCGGACTGGAACGCGAGGCAGCTCGACGCGATGAGGAACTCGACGACCGGCCGGAACGACCCGTCGTGGCGGCGCCGCATCACGTCCAGCGTCCAGCCGCGGATCTCCCCGTTCGCCGCGTACACCGGGAGCCAGGACGTGACGCCCTGCACCTGCCCCTCGGCGTCCTCGGCGAGGCCGACGCGCACGTGCGGGTCGAGCGCCTCGTCGACGCCCCCGAGCGTGAAGCCCATCTCCGGCAGCGCCTTGTCGCCCACCCATTCTTCAGAGATGGCGCGCACCTGCGCCACCAGCGACCACCGCTCCTCGGCCAGCGTGACCATGCGGAACGTGATGCCCTGCTTGCCCGCCTTGTTGAGCGCCGACCGGACGTCCTGCCAGGACTTGCCGCGGAACTGCAGGTCGGGGAGGTCGACGAGGGTGTCCTCGGCCACCTGGACGCGCTGCCAGCCCAGCTCGCCCGCCGCGGCCGCGGTCGCCTCGTCCGCCGAGAACAGGCACGGCACCCAGCTGCTGCGGTCGCACATGGCGGCGAAGGCCCGCACGACCTCGGCCCGGTCGGCGTCGGGGCCGACCGGGTCGCCGAGACCGATGGCGACGCCCGCGTGCCGCTGGTAGGCCACGAACGACTCGCCTTCGCGGAAGTAGCTGTTCTCCGGCCAGGTGGCCATCCACGAGAGCGTGCCGCCGCCGTGCTCCTGCAGCATCTGCAGGGCGGTCGGCCGGTCGACCTCCGTGCTCGCGGTGGCCCGCCGCACCCGCCGTCGCGACGGCACCCGGAACGCCCGGCGCCCGATCAGGAGCACGAGGAACAGCGCGGTCCACATCAGCTCGTCGGCCGCGAACCGCGGGATGCCCTGGCCGACCGTCACGTCACCGCCGAAGATCGCGACGAGCACGCTGAGCACGACGACGAGCAGGCCGACCGCGACGTTGATGCCCGCGATGACGACGGCGAACCACCACGCGAGGCGCTTGCCGTGGCGCAGACCCCGGATGATCAAGAGCGTGACGACCAGGGTGATGCCGAGGTCGAGGAGGTCCTGGTTGTCACCGAACCGCGGACCGAGCGGCCCGTCGTCGGGGAGGAAGTAGGTGACCACCGAGGTGACGGCGAGCAGCAGGAGCACGGCGACGGCGAGGAGGCGCCACTCACGCCTGCTCGGTCGGCTCGCGGGCGCCGGGTCGAGGCCCCGGGTGATCCGCGGCCCGACGGCGAGGCCCGCGGCCACGCCGAACAGGTGCTCGAGGTCGGCGAGCGAGCCCACGTAGATCGCCGCGGTGATCACGTAGATGACCAGGGCGAGCCGCACCCGCAGCCGCCACGGCGGCCGCAGGAGGGCCGACGCGACCGCCGCCGCGGTGAGCGCGCCCGCGGAGAACCCGACGTCGCGCAGCGTGGCGGTCTGCGTCGCCCACGCCCAGTCCTGGCCCTGCACCAGGAGCAGGAACAGCGCCGCCGCGAGCACCGCGAAGACGTGCCCGCCCACCGTCACGGCGGCGGCGAGTCGGGTGCCCATCCGGTGCTCGGCCCAGCCGACGAACAGCACGAAGCTCCCCACCATCGGCAGGTAGAACCACGGCTCGACCGCGAAGAACACGCCGGTGGCGAGCGTCCACCACCGGCCCGCGGCGAACGACGGCAGGCCGAATGCGATGTCCGGGTACCAGGCCGCGGCCTCCGCGGCCCGCCACAGCGACGCCGAGGCCACGCCGGCCACGAGCATCACGGCGACGACGGTGGTGGTGAACGGCAACCTGCGCCACACGGCGAGCGCCTGTTGCACCGCCCGGCGCTGCGGTGGCATCTCGGCGGTCTCCTCGATCACGTGATCACGGTCCCTTGTCGACGGCCGGTCGGCAACGGTCCGATGGGTTTGCATTGAGTTGCGCCGTCGTGCATAGTCATGCGCATGGTGCGGATCGCGGTGGCCGGGGCGAGTGGGTACGCCGGGGGTGAGCTGCTCCGGCTCCTGCTCGGGCATCCGGAGGTGGAGATCGGCGCCCTGACGGCGGGCGGCAGCGCGGGCACGCGGCTCGGGGAGCACCAGCCGCACCTGCTGCCGCTGGCCGACCGGATGCTGGTCGAGACCGACGCGGCGACGCTCGCGGGCCACGACGTCGTCTTCCTCGCGCTGCCGCACGGCCACTCCGCGGAGCTGGCTGCCGCACTCGGCGGCGACGTCGTCGTGATCGACTGCGGCGCCGACCACCGGCTGACCGACCCCGCCGCCTGGACCCGCTGGTACGGCGGCGCGCACGCGGGCGCCTGGCCGTACGGCCTGCCCGAGCTGCCCGGCGCCCGGGACGCCCTGCGCGGCGCGCGCCGGGTCGCGGTGCCGGGCTGCTACCCCACGGCGGCGAGCCTCGCCCTGTTCCCGGCGCTCGCGGCGGGCCTGGCCGCGCCCGAGGTCGTCGTCACGGCGGTGAGCGGCACGTCCGGGGCGGGCAAGTCGCTCAAGCCGCACCTGCTGGGCGCCGAGGTGATGGGCGCGTTGTCCGCCTACGGGGTGGGCGGGGCCCACCGGCACACGCCCGAGATCGTCCAGAACCTGTCGGTGGCGGCGGGTAAGACGGTCGCCGTGAGCTTCACCCCCGTCCTCGCCCCGCTCCCGCGCGGCATCCTCGCCACGTGCACGGCGCCCACGTCGGCGTCGGCGGCCGAGGTCGTCGAGGCTTACGCGAAGGCCTACGCCGACGAGCCTTTCGTGCACCTGCTCCCCGACGGCGTCTGGCCGAGCACGGCCGCCACGCTCGGCGCCAACACCGTGCACTTGCAGGTCACGGTGGATGCCGACGCCAGGCGCCTGGTGGCGGTCGCCGCGATCGACAACCTCACCAAGGGCACCGCGGGCGGCGCCGTCCAGTGCATGAACCTCGCCCTCGGCCTCCCCGAGGTCCAGGGCCTGCCGTTGACGGGAGTCGCGCCGTGACCGTGTGCACGCCGAAGGGTTTCCGGGCCGCGGGCGTCGCCGCCGGGATCAAGGACGGCGGCAGGCTCGACCTCGCGCTCGTCGTCAACGACGGCCCCGGCCGGGCCGCCGCGGGGATGTTCACCACCAACCAGGTGAAGGCCGCGCCGGTGCTCTGGAGCAGGCAGGTCCTCACCGGCGGCGCGTTGCGCGCGGTCGTCCTCAACTCCGGCGGCGCCAACGCGTGCACCGGGCCGGAGGGCTTCCAGACCACCCACGCCACCGCGGAGAAAGCGGCCGAGGTGCTGGGCAGTGCCGATTTTCCCTGCGGCGCCGTCGAGGTCGCGGTGTGCTCCACCGGGATCATCGGCGAGCAGCTGCCCCGCGCGGCGCTGCTCGCAGGGGTCGAGAAGGCCGCCGCCGAGCTCGCCGCAGGCCCCGAGGCGGCCACCGCCGCCGCCACCGCGGTGCTCACCACCGACAACCACCCCAAGCAGGCGCACGTCGCCGCGGCGGGCTTCGCCGTCGGCGGCTTCGCGAAAGGCTCGGGCATGATCGCCCCGGCCATGGCCACGATGCTCGTGGTGCTCACCACCGACGCCGTGGCCGACGCCGCCACCTGCGACGCCGCCCTGCGCTCGGCGGTCGGCGCCACCTTCGACCGGCTCGACATCGACGGCGGCACCTCCACCAACGACACCGTGCTGCTCCTGGCCTCCGGCGCCTCCGGGGTCACCCCGAGCGCCGCGGAGCTCACCGCCGCCGTGCACGCCGCCTGCACGGACCTGTGCCTGCAGCTGCAGGCCGACGCGGAGGGCGTCACCAAGCACGTCACGATCGCCGTCACCGGGGCCCGCTCCGAGGCCGACGCGCTGGCCGTCGCGCGCACGGTGGCGCAGGACAACCTGTGCAAGACCGCGTTCTTCGCGGGCGACCCCAACTGGGGCCGCATCGCCATGGCGGTCGGCCGCGCCCCCGGCGAGGTCGACGGGCAGCGGCTGGGCATCGCGATCAACGGCGTGCCGCTCTGCCGCGACGGGGTGGCCGTGGGCGACCGGCACGCGGCCGACATGTCCGGCCGCGACATCACCATCGCGGTCGAGCTCGGGCTCGGCGAAGGCGCCGCGGAGATCCTCACCACCGACCTCTCGCACGCCTACGTCGAGGAGAACAGTGCCTACTCCTCTTGACGAGAAGCTCGCCCGCGCGGGCGAGAAGGCGGCCGTCCTCGCCGAGGCGCTGCCGTGGCTGCAGCGCTTCCACGGCCAGGTCGTCGTCGTCAAGTACGGCGGCAACGCCATGGTGGACGAGCGCCTGAAGGCCGCGTTCGCGCAGGACATGGTGTTCCTGCGGCTCGCGGGCATCCTGCCGGTCGTCGTGCACGGCGGCGGCCCGCAGATCACCGCGATGCTCGACCGGCTCGGGCTGCCCGCCGAGTTCCGCGGCGGCCTGCGCGTCACCACCCCCGAGACCATCGACATCGTGCGCATGGTGCTCGTCGGCCAGGTCGGCCGGGAGCTGGTCGGGCTCGTCAACCAGCACGGGCCCTACGCCGTCGGCCTCTCGGGCGAGGACGCGGGCCTGTTCACCGCGGAGAAGCGCACGGCGCTGGTCGGCGGCGAGGCCGTCGACATCGGGCTGGTCGGCGACGTCACCACGGTCAACCCCGACGCCGTGCGCGACATCCTGCAGGCAGGCCGCATCCCGGTGGTCGCGGGCGTGGCCCCGGACATCGACGGCACCGTCTACAACATCAACGCCGACAGCGCGGCCGCGGCGCTCGCGTCCGCGCTGGGTGCGGCGAAGCTCGTCGTGCTCACCGACGTCGAAGGGCTGTTCGCGAACTGGCCCGACCGCGAGTCGGTGATCAGCGAGCTCACCGCGGCCGAGCTGGAGCCGTTGCTGCCCGGTCTGGCCAGCGGCATGGCGCCGAAGATGGAGGCCTGCCTGCGCGCGGTCCGCGCCGGCGTGCCGCGCGCCCACGTGATCGACGGGCGGGTGCCGCACTCGGTGCTCCTGGAAGTGTTCACCTCCGAAGGCGTAGGGACGATGGTGGTGCCGTGAGTGAGCTTGCGAACGAACCGACAGTGCAGTTGGGCAATCTCGCGACGCGGTGGCAGGCCGCGATGATGAACAACTACGGCACCCCGCCGCTCGCGCTCGTGCGCGGCCACGGCGCCGAGGTGTGGGACGAGGACGGCCGCCGCTACCTCGACCTGCTCGGCGGCATCGCGGTCAACGCGCTCGGGCACGCCCACCCGGCCGTCGTCGAGGCCGTCAGCAGGCAGATCGCCACGCTGGGCCACACGTCCAACCTCTACATCACCGAACCGCCGCTGGCATTGGCCGAGCGGCTGCTGGAGTTGCTCGGCCAGCCGGGGCGGGTGCTCTTCTGCAACTCCGGCGCCGAGGCCAACGAGGCCGCGTTCAAGATGGCCCGCCGCACCGGCCGTCCGAACATCATCGCGGCGGAGGAGGCGTTCCACGGCCGCACGATGGGCGCGCTCGCGCTCACCGGCCAGCAGAGCAAGAGGACGCCGTTCGAGCCGCTCACGCCCGGGGTGTCGCACGTGCCCTACGGCGACGTCGCCGCGCTGGCCGCCGCCGTCGACGCCGACACGGCCGCGGTCTTCCTCGAACCGATCATGGGGGAGGCGGGCGCCGTCACCCCGCCCCCGGGCTACCTGGCGGCGGCCAGGGAGATCACCGCCGAGCGCGGCGCGCTGCTCGTGCTCGACGAGGTGCAGACCGGCATCGGGCGCACCGGGGCCTGGTTCGCCCACCAGGGCGTCGGCGTCGTGCCCGACGTCGTCACCCTGGCCAAGGGCCTCGGCGGCGGGCTGCCCATCGGGGCGTGCATCGGCTTGGGCGCCGCGGGGGAGCTGTTCGAGCCCGGCCAGCACGGCACCACGTTCGGCGGCAACCCGGTCTGCGCGGCCGCGGCGTTGGCGGTCCTCGACACGATCGCCGCCGACGGGCTGCTGGAGCACACCGCGCTCGTCGGCAAGAGCATCGCGACGGCCGTCGAGGAGCTGGGGCATCCGCTGGTCCGCGGCGTGGACGGCGCGGGCCTGCTGATCGGCATCCTCCTGTCGCGCCCGGTTTCGGCCGCCGTCGCCGCGCAGGCGCGGGCCGCCGGGTTCCTCGTCAACAACGCCGTGCCCGACCGGGTGCGGCTCGCCCCGCCGCTGGTGCTCACCGAGGCGCAGGCCGCGGAGTTCCTCATCGCGCTGCCCGGGATATTGGACGCCGCGCGTGTCTAGGCACCTCCTGCGCGACGACGACCTCACCCCGGCCGAGCAGGCCGAGGTGCTCGAGCTGGCCGTGGCGCTGAAGGCCGATCCGTTCGGGCACAAGCCGTTGGCGGGCCCGAAGGCGGTGGCGGTGCTGTTCGACAAGGCCAGCACCCGCACCCGCGTCTCGTTCGAGGTCGGCATCGCCCAGCTCGGCGGCACGCCGGTGATCATCGACGCGCAGGCGAGCCAGCTCGGCCGCGGCGAGACCATCGCCGACACCGCCCGCGTCCTGTCCCGCTACGTCGACGCCATCGTCTGGCGCACGGGCGACCAGTCGCGCATCGAGGAGATGGCCGCGGGCGCCTCCGTGCCGGTGGTCAACGGCCTCACCGACCAGTTCCACCCCTGCCAGGTCCTCGCCGACCTGCTGACGATCCGCGAGCGCTTCGGCCGCCTCGACGGCCAGACCCTGGCCTACCTGGGCGACGGGGCGAACAACATGGCCCACTCGCTGCTGCTCGGCGGCACCACGGCGGGCCTCACGGTGCGGATCTGCGCGCCGGAGGGCTTCCAGCCCGATCCCGAGGTGCTGCGCGACGCCAAGGCCCGCGGCGCCGAGACCGGCGGCGGGGCCGAGCTGGTGGCCGATCCGCACGCGGCCGTCGACGGCGCGCACGTGGTCGTCACCGACACGTGGGTGTCGATGGGCCAGGAGCTCGACGGCCTCGACCGCGCGGCGCCGTTCCGCCCACTGCAGGTCAACGCGGCGCTGATGGCCCGCACGGCGCCCGGCGGGATCGCGCTGCACTGCCTGCCCGCCCACCGCGGCGACGAGATCACCGCCGAGGTGCTCGACGCGCCCGGCAGCGCGGTCTGGGACGAGGCGGAAAACCGGCTGCACGCACAGAAGGCGCTCCTGACGTGGCTGCTCCGGCGCTGAACCGGGCGGGCCGCCACGCCCGCATCGTCGAGCTGATCCGCGACCAGGCCGTGCACAGCCAGGCCGAGCTGCTCGGGCTGCTCGTTGCGGAGGGCATCGAGACCACGCAGGCCACCGTCTCCCGTGACCTCGACGAGCTGGGCGCGTTCAAGGTCCGCGGCGCCTACGTCATCCCCGACGACGGCAGCCCGATCCGCGGCGTGGAAGGCGGCACGGCCCGCCTGGCGCAGTTGCTGGGGGACCTGTTGGTCTCCGCCGACTCGAGTGGGAACCTGGCCGTGCTGCGCACCCCGCCGGGAGCCGCGCACTACCTGGCGAGCGCACTGGACCGCGCCGCACTGCACGACGTCGTCGGCACCATCGCGGGCGACGACACCCTCATGGTGGTGGCCCGCGAGCCCGTCACCGGAGCCCAACTCGTCGAGCTTTTCCGCGATCTCTGACCGAGGAGCAACGAATCCCGTGAGCAAGGTCCTCACCTCCCTCCCGAAGGGCGAGCGCATCGGCATCGCCTTCTCCGGAGGGCTCGACACCTCCGTGGCGGTCGCCTGGATGCGCGACAAGGGCGGGATCCCCTGCACGTACACCGCCGACCTCGGCCAGTACGACGAGTCGGACATCGCAGGCGTGCCCGTGCGGGCCAAGCAGTACGGCGCCGAGATCGCCCGTGCCGTCGACATCAAGCCGCAGCTCGTGGCGGAGGGCCTGGCCGCGCTGGCGTGCGGCGCCTTCCACATCCGGTCCGGGGGCCGCACGTACTTCAACACCACGCCGTTGGGCCGCGCCGTCACCGGCACGCTGCTGGTGCGGGCGATGCAGTCCGACGATGTGAACATCTGGGGTGACGGCTCGACGTTCAAGGGCAACGACATCGAGCGCTTCTACCGCTACGGCCTGCTGGCCAACCCCGAGCTGCGCATCTACAAGCCGTGGCTCGACGCGGACTTCGTCGAGGAGCTCGGCGGTCGCGACGAGATGAGCAGGTGGCTCACCGCCCACGGGCTGCCCTACCGCGACTCGGCGGAGAAGGCGTACTCCACCGACGCCAACATCTGGGGCGCCACCCACGAGGCCAAGACCCTCGAGCACCTCGACGTCTCCCTCGAGACCGTCGAGCCGATCATGGGCGTCAAGTTCTGGGACCCGGCCGTCGCGATCGAGACCGAGGACGTCGCGGTCACGTTCGAGGCGGGGTACCCGGTGGCGATCAACGGCAGGCGGTTCGCCGACGACGTCGCGCTCATCATGGAGGCCAACCGGATCGGCGGTCGGCACGGCCTCGGCATGTCCGACCAGATCGAGAACCGGATCATCGAGGCCAAGTCGCGCGGCATCTACGAGGCCCCCGGGATGGCGCTGCTCTTCGCCGCCTACGAGCGGCTGGTGAACGCGATCCACAACGAGGACACCGTCGCCAACTACCACAACGAGGGCCGCAAGCTCGGCAGGCTGCTCTACGAGGGGCGCTGGCTCGACCCGCAGGCGTTGATGGTGCGCGAGTCGGTCCAGCGGTGGATCGCCTCGCTCGTCACCGGCACCGTCACGTTCCGGCTGCGCCGCGGCGACGACTACACGATCCTCGACACCTCGGGGAGCGGCTTCTCCTACCACCCCGACCGGCTCTCCATGGAGCGCGTCGAGAACGCCGCGTTCGGCCCGACGGACCGGATCGGCCAGCTCACCATGCGCAACCTCGACATCGCCGACTCCCGCGCCAAGCTCGAGGCCTACGCCGGGCAGCCGATGGAGCAGGGCACCGTGCTCGTCGAGCACGGCACGCTGTTCGGCGAGCTGCCCTCGGGCGGGTTCGACCAGATCGCCGCGGCCGACGGCGACCACGGGGTGTCCTCCGACGACGCCGCGCTCGAAGAGGGCACCGACTGATGTCGGGGCTCTGGGGCGGGCGGTTCAGCGGCGGCCCCGCCGACGCGCTGGCGGCGCTGTCGAAGTCCACGCACTTCGACTGGCGCCTGGCGTCCTACGACGTGCGCGGCTCGATGGCGCACGCACGCGTGCTGCACCGGGCGGGGCTGCTCAGCGACACCGAGCTCACCGGCATGCTCGACGCGCTGGCCAAGCTCGGCGCCGACGTCGAGTCCGGCGCGTTCACCCCGGCTCCCGACGACGAGGACGTGCACACCGCGCTGGAGCGGGGGCTGATCGAGCGGGCGGGCCCGGAGCTGGGCGGCAAGCTGCGCGCAGGCCGTTCGCGCAACGACCAGGTCGCCACCCTGTTCCGGATGTGGCTGCGCGACGCGGCCCGGCGCATCGGGCTGGGCGTGCTGGACGTCGTCGACGCGCTCGTCGCGCAGGCCGACGCCCACCCCGACGCCCCGATGCCCGGGCGCACCCACCTGCAGCACGCCCAGCCCGTGCTGCTGGCCCACCACCTGGCCGCGCACGCGCACGCGCTGCTCCGCGACGTCGACCGGCTGGCCGACTGGGACCGGCGCACCGACGTCTCGCCCTACGGGTCGGGCGCGCTCGCGGGCTCGTCGCTGGGGTTGGACCCGGAGGCGGTCGCCGCCGAGCTGGGCTTCAGCACGAGCGCGGCCAACTCGATCGACGGCACGGCCGCGCGCGACTTCGCCGCCGAGGCCGCGTTCGTCTGCGCGATGGTCGCGGTGGACCTCTCGCGGATGGCCGAGGAGGTGATCCTCTGGTCCACGGCGGAGTTCGGCTACGTCACGCTCGACGACGCGTTCTCCACCGGCAGCTCGATCATGCCGCAGAAGAAGAACCCGGACGTCGCGGAGCTGGCCCGGGGCAAGGCCGGACGGTTGATCGGCAACCTCTCCGGGCTGCTCACGACGTTGAAGGGCCTGCCTCTGGCCTACAACCGCGACCTGCAGGAGGACAAGGAACCGCTGTTCGACTCGGTCGAGCAGCTGGAGCTGCTGCTTCCCGCCGTCGCCGGGATGACGGCCACGCTGACATTCCACACCGACCGGCTCGCCGAGCTGGCGCCCGCCGGGTTCAGCCTCGCCACCGACATCGCCGAGTGGCTGGTTCGCCAAGGCGTGCCGTTCCGGGAGGCGCACGAGGCGGCGGGCGGGTGCGTGCGCGCCGCCGAATCCCGCGGTGTCGGGCTCGACGCGCTCACCGACGCCGAGCTCGCCGCCGTTCACCCCGCATTGCGACCCGGGGTGCGCGACGTCCTCACCGTTGCGGGGTCGATAGCCTCGCGGGACGCCCGGGGTGGCACCGCGGCCGTCCGCGTCGCCGAACAGCTCACCGGGCTGCGCGCCGCGGCCGCCGCCGCCCGCGCCGCACTTTCCGACAGGAGGACCGCATGACCTCGCCCGCCGACCTGGCGCGCCCCGACCTCGACCAGGCCCGCGCCGCGTACGACGCGCTCGTCGCCCAGGGCATGAAGCTCGACCTCACCCGGGGCAAGCCGTCGGCCGCGCAGCTCGACCTCGCCGCCGAGCTCCTGCACCTGCCCGCCGACCGGTTCAAGGCCGCCGACGGCACCGACACCCGCAACTACGGGGGCCTGCAGGGCCTCCCCGAGCTGCGGGAGATCTTCGCGCCGGTGCTGCAGGTGCCCGCAGAGCAGCTCATCGCGTTCGGCAACGGCAGCCTCGAGCTGATGCACGACACGCTCGTCAACGCGCTGCTCAACGCGATGCCGGGGTCGCCACGCCGGTGGGTCGAGGAGGAGCGGGTGGTGTTCCTCGCGCCCGTCCCCGGCTACGACCGGCACTTCGGCGTGTGCGAGCGCCTCGGCATCGAGCTGGTGTCGGTGCCGCTCACCGACGACGGCCCCGACATGGACGAGGTCGAGCGGCTGGTCGCGGCCGACCCGGCGGTCAAGGGCATCTGGTGCGTGCCGAAGTACTCCAACCCCACCGGCATCGTGTACGCCGACGAGACCGTCCGTCGGCTGGCCACCATGCCGACGGCCGCCCCGGACTTCCGGATCATGTGGGACAACGCGTACGCGGTGCACACGCTCGTCGACGAGCCCGCCCCGATCGCCGACCTCCTCGCGCTCGCCACCGATGCGGGCAACGCCGACCGCGTGTTCGTGTTCGGCTCGACGTCGAAGGTCACGCTGGCCGGGGCCGGGGTGGCGTTCCTCGGCGCGTCGCCCGCGAACCTCGCGTGGTGGCTGGCCGTCACCAGCAAGCGGACGATCGGGCCGGACAAGACCAACCACCTGCGGCACGTGATGTTCCTGCGCGACACCGCGGGCGTCACCGCGCACATGGCGAAGCACCGCGCGATCATCAAGCCGAAGTTCGACGCGCTGGAGCGCATCCTCACGGAGAACTTCGCCGACACCCCGGGCGTCTCGTGGTCCACGCCGGAGGGCGGCTACTTCGTCACCCTGCGGGTGCCCGACGGCTGCGCGTCGACGGTCGTGCGGCTGGCCAAGGAGGCGGGCATCGCGCTCACCCCCGCGGGCGCCACGCACCCCGGCGGCGCGGACCCGCAGGACGCGATCATCCGCTTGGCGCCGACGTTCCCGGTGCTCGACGAGGTGGAGAAGGCGATGGCGGGCGTCGCGGTCTGCGTGAAGCTGGCGCTGGCGCAGCGTTGACCCTCCTGGACCCCGCGGAGCTCGCCGAGGACGTGCTCCGCGCGGCCGTCCGGCTGCTCGGCTGCACGCTGTCGGCCGACACGCCGGAAGGCACCGTCTCGGTGCGCCTGGTGGAGGTGGAGGCCTACCGCGGTGCCGACGACCCGGCGTCGCACAGCTTCCGCGGCCGCACCCCGCGCAACGCCGTGATGTTCGGGGCGCCCGGGCACCTGTACGTCTACTTCGTGTACGGCATGCACTTCTGCGCCAACGTCACCTGCCTGCCGGAGGGGGAGTCGGGCGCGGTATTGCTGCGCGCGGGCGAGGTCGTCTCCGATCTCGCCACGGCGCACGCGCGGCGGCCGACGGCGCGGCGTTCTTCCGAGATCGCGCGCGGGCCTGCGCGCCTGGCGTCGCTGCTCGGCCTGAACCGTGCGGACAACGGGCTCGACCTCACCGATGCGAGCTCCCGCGTCCGGCTGTACGGCGGCGAGCCCGTTGCGCCCGACCTCGTGCGGACGGGCCCGCGGGTGGGCGTCGCCGCGGGGCACGACACCCCGTGGCGGTTCTGGGTCGCGGGCTCGGCGGCGGTGAGCCCGTACCGCCCCGGCCGTGGGGCACCCCAGCCGACGGGGTAGCTACCCCTTGGTCACTTCGTCCCCCCACCCCGAAGGGTGCGAAGTGGTGCGTGGGGGAAGGATCGGTGGCGTGAGCACGGACGTCCTGGACGAACTGGAGTGGCGCGGCCTCGTCGCGCAGAGCACCGACGCCGACGCACTGCGGCGCGACCTGTCCGCGGGCGTGCTCACCCTCTACTGCGGCTTCGACCCGACCGCGCCCAGCCTGCACGCGGGCAACCTCATCCCGCTGCTCACGCTCCGCCGGTTCCAGCAGGCGGGCGCCCGGCCGATCGTGCTCGCGGGCGGCGCCACCGGGATGATCGGCGATCCGCGCGACACGGGCGAGCGCAACCTCAACAGCGTCGCGACCGTCACCGAGTGGGCCGACCGCATCCGGGGCCAGCTCGAGCGGTTCGTCGAGTTCGACAACTCGCCCACCGGCGCGCTCGTCGCGAACAACCTGGAGTGGACCGGCGACCAGACCGCGCTGGAGTTCCTTCGCGACGTCGGCAAGCACTTCTCGATCAACGTCATGCTGGCTCGCGAGACGGTCAAGCGGCGGCTCGCGGCCGACGGCATGTCCTACACCGAGTTCAGCTACCTGCTCCTGCAGAGCCAGGACTACCTGCAGCTCTACCGGCGGCACGGCTGCACGCTGCAGATCGGCGGCTCCGACCAGTGGGGCAACATCGTCGGCGGGGTCGAGCTCGTCCGCCGGGTCGAGGGCGCCACCGTCCACGCGTTGACCACGCCGCTGGTCACCGACAGCGAGGGCCGCAAGTTCGGCAAGTCGACGGGCGGCGGCAACATCTGGCTGGACCCGTCGATGACGTCCCCGTACGCGTGGTTCCAGTACTTCGTGAACGTCAGTGACGCCGATGCGGGGCGTTACCTGCGGATGTTCACGTTCCTCGACCGCGCGGAGATCGAGGAGCTCGAACGCGACACGGCCGAGCGGCCGCACCTGCGCGCTGCGCAACGGCGGCTGGCGGCGGAGCTCACGACGCTCGTGCACGGGTCGCGCCAGACCGAGCAGGTGGTGTCGGCGAGCAGCTCCCTGTTCGGTCGGGGCGACCTGCGCGACCTCGACGCGGGCACGCTGGATGCCGCGCTGGCCGAGGTGCCGAGCACGGAGGTGCGCTTGGCCGACCGGCCCACCGTCGTCGACCTGCTCGTCGCCACCGGGCTCACCGAGAGCCGCGGGGCCGCGCGCCGCGCCGTCGGCGAGGGCGGGGCGTACGTGAACAACGCGAAGGTGACCGACGCCGAGTGGGTGCCCGCCTCGTCGGATCTCCTCGCCGGCGGATGGCTGGTCCTGCGGCGGGGCAAGCGCAACCTGGCGGGAGCCAAGGTCAGCCCCTGAGCTGGGCGTACGCGCAAACGGACCCCCCGCTGCACCCGGCCGGACCGGCGGTGTACGGTTGTGCCCAGTGGTCGAGGGGTTGTACGAACCCCGAAGACCATGTACCTTGGAAAAGTTGCCCCGGCTCAGCTTGAGGGCGACACACAGATGATCAGCCCTGGATCCCGCCTAGCGGTGGGTGATGGTGTGCGGGTGTCTTTTGAGAACTCAACAGTGTGTCGAGCTTGTTTTTTTCTGGTTTTGTGCCAGTTGTGTGTTTTTTGTTTGGTCAGGGTTTTTGTTGGAGAGTTTGATCCTGGCTCAGGACGAACGCTGGCGGCGTGCTTAACACATGCAAGTCGAACGGTAAGGCCCTTTCGGGGGTACACGAGTGGCGAACGGGTGAGTAACACGTGGG
>DATAOO010000347.1:0-2616 GCA_036265695.1 Pseudonocardia sp. | reverse complement strand
GACGGCAGGCGTCGTCGGCGGGGGCGCGGGCGCCGAGCACGCAGCCGCAACCGCGGCCAGCGCGCCGAGCAGCCACGCCCCGCCGCGCCCGCCGCTTCCGCCCAATCGGCACCTCCGTCAGGCGAGTATGTCGGGACGCGGGTTGGGGCTCCGGCAGGTGGGTACTTCCGCCAGGCGGGTGGGGCTCGACGCCCCGACTGCGCGACGGCACGATCGCCGGTGGCACGAGGGGAGCGCGCGTGGGACTGCGGGATCTGTTGGGCTCGTGGCCCGTCTACCAGCAGCTCGTCGGGCCCGACCGGCTGGGCCGGGGTGCGGCGGCCCAGTCGCCGCGCTCGGCGGCGGCCGCGCCACGCACGGCGACGGCCGACCGGGTGGCCAAGTCCGTCTGCCCGTACTGCGCCGTGGGCTGCGCCCAGCAGGTGTTCGTCAAGGACGAGAAGGTCATCCAGATCGAGGGCAACCCCGCCTCGCCGGTCTCCCGGGGACGGCTCTGCCCGAAGGGCTCGGCCTCCGCCCAGCTCGTGACGGGCCCGCAGCGTGAGAAGAAGGTGCGCTACAGGGCGCCGGGCGCCACCGGGTGGACCGACCTCGACCTGCGCACCGCCATGGAGATGGTGGCCGACCGGGTGCTCGACGCCCGCCGCCGCGGCTGGCAGCAGACCGACGCCGAGGGCCGGGTCCTGCGGCGCACCACCGGCTTCGCGGGCCTGGGTGGCGCGGCGCTGGACAACGAAGAGAACTACCTGATCAAGAAGCTCTTCACGGCACTCGGCGCCATCCAGATCGAGAACCAGGCCCGTATTTGACACTCCGCCACCGTTCCCGGTCTGGGGACCTCGCTCGGGCGTGGCGGCGCCACCGACGGACCGCACCGGCTCATCCACGCCGACTGCATCGTGATCATGGGCTCGAACATGGCCGAGGCCCATCCCGTCGGGTTCCAGTGGGTGGTCGAGGCCAAGGCGCGCGGCGCCAAGGTGATCCACATCGACCCGCACTTCACCCGGACCAGCGCGCTCGCCGACACGTTCGTGCCGATCCGGGCGGGCAGCGACATCGCCTTCCTCGGCGGCGTCATCCGGCACGTCCTGGAGAACGGGCTGGACTTCCGCGAGTACGTCGCGGCGTACACGAACGCGGCCGCGCTGATCTCGCCGGAGTACCGCGACACCGAGGACCTCGACGGGCTGTTCAGCGGCTTCGACCCGGAGAAGGGCAGCTACGACACGGCGAGCTGGCAGTACCGCTCCACCGGGCCGCCGCCCGGGGACGACGAGCTGCCCCAGGAGGCGCAGTCGCACGCGGCCGGGGCGGGCGGGCCGCCCATCGCGGCGCCCGCCGAGGCGACCGACCCGACCCTGCAGCACCCCGACTGCGTCTACCAGATCCTCAAACGGCACTTCGCCCGCTACACCCCGGAGTTCGTCGAGGAGGTCTGCGGCGTGCCGCAGGACGCGTTCCGCGCGGTCTGCGACGCCTGGACGGCCAACTCCGGCCGGGAGCGCACCACCACGCTGATCTACAGCGTGGGCTGGACCCAGCACAGCGTGGGCGCGCAGTACATCCGCGCCGGGTCGATCGTGCAGCTCCTGCTGGGCAACATCGGGCGCCCCGGCGGCGGGATCCTCGCCCTGCGCGGGCACGCCAGCATCCAGGGCAGCACCGACATCCCCACGCTGTTCAACCTGCTGCCCGGCTACCTGCCGATGCCCTCGCCCGCCACCTCGGACCTGGACGCGTACGTCGCGTCGATCCGCAGCCGCAAGCAGAAGGGCTTCTGGTACGCCGCCGACGCGTACCTGGTGTCGCTGCTCAAGGAGTACTGGGGCGAGGGCGCCACCGCCGACAACGACTACCGCTTCGACTACCTCCCGCGCATCGACGGCGACCACGGCGTCTTCCGCACCGCGCTGGACATGGTCGAGGGCAAGGTGCCCGGCTACTTCCTGTTCGGCCAGAACCCCGCCGTGGCGGTGTCGAACGGGCGGCTGATGCGGCTCGCGATGGCCCAGCTCGACTGGATGGTCGTCCGCGACCTCGCGATGATCGAGACGGCCACCTTCTGGAAGGACGCGCCGGAGGTCGACACCGGCGAGATCGTGCCCGAGGAGTGCCGCACCGAGGTGTTCTTCTTCCCGGCCGCGTCGCACGTGGAGAAGGAGGGCACGTTCACGCAGACCGAGCGGATGCTGCAGTGGCGCGAGCAGGCCGTCGAACCCGTCGACGACCAGCGCTCCGACCTCTGGTTCACCTACCACCTCGGCCGGATCATCCGGGAGCGGCTGGCCGACTCGGCCGACGAGCGCGACCGGCCGATCGTCGAGCTGAACTGGGACCTGCCCGTGCACGGCGACCCCGAGTGGGGCGAGCCGGACGCCGAGGAGGTGCTGCGCCGGATCAACGGCTACCACCTCGACACTGGCGAGCTCGTCGCCGACTACCGCCACCTGAAGGCCGACGGCAGCACGTCGTCCGGCTGCTGGATCTACGCGGGCGTGTTCAAGGGCGGCGTGAACCTCTCCGCGCGACGCGGCGACGGCCCCGACGGCAAGTGGGGCTGGTGCTGGCCGCTGGACCGCCGCGTGCTCTACAACCGGGCCTCGGCCGATCCGG
>DATAOO010000346.1:0-3822 GCA_036265695.1 Pseudonocardia sp. | reverse complement strand
GCGACGCCCAGGTCTTCCGCCCGCCGTACCTGTTCCGCGGCCCACGACCGGTGATCACGTCGTACCCGGACGAGCTCACCGCGGGCGCGACGTTCACCGTCGCGGCGACGGGTCCGCCCGTCGCCCGCTTGACGCTCCTGCGGCTCGGCTCGGTCACGCACGCCATCGACATGAACCAGCGCTTCGTCCCGGTGCCGTTCACGGGCGCGGGCCCCACCCTCACCGCCACGCTCCCCGCCGAGCCCGGCGTGTGCGTCCCGGGGCACTACATGCTCTTCGCGCTGAGCGCGGCCGGGGTGCCGTCGGTCGCGGCGATCGTCCGCATCGCCGTCTCCCCCACCGTCGAGGCCGACGGGCCCGTGCACGGCGGGCAGCCCGCGCGGCTGCTCGCCGCCGACGAACCGGGCACCCGGGTGACCGTGGGGCTCACCGCCCAGTGCCCGTACGGGCTCGCCGCCTGCTGGGGTGGGGCGTACGAGGCGCTCACCGCGCTGTCCGGGGTAGCCGCGGTGCGGCCGTACGCCGACGCCGCCGACTCGACCGCCGACGTCTTCCTCGGCGGCGACGCCCTCCCCGACCTCGACGCCTGGCCCGAGCAGCTCGCCCGCTCCGCCAACGGCAGCTATGCCTTCCGCGGGGTGGAGCTCACCGTCGCGGGCGACGTGGTGCGCGACGGCGACGACCTCGTGCTGGTCGCCGAGCACCGGCCGCCGATCGCGCTGCGGCCGTTGGAGCAGGTGCTCGCCTGGGACCTCGCCGCCCGCAGGCCCCGATCGGCCACCGCCGAGGAGCGCGCCGCGTTCGGGCACCTCGCGGAAGGCGAAGCGGTGCAGGTGACCGGAATCGTCACGAAATCCGGCGCCGATTGGTCGCTCGCGGTGCGCGACGTCCGAAATGCCCGACCTTCCGGTTGACCAGCAACAACGCGCGAATCTAGCGTCTTTAGCATGGCGAAGATCGTGGATTCCTCGACATCGGCACGCCATTCCGAGGCGGCGATCGCCGCGCGGATGGACCGGCTCCCGATCACCCCGCTGCACCGCCGGGCGGTGGTCGTCATCGGCCTCGGCCAGTTCTTCGACCTTTACGAGATCTTCCTCGCCGGCGTGCTCAGCAGCGTGCTGGCCAGCCAGTTCAAGCTCGAGAAGGGCGTGGTCGCGCTCCTGCTGGCGTCGGCGTTCATCGGGATGTTCGTCGGCGCCATCGCGCTCGGCAGGCTCGCCGACCGGCTGGGCAGGCGCCGCGCGTTCCTGCTCAGCCTCGGGATCTACTCGACGTTCTCGCTGCTCTCGGCGTTCAGCCCGGGTCCCGCGATGCTGGTGGTCACGCGCTTCTTCGCCGGGCTCGGCATCGGCGCGGAGCCGCCGATCGCCGACTCCTACCTGAGCGACCTCCTGCCGCCCCGCAACCGTGGCCGCTACATCGCCTGGGCGTACACGATCGGCTTCCTCGGCGTACCCGCGTCCGGGTTCCTCGCCCGCGGGTTGGCGCCGATCGCGCCGTTCGGCATCGAGGGCTGGCGGTGGATGTTCGTGATCGGCGCGCTCGGCTCCGTCGTGGTCGCGCTCCTGCGCCGCTCGCTCCCGGAGTCACCGCGCTGGCTCGCCGCGAACGGACGGGGCGCGGAGGCCGACGAGGTCGTGCGCCGGTTCGAGACCGACGTCCCACAGGCCGAGCTGCCCGAGCCCGACCCGGTGCACGCCGCTCCGCTGCGCGACCGCGGGTCGTTCGGCGAGCTCCTGGTGCCGCCGTTCCGCAAGCGCACCGCGATGATGGCGGTGTTCCACCTCCTGCAGAGCTTCGGCTACTACGGCTTCGGCACGCTCGTGCCGCTCGTGCTCGTGGCCAAGGGCTTCCCGGTGGTGCAGTCGCTGGGGTTCGTGGCGCTGACGTTCCTGGGCTACCCGGTCGGGTCGTTGCTGTCGCTGCCGCTGGTCGAACGCCTGGAGCGCAAGGTCCTGCTCGTGGCGTCCGGGCTCGGGATGGCGGTGTTCGGGCTGCTCTTCGGCCTCTCCGACGCGCCCGCCGCGATCGTGGTCTTCGGCTTCCTCTACACCGTGATCAGCAACGTGTTCTCCAACTCGTTCCACGTCTACCAGGCGGAGATCTTCCCGACCCGGCTGCGCGCCACGGCGTCGGGGAGCACCTACGCGCTCTCCCGGCTGTCGAACGCGCTGCTGCCGTTCATCCTGCTGCCGGTGCTCGCCGCGTTCGGACCGGTCGCGATGTTCGCGGTGGTGTCGGCGGCGATGGTCGTCGTGGCGCTCGACATCGGCCTGCTCGGGCCGCGCACCACCGGGCGGGACCTGGAGGCGGTCAACAGCTGAGCGCAGCGGTCACGGCGCGGCGGGGGCCGGTCGGCGGAACACCCGGGTCGCCTCGACGCGACCGGAGCCGTCTGGCTCGGCGAGGGCGTCGAGCGCCGTGGCGATCTGAGCGTCGACCGAGAGGTACTTGCGGCCCGCCCGCAGGTCGGCGTCGTTGCGCAGCCGGATGACGAGCGGGAACGCGTTGAGCGCGCCCGCATCGAAGAGGCCCGTCGTGTAGACGAGCTGCACGCCGAGCGCGCGGGCCACCCCGAACTGCAGCTCCAACAGATAACCCGCCGACGCCCGGCCGATGGGGTTGTCCAGGAACAGCACGCCCGCGTGCGGCCTGCGGCCGTGCCCGCGCTGGTGGGCCCGCAGCGCGGCCATCGTGCAGTAGAGGACGATCGCCGCGGTAAGCCGTTGACCGCCCGAGAAGACGTCGCGGATCTGCGCGACCCGCAGCCGCTCGGTGCGGAGCACGGCGTCGGGCTTGAGCATCTCGACGCGCACGCCCTTCGGCATGGCCGCGCGCACCCCGGCCAGGAGCAGGGCCATGCCGTCCCGGCGACCGGCGCTCTTGCCCGCGATCTGCTGCTCCGCCGTGCGGTCCACGACCTCGCCCAGCGCGTGCCGCAGCGCCGCCTCGTCCAGGTCGTCGAAGCGGATCCGCAGGAACTGCTGGCCGGACCAGTCGGCGAGGCCGTCGGGCAGCTCGGAGAGCCGCTGGGCGAGCCGCAACGTGCGCAGCGCCTGCCCGACCATGCCGCCGAGGCGGGTCACGATGCCGGCGTGGTGACGGCCGATGCTCGCGAGGTCGTCCTCCAGCGACCGCAGCCGAGGACGCAGGGCGGCCGCCCAGTCCCCCGCCAGCGCGGGCATCTCGGCGCGGGCCACACCGCTGATGTGCTTGCGGACGGGGCTGGTGAGCGTGCCGAAGCGGGGTTCCTGCGCGAACTGGGCCACGGCGTCGACCGCGGCGCGGACCTCCCGCTCGGCGCGGGTCCGCTCGCCCGCGGCGGCGGTCTGCGCGGCGCGGGCGGCCGTGGTGGCCTCCACCGCGGCGGCGACGTCGCCTGCGAACGGGACCGGTTCGTCGGCCGGGGGGTGGGCCGGCGGGTGGGCCGCCGCGTCCAGCCCGCGGACGACGTGCCCGAAGCCCTCCGCGGACGCGGCGACGGCATCGCGTTCCCGCACGGCGTCGCGCGCGACCCGGGCGGTGGCCGCGGCGGCGTCCTCGGCGACGCGGCGGTCCTGCTCCGCGCGGTCGATCCGCTCTTGCCCGTCCGCAGGGTCGGTCGGCGCGCCGTAGGGCGTCACCGAGCGCGGCGCGGCGGTGAAGCCGGCGAGCTCCCGCCGGGCCAGCGCCGTGGCCGTGGTGGCCGCTTGGCGGCGCGCGTCGGCGCGGGCCAGCTCAACGCGGGCCTGGTCGGCGGCGGCGCGGCGGGCCGCGGGGTCGGCGGCGTCGGGTGAGCGCAGCACGGCTTCGGCGGCCGTTCGCGCGGCGGGGTCGAGC
>DATAOO010000345.1:0-4362 GCA_036265695.1 Pseudonocardia sp. | reverse complement strand
TTCGGCGTGGGCCTGGTCGGGTTCACCCAGGACGACGACGGCGTCACGGCCACGTAGACCACCGGCGAGAAGGTGCGCGCGGCCTGGCTCGTGGGCGCCGACGGCGGGCGCAGCACTGTGCGCAAGACGCTGCGCGTGCCGTTCCCGGGCGTCACCGACGAAAGCATCCGGATGCTGCTCGGCGACGTCGCCGCCGACGGGCTCGACCGCGAGCACGTCCACTGGTTCGGCAGCGCCCCCGACCCGCGCTCCGGCATCGTGCTCAGCCCGCTGCCGGGCACCGACCAGTTCCAGTTCGGCGCACCCCTCGACGGCGATCCGACCCTGGCCGGGCTGCAGGCGCTCGTCGACCGCTTCGCGGCAGGCGTGCGGCTGCGCGACCTCACCTGGAGCACGGTGTGGCGGCCCAACCTGCGCCTGGCCGAGCGGTTCCGGGTCGGCCGGGTGTTCCTCGCGGGCGACGCGGCGCACGTCCACCCGCCGACCGGGGGCCAGGGCCTCAACACCGGCGTGCAGGACGCCTACAACCTCGGCTGGAAGCTCGCCGACGGCTCGTCAGAGCTGCTCGACACCTACGAGACCGAGCGGCGCGCGGTCGCCGAGGCCGTGCTGGGCCTCTCCACGCGGATCATGAAGAAGTACGAGGACGGCGCCGCCGACGCGCACGAGCGCCCCACCGAGGCGCGGCAGCTGGGGCTGTCGTACCGGACGGAGTCCGCAGGCGTACTGGCGGCGGGCGACCGCGCGCCGGACGCGCCGCTGGTTGCCGCCGACGGCAAAGCGATCACGCTGTTCGACCTCTTCCGCGGCCCGCACGCCACCACGCTCGCCTTCGGCCCCGACGGCGGGGTCGTCGTGGGGGCGGAGGCGTTCGTCGACGTCGAGCGGCACGCCTTCGCCGCCTACGACGCCACGCCGGGCACGATCGTCGAGATTCGCCCAGACGGCTACGTCGGCGCGGTCAGGGCAGCCAGCTGACCGTGCCGCGCAGGAGGCCGTAGCCGACGAACGCGACCACGTCGATGAGCGTGTGCGCGCCCACCAGGCACCACAGCCTGCCCCGGCGCTGCCACACCCGGCCGAACACGAGGCCCATCACGAGGTTGCCGACGAAGCCGCCCAGCCCCTGGTAGAGGTGGTAGCTCCCACGCAGGACGGCCGCCGCCACCAGCGACCGGTTCTCCGACCAGCCCAGCTGTCGCAACCGCGTGAGCAGCCAGCCGATCATGATGACTTCCTCGGCCCACGCGTTCCCGGCGGCCGAGAGGATCAGCACGGGCATGCGCCACCAGGTGTCGGAGAGCGTGGTGGGCGCGATCGTGACGCTCACGCCGAGCGCGTGCGCCACCAGGTAGAGGCCCAGGCCCGGGATCCCGATGAGCGCGGCGAGGCCCGCGGCGCCCAGCGCGTCGCGGCCGGGGCGGGTGGCGTCCAGCCCGACCGCGCGCAGCGGGAAGCCCGCGCGCAGCAGCAGGTAGGCGCCCAGCATCCCCCACGCGGCCAGCTGCAACGCGCTGGTCAGCTGGAACGCCAGGTCCACCAGGCTCGCCTCGGCCCGGGGCGCGTTCAGCGCAACCTGCTGCTCGTTCAGCGGCGTGGTCTGCAGCAGCGCGTTGAGCAGGGACAACGCGCTCCGGAGCGCGGAGAGCCCGAGCGTGACCGTGAGGACGACAAGGATCTCGGTGCCGACGAGCCTGCGCTCCGCCGGATCGGTGATCACCGCGACGGTGGTGGGCCGCTCGGGCGCCAACCAGCGGGACATGATCGGACGTTACCGCGCGGCGTAACCTGGACCGGTGCTCCGGCTGCTGCTGTCCCCGCGCTGGATCATGTGGCACGTGCTCACCCTCGGCGCGATGGTCACGTGCGGCCTGCTGGCGGCCTGGCAGTGGGGGCGGGCCGAGTCGGCCACCGGCAGCCTGCTCAACATCGGCTATGGGTTGCAGTGGCCGCTCTTCGCCGTGTTCTTCGGCGTGATGTGGTACCGCATGCTGCGCCTGGAGGTGCGGCGCCTGGCCGGGGAGCAGCCCGAGGAGGCGCCCCCGCCGCCCATGCCGTCCCAGCCGCAGGCGCCCGCGGGCCCGTCGCCGTTCACGCCCCGCCCCGCAGGCGTCGAGCCGATCACCGACGAGACCGACCCCGAGCTCGCCGCGTACAACCGCATGCTGGCGATGCTGGCCGAGCAAGATCGCGAACGTGAGAACAGGACCCGCTGAGTGACGATCGAGAAGCTCCTGCCCGCCTACCGGGTCGCCGCCTGGGTCACCGGCATCGGCCTGGTCATCCTGGTGTTCGTGGCGATGCCGCTGAAGTACTTCTTCGGCCAGCCGCTGCTCGTCGCGATCGTCGGCATGGCGCACGGCTTCCTCTACATGGCCTACATCGTGATCACCCTGCTGCTCGCCGAACGCTGCCGTTGGCGTCCCGTCGACGCGCTGGTGATCCTCGTGGCGGGCACGATCCCGCTGGCCTCGTTCTTCGCCGAGCGCCGCGTCACGGCCCGCGTGCGGGAGCACCGCTCCCCGTTCGCCGCGAGCTAGGCGTCGGCCGTGCCGTAGGTGCTCATCTTGTCGGTGAGCGCCACGCACAGGTCGGCGGGCGTGGCCACCTCGCGGCCCCACGCCAACCGCACGTCGTGGTCGCCGTGGTCGGTCTCGACGCGCAGCCGGAAGCCACAGCGGTCGACGCCCAGCGGCCGCGGCCGCCCGTCCCGCAGCGAGGGCGGGAGGTGGCGGGCCAGCGCCCGGAACACCTCGGGGTGCTCGTCCTCGAGGTGGGCGAGCCAGGACGTCTCGAACCGGCAGAACGGGTCGGGCCGCGCCGCCGCCAGCTCGACGGGCGAGAGCGGGGCCGTGCCGTCGCCGTCGGCGACGACCATCGACCCGGGCCGCATCAGCAGCACCGTGCGGCCGTGGCCGACGTCGAGCAGCGCAGGGTCCGGGTTCACGTCCGCCACCCGGGCCGCCCACCGGCGCGCCACCGCGGGCTCCGGGCGGGTGAGCGAGCCGATCACCCAGAGCAGGCCGCGCACCGGCTCGCGCAACGGCACGGGCGTCGGGTCGGCCAGCTCCAGCATCGCGCTGCTGCCGACCTCGGCACGTGCGCCTGCGAACGCGGCCGCCGCCGTCGACGGCGGGGTCGTGGGGGCGATCTCCGCGAGCACCGGGTCGTCGTCCTCGACGAGGAGCACGGCGGACCCGTTCGCCCACACGTGGTGCACGGCCGGGCGCGTCGCCGGAGATCGCCCGCCGAGCAACGACGCCGTGCCACCGCGGGCCACGAGGCTGCGTGCGCGTTCGGCCGCGGACGGGGCGGGGGGACGACGCAGGGGGGTCGGACCCACGGGCTCACCTCCAACTAAGGTGAGGCTAACTTAAGGCCCGCAGGCCGGGGGTGTCCAGAAGGGGGTCGGCGCGACCCGTTAGCGTCAGGCCCGTGACAACGGCGCGAAGTGCGGACCCGTGGGCCATCCCACCGCTGTTCGCCCAGCTCGTCGACGACACGAGCCTGCTGCGCCCGAAGGCCTCCGCCCCGGATGTCGACGTGGTCGTGGCCCGCTACCTCGCCGCCCGCGACGGCCGCTACGGCGGGCTGATCGGCCAGCTCGTGTGCCCGGTGTCACGGCTGTCCGCGCTCGTCGCCGAGCTGGCCCGCTCGCTGCCCAGCCGTCCGATCGACCTCTCGCTGGTCGTCGACACCGGCCTCGGCGCCGTGCCGAAGGCGCTGTCCACGGTGTTCTCCCGCGCCAGCCTGCTCACCCCGCGCACGGTGGAGACGGCGGCGCCGCCCGACGTCGACGCGATGTGGCTCGACCGGGTGTCGGAGTTCGTGCCGGAGGACGTCGTCGCGGTGGTCGAGCCGCGCCGCCCGCACACCGAGGACACCGGCGGCACCACCGCGTGGCTGGCGGCGGTGCGCCGGGTCGCCGAGCACGGCTGCGCGCCCAAGCTGCGTTGCGGCGGGCCACGGGCGTCCGACGTGCCCGACAGCGTGCACGTCGAGGAGTTCGTGCAGGTCGCCGTCGAGACCGGGCGCCCGTTCACGGCGCTCGGGCTGCGCGAGGTCGTGTACACCCAGGGCAGGCACGGCATCCTCAACCTGCTGCTCGCCGTCGCGCGTGCACTGGCGGGTGAGGACGTGCGCGAGGCGCTGGAGGACCCCGACGGGCCGAAGGTCGCCGCCGCGGTCGCGGGGTTGTCCGAGCGGACCGTCAAGGGCGTGCGGGGGCTGGTGTCGCGCTGCGGCGTCGACCTCGACCCGCTGCCCACCGCGCAGCTCTCCGCCCTGGGGCTACTGGCGTGACACCACCCCCCGGACGTCAGCGGGGTGACACAGCGGACACAGGACGTCCGGAATGTCACC
>DATAOO010000344.1:0-5879 GCA_036265695.1 Pseudonocardia sp. | reverse complement strand
GATTGAGCGCGCACAGCACCTGGCGTCCGAGGGGCTGGCCGAGGCCCGCCGCGCGGTGACCGCCCTGCGCACCACGCCGGTCGACCTCGCCGACGGCCTGCGCGCGCTCGTCGCCGACACCCCCGACGCCACCCTCGAGATCGACGGCGCCCCCGACGACCTGTCGGCCACCGCGCAGGAGACCGTCCTCCGCACGGCGCAGGAGGCGCTCACGAACGCGCGGCGACACGCGGCGGGCGCGCCGGTCTCGGTGTACCTGCGCCACCGCGACGGCGCCACCGAGCTGGAGGTCCGCGACCGAACGGGCGCACCGCCGCCCCCGCCTGGGGGCGGCTACGGTCTCGTCGGGATGGCCGAGCGCGCCGCGCTGGCAGGGGCGGACCTTTCCGCGGGACCGGTGGAGGACGGATGGCGAGTGCTCCTGCGCCTGCCCCGCTCCGGGTAGTGCTCGCCGACGACCAGACGATCGTGCGCGAGGGCCTGGTCACGCTGCTCGGCCTGCTGCCGGGCATCGAGGTGGTGGGGGCCGCGCCGGACGGGGCGCGGGCGGTGGCGCTCGTCGCCGAGCTCGCCCCGGACGTGCTGCTCACCGACCTGCGCATGCCGGTCTGCGACGGCGTCGAGGCGACCCGGCAGGTGCGCACCTCTCATCCCGCGACCGCGGTCGTCGTGCTCACGACCTACGCCGACGACGCGTCGGTCGTCGAGGCGCTCCGCGCGGGCGCGGCGGGCTGGCTCTCCAAGGACGCCGACGCCGAGGCCATCGGCCGGGCATTGCGTTCGGCCGCGGCCGGGCACACCACGGTGGACTCGGCCGCGCTCGCCCGGCTGCTCGACGCGGAGCCCGCTGCCCGTCCGACCAAGCTCCCGGACGGGCTCACCGCGCGGGAGGCGGAGGTGCTGGGGCTCATCGCGTCGGGGCTGTCGAACACCGAGATCGCCCGGCGGCTGGTGGTGAGCGAGGCCACCGTGAAGACGCACGTCAACCACCTGTTCGCCAAGGCGGGGCTGCGCGACCGGGCCCAGGCCGTCGGGTACGCCTACCGGCACGGGCTCGTGGATTAAATCCAGCTCAAGAAGCTGGCTCCCGCGACGGGGCCGCCAGCACACTTCCCCCGCGGAACGGCGGAGGAGGTCCCGATGGACATCACGACGATCAAGATCCTGGTGCTGGTGGTCGTGACCCTGCTGATCCTCGCGACGCTGGCGGGCGAGCTGCGGCGCCGCCCCGCCCGCCCCCGCCGCTCGCGCATGGTCATGGTGCGCGACGAGGCGACGCGGGCGGCCGCGACCCGATGACCACCGCCCTCGTCGCCCTCGCGCTGCTGGCCCTCGTGCTGGTCATCGCGCGCTGGGCCCGCCACCCCCGCCCCTGAGTCGTACGTTCCACCGCGGTGAGTCGTACGTTCCGACGCCGCGTGCTGGCCGTTTCAACGCCGCCCCGCGTCCCGTCGGACGCGGGGCGTTGCGCGTCAGGCCAGCACGGCGCGCAGGTCGGCCGCGAACGCGTCCGGCTCGCCCGTCTGGCCGTACTCGCCGCCGAGGAAGCCACCGTGGTCGCCCGCGAACTCCGTGACCGGGATGCCCACCGCCGCGGCCACCGACCGGGCCCCGCGAGCGGCCATCGTCTCGCCCGACGCCTTGCCCGCCACGACGAACAGCCGGTCGCCCAGCGCGGCGAGGGCGGCGGCGTCGGGCGTGTAGAGCTGGCACGCCGGGAAGTTGCGCATCAGGGGGTCGTCGCGGGTCCCGTTGTCCTCGGCGGACATGCCGAACATGGCGGGATCGGGCGCGGGCCGGTCGAGGTAGTCGGCGGGCAGTTCGCCGTCGTACATCACCAGAGCGATGAACTTCGCCATCGCCGGGCCGTGCCCCGCCGTCCGGTAGGTCGCGACGATGTCCTCGCACGCCCCGAGCACCCGGTCGCGGTCGGGGAGCAGCGCGGCGGTCGGCGGCTCGTGCGCCACCAGGCGGCGCACGTCGTCGGGGTGCGTCTCGACGAGCCGGAGCGCGTTCACCGCGCCGCCGCTGGTGGCGAACAGGTCCACCGGGCCCGCGCCGAGCGCCTGGATCACCCGGTGCAGGTCGGCGGCGTGCTGCTCGGGCGTCATCGGAGCCGTGTCGGTCGGGTTGCGGCCCGAGCCGCGGGGGTCGTAGGTGACGACGGGGCGGTCGGTGAAGTGGCCCGCGAGCGTGCCGAAGCCGCTCGCGTCCATCGGCGACCCGATGAGCATCAGCACCGGCCGTTCCGGTGTCGCGCCCGCCAGGTCGCCCCAGACGTCGTAGGTGATCGCGTCGGCACCCTCGCCGACCACGTGGGTGGTCTTCTCGGTCATGCTCTCCAGACCGCCCCCGCCCGGCAAACTCATCGTTCGGCAGGATCTGCCCGTGCGTCTCGTGCTCGCCTCCGCCTCCCCCGCCCGACTCGGTGTGCTGCGGGCCGCCGGGCTCGACCCGCTCGTCGAGGTCGCCGACGTCGACGAGGCCGCCCTGCTCGCCGCCACCCCGGGCGCCGCGCCCGGGGCCAAAGTCACCGGCTTGGCCGCGGCCAAGGCCACCACGGTCGCCCGCCGGGTCGCCGACGACCACCCGGACGCAGTGGTCATCGGCTGCGACTCGATGCTCCTGCTCGACGGCGAGCTGCAGGGCAAGCCGGGCGACCCGGACACGGCGCGGCGGCGCTGGCGGGCGATGGCGGGCCGCACCGGCGAGCTGGTGACCGGCCACACCGTGCTCCGGATGGCCGACGGGTCGATCAACCAGGTGGCCGAGGGCCACGCGGTCACCGCGGTGCGGTTCGCGCGGCCGTCCGACGTGGAGCTGGAGGCCTACCTCGCCACCGAGGAGCCGCTGGCCGTCGCGGGCGCGTTCACGCTCGACGGGTTCGGCGGCTGGTTCGTGGAGGGCATCGACGGCGACCCGTCCAACGTCATCGGGATCAGCCTCCCGCTCCTGCGGCGGCTGCTCTCGGCCGTCGGCGTGAGCGTCACGGAGCTGTGGCGGCGCGACTAATGTGGCGCGCATGACCGTGCCGCAGGACAACGACCCCAAGCTCACCGACTACGCCCACCCCGAGCGCCTGGTCACCACCGCCTGGCTCGCCGAGCACCTGGGCGAACCCGGGCTGGTCGTCGTCGAGTCCGACGAGGACGTGCTGCTCTACGACACCGGGCACATCCCCGGCGCGGTGAAGCTCGACTGGCACACCGAGCTGAACGACCCCGTCACGCGCGACTACGTCGACGGCGCCCGCTTCGCCGAGATCTGCGGCGAGCGCGGCATCGGCCGCGACACCACCGTGGTGTTCTACGGCGACCGCAACAACTGGTGGGCCACTTACGCGCTGTGGGTGTTCTCCCTGTTCGGCCACCCCGACGTGCGCATCCTCGACGGCGGCCGGGCCAAGTGGATCGCCGAGGATCGCGAGATCACCACCGAAGCACCCAAGCCGGAGGTGGTCGAGTACCCGGTCGTCGAGCGCGACGACGCCACGATCCGGGCGTTCCGCGAGGACGTCCTCGCCCACCTCGGCAAGCCGCTCGTCGACGTCCGGTCGCCCGGCGAGTACTCCGGCGAGCTGCTGCACATGCCCGACTACCCGCAGGAGGGCGCGGTGCGCGGCGGCCACATCCCCGGCGCGGCCAGCGTGCCGTGGGCCCGGGCCGCCGCCGAAGACGCCACGTTCAAGCCGCGCGCCGAGCTCGAGGCCATCTACCTCACCGAGCAGGGCCTCTCCCCCGACGACGACGTCATCGCCTACTGCCGCATCGGCGAGCGCTCCAGCCACACGTGGTTCGTGCTCACCCACCTGCTCGGCTTCGGCCGCGTCCGCAACTACGACGGCAGCTGGACCGAGTGGGGCAACACCGTGCGCGTGCCGATCGCCCAGGGCAAGGAGCGCGGATGACCCTGCCCGCGCCGCTGGCCGAGCTCGTCGACGACTTCGCCGACGTCACGCCCAAGGAACGGCTGCAGCTGCTGCTCGAGCTGTCCGAGGAGCTGCCCGCGCTGCCGGAGCGCTACGCCGACGCGGCCGACACGATGGAGCAGGTGCACGAGTGCCAATCGCCGCTGTTCCTCGCCGTCGAGGTGGAGGACGCGGGCGAGCAGGCCGTGCACCTGTTCTTCTCGGCACCCCGGGAGGCCCCGACGACCCGCGGTTTCGCCTCCATCATGAGCACCGGGCTCGACGGGCAGCCCGCCGCCGACGTGCTCGCCGTGCCGGATGACTTCTACCTCGCGCTGGGCCTCGGGCAGGCCGTGAGCCCGCTGCGGCTGCGTGGCATCGCGGCCATGCTCGCGCGCATCAAGAGCCAGGTACGGCGAAACCTCAAGTCTGTGTGAAGAACGTTCCCCCCGTCACACCGCCGCGGACAGGATGTGACCTGTCTGAGGCGGAGGTGGCTGGGATGGGCGAGACCTGGGGCATCAGCGGCCCTACCTTCTTGCTGTTCTACGTCGTGCTCGCGGTGGTCGTGCTGATCGCATCGATCCGGGCCCGACGGGCGGTCACGAGGGCGGGCGGGGCGGAGCCGATCACCGCGATCCGCACCCGACCGCACGACGTCGCCTACCTCAACGGCGGCGCCGAGCTGGCGCTGGTCTCGGCGCTCACGGCGCTGCGGCTGCGCGGGGCGATCTGGTCGGAGCGGGGCAACGCGCAGGCCGTGCCGCGCTCGGACGCCGGGCACGACGAGCTGGAGCGCGCCGTCCACGCCGCCGTGGCGACGCCCATCCACCGCAAGTGGATCGCGAACAACCGCTGGGTGGCCGACGCGCTCGCGGCGGTCGAACGGCGGCTCGTCGACGCGGGCCTGCTGCTCTCCGAGGCCCAGCGGCGGCGGATCCGCGGCACCGGCTGGTGGATGCTCGCCGTGGCCGGGCTGGGGCTGGTGCGGCTGCTCGCGGGCATCGCGAACGCGCGGCCGGTCGCATGGTTGGTCGTGGCGTTCATCGCCGTAACGGTCGTCGCGGTCATCCTCCTGGCCTCGGCGCCGCGGCGCACGCAGCGGGGCGACCGCACGCTGGCCGCCCTGCGCGACGAGAACCACACCCTCGCGCCCAAGGAGCGCCCCGACTGGGCGCTGTACGGCCCGGTGGGGGCCGCGCTGGGGATCGGCCTCTTCGGGATGTCGGCGGTGTGGGCGTCGGACCCGGCGATCGCGGGCGAGCTCGCGGTGCAGCGGATGAACGCAGGCGGTGGTGACGGGGGCGGCTACTCGGGCGCGAGCGACTCGGGCGGCTCCTCGTGCGGGGGTGGCAGCAGCTGCGGGGGTGGCGGCTGCGGCGGTGGCGGCGGGTGCGGCGGCTGACGTGGAGCGCCCACGCAGCAGCGCACGCGCCGCGGTAGACCCGGTGGCGTCGGTGAGGGGTCACGGCGCAACCGGAGGGGGGAGCACGGCGGCGGCGTGGGGGGCGCCGCCTGCCGGGGAGGACCGGGAGGGCGTCGACCGGGGGGATCGACGCCCGCCCGGCGCCCGGGGCGGTCCGGTGGCGTCGGCGAGGGGGACCGACGCGCCGGACCGCCCGTTCGCCGTCGACGGCGTGGGGGCCGGGTGGCGGCCCGAGATCGCGGGTTGGGTCGCGGACGTGCCCGACCTGGGCTTCTGCGAGGTCATCGCCGAGTCGATCGCACCCGCAGGCCCACCTCGAGGGGTGGTGGACCTGCGAGCGCGGGGCGTGCCGGTGATCCCGCACGGCATCCGGCTGTCGCTGGGCGGCGCCGAGCCGCTCGACCCGGCGCGGGTCACGCAGCTCGCGGCCTGCGCCGATGCGCTCGGGGCGCCGCTGGTCAGCGAGCACATCGCGTTCGTGCGGGCCTGCGGCCGCGAGGCCGGGCACCTGCTGCCCGTGCCGCGCACCCGCGAGGCGCTCGACGT
>DATAOO010000343.1:0-16842 GCA_036265695.1 Pseudonocardia sp. | reverse complement strand
TGGGAGCACAGCCACGTCTGCAACGGCGGGGACGGGGGGTTCAAGAGCTACTGCGTTTACCGCGCGCCCGACCCCGACCGGCTCCGCGACCACGCCACGCGGTTCGGCGGGCACGTCGTCAACGCGATCTACGAGATCGTGGGTGACGTGACACCGGATGACATCCGGGTCTGATTCATCGCCGGGGCTGGTCCACCGTGGCGTGCGTGAGCGCCTGGTAGGCGAGCACCCGGCGGAGCGCGAGCAGCCTGCGGCGCGGGTCGTCGGCGGGCAGCAGCGCCATGGCCCGCGTGTACAGCTCGACCGCCTCGCCGTGCGCCAGACCGCGCACGGCGTCGTCGGCGGCGCGCTCGGCGAAGGCGACGGCGGCGTCGACGTCGCCCGCCGGGCCCGCCTCGCACAGGTGGAACGCGATGTCGCGCAGCTCGGCCCCGCTCTGCTGCAACGCGTCGGCGATCCGGGCGTGCAGCCGACGGCGGTGCGCGCCGCTGATCCGGTCGCGCAGGGCGCGCCGCACGAGCGCGTGCGTGAACGTGAACCGCTCGCGCGGCCCCGGCAGCTCGACGAGCAGACCCGCCGCCGTGGCGTCGTCGAGCGCCAGGATCACCGCGTCTTCCGGGAGGGGCGCGACGTCGGCCAACGGCTCGAGGTCGAACTCGTGCCCGAGCACGGCGCCGATCGTCAACAGCCGCAGGCAGTCGTCGTCGAGGACGGCCAGGCGACGGCCGATGACCTCGCGGGCGGCGGTGGGCACCGCCGCCCGCGAGAGCGCGAGCAGGCCGGTGGACCCGGTCTCGACGAGGTGGCGCAACAGCTCCTGGACGAAGAGCGGGTTGCCGTCGGCTTCCCGGTGCACGGCCGTGAGCAGCTCGGCGGGCAGGCCACGGCCGACGAGGCCCTGCGCGAGCGCCGCGGTGTCGGCGTCGCCGATGCCCCCGAGCGGGACGCGCCGCAGCAGGTGACCGCGGTCCAGCCGGTGCAGCACCTCGCTGAGCGGGCCGCCGTCCGGCACACCGTCCGCGCGGCACGCCGCCACCACCAGCAGCCGGGCCTCGCGGCGCGACTCCACGACGTGCCGGAGCAAGGTCGTGGTGGCGACGTCGGCCACGTGCAGGTCGTCGAGGATCAGCAGCACCGGCACGCGGCGGGACACGGCCCCGAGGAGCGCGGCCACCGCGTCGAGCATCCGGTAGCGGCGCACGCTGAGGTCCCGGTCCGCGCCGGGCAGGCCGTCGGGCAGGCCGGGCAGCATCGGCGCCAGATCGGCCGCGCGGTCGCCGAGTACCCGCGCGAGCTCGTCCGGCGCCGTCACCCGCACGAGGTGGCCGACGGCCTCCACGAACGGGACGAGCGAGGCGATGGCCTCCTCCTGCGCTGTGCCCTGCAGCACGACCGCGGGCGCCGCGTCGCGGGTGCGCAGCGCGAACTCGCGCGCCAGCCGACTCTTCCCGATCCCGGCCTCGCCGTCGACGACCGCCACCAGCGGCCCCGCGCCGTCGACGACGTCGCGCCACGCCTGCCGGAGCACGGTGAGCTCGGTGGCCCGGCCCACGAACGGGGCCGCGTGGCGCAGCCGCAGCCGCGGGGGGAGCGGGAACCGCAGGCCGGGCCGCCAGGACGGCTCGTCCTCGGCGCTCGGCGCGCGCTGTGGCGCCGGGTCGGGCACCGCGCGGAGCCTACGGACGGCCTCCTGCGTGGTGTGCGACGGCGCGATCCCCAGCTCCCGCCGCAACGCCTCCCGGTGGCGCTCGAAGCACACCAGCGCTTCCACGGTGTCGCCCGCGGCGGCGAGCCGGGTGATGAGCGCGGCGTGGGCGGCCTCGTCGAGCGGGTCGAGCTCGGCGCGCCGTCGGGTCAGCCGGATCGCGGCGCGGCGGTCGCCCGCGTCCTCGGCGTCGGCGGCCAGCGCTTCGAAGGCGGCACCGAGCTGCCTGCGGTGGGCCTCGCGCGCGTCGTGGACCCACTCCTCCTCGATGCCCGACAGCAGCTCGCCCCGGTGCAGGGCGACGGCCTCCGCGTACCGACCGCCCCGCACGTGCTCGGCGAAGGCGGCGGTGTCCACCCACACGGCGGGATGCAGGCCGACGCGGTCGCGCGACGCGTCGAGCAACTCCGCGCCCGCCGCCCGGCGGAGCGCCCACAGCGCGTTGCGCAGGCCTGCCCGTGCCCGGGCGTCGAGGTTGTCGGGCCAGAACCGCCCCGCGAGGGCCGCCCGCGCGTGCGGACCCGGGTGTAGGGCGAGCCAGGCGAGCACGAGCGCCGCCCGCCAGGCGTTGGGCAGCTCGACGGCCCGACCGTCCACCTCGACGGTCAGCTCGCCGAGCACGCCCACCCGGAGCATGGCTCGCAACCTAGTCGGCTTGACGCTGCGTTGACGCCGCGCGGGACGCACGGCCGCCACGCTCGCACCATGCGGAACCTGTGCGGTGCCGATCCGATCCTCGGGGTCGTCGCGACCGGCCCGGAGGCGTGGCGATGACCGACGAGCAACGGTGGCACCTGGCCGGGACCGCCCCGGAGATCTACGCCGAGCACCTGGTGCCCGCGGTCTTCGCGCCGTGGGCCCCGGTGCTGCTCGACGCGGCCGCGGTCGGGATCGGCCACACCGTGCTGGACGTGGCGTGCGGCACCGGCGTCGTCGCGGCCGCGGCGGCGGAGCGGGTCGGGCCGTCCGGCGCGGTGACCGGCGTCGACATCAACCCCGGCATGATCGCCGTCGCCGCGCGGACGCGCGGGGTGCGCTGGGCGCAGGCCGACGCGGCGCGCCTGCCGTTCCCCGACGGCGGCTTCGACCGCGTGCTCTGCCAGGCCGGGCTGCAGTTCGTCCCCGACCGGCTCGGTGCGCTGCGCGAGATGCGCCGCGTTGCGCGCCCGGGTGGGCGGGTGGCCCTGCTGGTGTGGCGGGCGTTGCACCACAGCCCCGGCTTCGCCGCGCTGGCGGATGCCCTGCAGGCCGTCGTCGGCCCGGACGCGGCGGCGGTGATGCGCGCGCCGTTCGGGTTCGGCGACGACCCGCGCCCGCTCGTCACCCTGCTGGATTCCGCGGGCTTCGGCGACGTGGACGTGCAGGCCCGCGCCGGGACCGTCCGCTTCGCGTCCGTTGAGGCCTTCGTGCGCTGCCAGCGGGCGGCCTCGCCACTGGCCGCGCACGTGGACGTCCGGCACGAGCCCGACCTCATCGCGTACGTCGAGGCCCGCGCGCCCGCGGTGTTCCCGATCGAGGCCGCGGTGGCGTTAGGTGAGGTCGGGGAATGAGTGGTGCTCGTGGGCGATCACCCACCGCCCGCCCTCGCGGCGCAGCCCGAGCGTGATCCGCAGCCGGAAGTCCGCGGGTTTGGTCGCCAGCTCTTCTGGCGTGCCGCAGACGAGCAGCGCCGTCGCGTAGCCGACGTCCGCGCCCGCCGTCACCTCCAACGACCTGAGGTCGAACGCCGCCCCGGAACGCACGTACTCGAAGAACGGGGGCCACATCTCCCGGTAGGCGGCCAGCCCGCGCACGCCTTCACCCGGCGGCGGCACGTCGAACATCAGCACGTCGTCGGCGTGATCGGCCACCACGGCGTCGAGATCGCCCGCCTTGATCGCCCGCACCCACCGTTCGACCAGCTCGCGGATCTCGTCGGAATCCATGGGGGAGATTCTGTCGATACGGCCCAACCGACTTCGTGTAGGTGCTGAGACCCCCGAGGAGGACACCATGCGGAAGATCAGTGCCGTCGAGTCGATCAGCCTGGACGGCGTCATGCAGGCCCCCGGTCGCTCCGACGAGGACGTGCGCGGCGGCTTCACCCACGGCGGCTGGGCCACGCCCTACGCCGCCGACCCCGTGCAGGGCCGCGTCATGGCCGGGCACATGCAGGGCGAGTCCGACCTGCTGTTCGGCCGCCGCACCTACGAGCTCTTCCACCGCTCGTGGGCCGGACGGACCGACAACCCGTTCTCGCCGCGGCTGGACGCGGGCCGCAAGTTCGTCGTCTCGACCACGCTGACCGAGCCGCTGATCTGGGCGAACTCGGTGCTGCTCCCCGACGTCGCCGCGGTCAAGGCGCTGCCCGACGGCCCCGGTCTCACGCTCCTGGGCAGCGGCGAACTGCTGCGCGCCCTGCTGGCCGAGGACCTCGTCGACGAACTGCTGCTGCTGGTGCACCCGATCGTGCTCGGCGCCGGGCAGCGGATGTTCGCCGCGGACGGCCCGCATGCCAGGCTGCGGCTCGTGGACGCCACGCCGACCGGCGCGGGCGTGATCATCGCCCAGTACGCCCGGGAGGACGGCCGATGACCCGCTACCTGCTGTCGGTCTACCAGCCGAGCACGGGGGAGCGGCCGCCGCCCGAGCGGCTCGCGCGCATCGACGCCGATCTGGCCGACATCCACGCCGACCTGCGGGCCGCGGGCTCGTGGGTGTTCGCGGGCGGGCTGGCGGGCCCGTCGACCGCGACGGTCGTGCGGGCCGAGGACGACCAGGTGCTGCTCACCGACGGCCCGTTCCTGGAGGGCAAGGAGTACCTGGGCGGGCTCGCGATCGTCGAGGCCGAGGACCTGGACGAGGCGCTGGGCTGGGCTCGCCGCTTCGCCGCCGCGACGACGTTGCCATCGAGGTGCAGCCGTTCCTGTGACGATCGCGCAGGTCTTCCGGGAGGAGCACGGCCGCGCGGTCGCCGTGCTCGTGCGGGCCTTCGGCGACATCGACCTCGCCGAGGAGTGCGTGCAGGAAGCGTTCACGACGGCCGTGGCCCGGTGGCCCGTCGACGGCGTGCCGCCCGCCCCCGCGGGCTGGATCATCAGAACGGCCCGCAACAAGGCGCTCGACCGGCTGCGCCGCGAGTCGGTCCGCGACGACCGCCAGGCCGAGGCGCTCCGGCTCGGGAAGGGCCACCCAGGACGCGATCCGGTGCCGGAGGAGGGTCCCGTGCTCGACGACCGGCTTCGGCTGATCTTCACCTGTTGCCACCCGGCGCTCGCCCCGTCCGCGCGGGTCGCGCTCACCCTGCGCCTGCTCGGTGGGCTCACGACGGCCGAGATCGCCCGCGCGTTCCTCGTACCCGAGGCGACGATGGCGCAGCGGCTCGTCCGGGCGAAGGGCAAGATCCGGGCCGCGCGCATCCCGTACCGGGTGCCCCGCGACGCCGACCTCCCCGAGCGGCTGCGCGGGGTGCTCGCCGTGGTTTACCTGGTGTTCAACGAGGGCTACACGGCCTCGGGCGGTGACTCGCTGGTGCGCGACGACCTCTGCCACGAGGCCATCCGGCTCGGCCGCCTGCTCGTCGAGCTGATGCCGGACGAGCCCGAGGCGGTGGGCCTGCTGGCGCTGATGCTGCTGGCCGCGGCGCGCCGGGACGCCCGCACCGACGGCGACGGCGCGCTCGTGCCGTTGCCCGCGCAGGACCGCACGCGGTGGGACGCCGCGCTCGTCGCCGAGGGCCGCGAGCTGGTGCGGGCCTGCCTGCGCCGCGGCAGGCCCGGCCCGTACCAGATCCAGGCGGCGATCCAGGCCGTGCACACCGACGAGCCCACCGATTGGGCCCAGGTCGTCGCGCTCTACGACCAGCTCCTCGCGCTCGCGCCCACCCCGGTGGCGGCGCTCAACCGGGCCGTCGCGGTGGCCGAGGTCGAAGGACCCGCCGCCGCGCTGGCGCTGGTCGACCCGTTACCGCTGGAGCGCCTGCACGTCTACCACGCCGTGCGGGCCGACCTGCTGCGCCGCCTCGGCCGGACCGCCGAAGCCGCCGCGGCCTACGCGGCGGCGGCCGAGCGCACGGACAACGCGGCCGAGCGGGCGTTCCTCGAGGCCCGGCGCGCCGATGTCACAGCGAGCGCTCGTGGGGCGTCGTCTTCTCCATGACCACCGACCCGGCCGCCGCGGTGACGCGGCTGTTCGCCGCCGTCGCGGCGCGCGACCTCCCCGCCATCCTGTCCTGCTACGCCCCGGACGTGACGATCCGCGAAGCGGAGTCCCTGCCCTACGGCGGCACCTACCACGGTCGGGAAGGGGCGCACGCGCACGCGATGGCGTTCTGGGAGACCTGGGGGCGCTTCCAGCCCGCGACCGTCGACGACCTGGGCGAGGTGCTCGTCGCCGACCCGGCGGGCCGCGTCGCCGTGTGCTGGCGGCACCGGGTGAGCGACGGCGACCGCTGGCTCGACGCGCCCGTTGTGAGCGTCTACGAGGTGCGGGACGGGCTGGTCGCCGAGTCGACGATGTTCCACCTCGACACGACCGCGCTGCTCGAGTTCCTGAGCGCCGTGCGGTCGTAACCGCGCGGGGTGCGACGCTGCGCGCATGACCCTCTCGTGATCTTCGGCATCACCGTCGACCCGCTGTGGCACCCCGCCCGCGGTGCTCGCCACGTCGGCGGCCTCGCCCAAGCTGCTCACGGGCGGCCTCGTCCCCGCCTCAAGCGCTGCGCTGGGCTGAGGCCTACGGGATCGCCTGTCCCGTTGTCTCGTCGATGGCGCCGCCGGTCGCGCGGGGGGTCGGCCGGGGGTGCAGCGGCTCGCGCACGCCCGCGTCGCCGGGCCCGCGGCCCAGCCACAGCCGCACCGACGACCTGGGCTCCACCCGCTCACCCGCGCCGGGCTTCTGCTCGACGACCACACCGCCGGGCGGCCCGTCCGGGTCGGCGCTCACCGCCACCAGCCGGGCCGCCGCCAACACCCGCCGGGCCGTCTCCCACTCCAGCCCGACGACGTCCGGCACGGCGACCAGCGGCCCGTCCAGGGCGGCGGCCACCAGCTCGGTCGCTGCCTTCTCGGTGGCCTCCCACAGGCCGGCCGCCGCCTCGTCGGCAGCGGGCCGGACGTCATCGAGGTCGCGCCACCGTTCCCACGCCGACTGCCGGGTGACGCCGAGCCGCGTGGCGATCTCCGCCCAGCTCTTCGCCCGTCCCCGCGCGGCCCGCACGGCGGCCAGCTCGGCCTCGTCCAGCAGCCGTCGCAGCGCGCCGACGTCGGACAGCGCATCGAGCGCCGCGTCGCCGTCGGCCGTGCCCCGCTCGTGCCACCGGCGCAGCCGTTTCCACGCCTCGTACCCGTCCGACCAGCGCAGCCCGCCCATGCTTGTCAGGCTACCCTGACAAGGCCCCGGCCTCCACGGCCGCGCGGTAGGCGGGCCAGCTGCCCCACGCGCTCACGTCCACCGCCGCCGCGGGCGCGCTGGTGCACACGATGCCCGGCACCTCCCCGTCGGAGAGCCGGACCGGCCCGAGCGCCAGCGGCGCGGGCAGCGCGGTGAGCAGCGCGCCGACGCAGGCCGTCGGCACGTCGTGCAGCTCCACCTCGATCGCGTGCCCACCCGCCTCGACCGCGACGAGCCCGCCGCGCTCCACCCCCGGACCCGGCAGCACCACGAGCCGGTAGACCGGCGCCGTGACCGCCACCCCGGCGAACCGCGCTCCGAGCGTCACCAGCTCGGGGTGCAGCGGCTGACCCGTGCGGTGCGCCGCGACGACGGCGAGCCGCACCGTCGCGCGCGGCAGCTCCGAGACGTGCGCCGCCACGACCCGCCACCCGTCGGCGAGCCGCACCCAGGTCTGGCTCTGCCTGCCTTCGACGGCCCGGTCGGGGTAGTCGAAGAGCGTGGTTACGACGGCCGTCCGGTCGTCGACCGCGATCACCCGCGTGTCCCACAGCCGCCGCCCCGGCGGCACCGAGGGGTGCACGGCCCGCCACGCCGCGATCTCGGCGCCGCCCTGCTGCCGGTCGGTCACGCCGAACCGCACGCAGCGCGGGTCGCCCCAGAACAGCTCGGTCAGCACCGCGACGTCACCCGCGACGAGCGCCCGTTCGTACCGGTCGAACGCGGCGCGCACCTCGGCCACCACGTCGGCGCGGTCGAGCGCGACCTCGCCGTCCGCCAGCGGGACGGCCGTCACGCGGTGGCCGGGCGGGTCGTGTCGACCGGGGCGACCGCGGCAGGCGCGTCCACCGCAGGCGGCTGCGGCGCCTCGTCGATCGTGGCGGTCGCAGGCTCGTCGGTCTTCGCCGGGTCCTCGCCGCGCGTGGCGAACGCGAACCCGAGCAGGATGATCCCCGCGAACGCGTACCCGAGCGCGATCTGCCCGCCCACATCCCAGCCCACCTGCTCGGCGTGGATCAGCCCGATGAACCCGAGCACGGCCCCGATGAAGCAGTACACCGCGGCCGACACGAACCTCTTGTCGATGATGAACGCGGTGATCGCGCCCAGCACGAGCCCGGCGAGGATCGCCCCGCCGCCGAGCAGCTTCAGGCCCTCGTAGACCAACCCGGCGTTGGTCAGCGCGGCCTCACCGACCTGCGATGCCGTCGTCCCCGCCGCGATCAGCGCGTTGTCGATGAGCCCCGACGCCCAAGAGGCGATGTTGGGGATCAGCGCGAACACCACGGCGACGGCGTGCCGCTTCGGCGTCTCCTGGAACGCCTGCGCGCCGATCAGCAGGCCGATGTAGAGCAGGATCGGCACGATCGCGGGCAGCGGCAAGAGCGCTCCGAGCAGCCCGAACAGGCCCAGGAAGCACATCAGGGCGATCACCACGCCGGACGCCAGCGAGTAGCTGGTGCGCCCGCCCGCGGCCTTCCAGCCCGGGTGTCCGATGTAGACGGCAGGCGGGAACGGGCAGCCGAGCACGGACCCCACGACCGCGCCGGTGCCGTCGGCCAGCAGGATCGAGCGGAGGTTGTACTCGTCACCCGCCACCGCCGCGCTCTCGACGTTGGTCATGCCCTCGGTGAAGTTGTAGATGCCCAGCGGGATCGCCGTGGCCAGGAGCGGCGCGACGTCGGCGAGCCCCGCGCCGAGCCGGGCGAAGTCCGCGGTGGGCAGCGAGATCGCCACGTTCTGCGCGGCCGACACCACGTCCGGCGCCGACATGTAGCCGCCGATCCACCCGATGGCGGTGCCGACGAGCAACGCGGCCAGGCCGACCGGGATGTTCCCGGGCAGCTTCAGGTCGGTGAAGAACCCGATCAGGATGATCATCATGACCGGCAACGCGATCCAGAGCGCCTCCCACATCTGGGCGGCCGGGCGCATGGAGATGAACGCGATCGAGATGCCCGCCAGGGTGCCCAGCATCGCGGCCTGCGGGGTGTAGCGGCGGATGTACGGGCCGACGAACGCCCCCACCAGCACGATCAGCCCGATGATGAAGCACCACGCGAGCCCGGCCGCCCACGCCACCAACGGGTCCTTCGTCGCCAGGTAGATCGGCAGCATGATCACGAAGACGACGATGAACATGTGCGGCACCGAAGGCCCGTAGGGCATCGCGCACACGTCGAGCCGGTTCTCCCGCTGGGCCAGCCGCCGCGCGAGGTAGGTGTAGTAGACGTTGCCGATCAGCAGCTGGACGCCGAGCGCGGGCAGGATCACCCCGAACACCTCCGCGCCGGGGATGTTCACCACGCCGAGGCACAGGCCCGAGAGCACGAGCACGTTGACCAGCGTGTTGAAGCCGAGACCGAAGAACGCGTTGGTGTCGCCGGACACCCACCACGGCACCTTGAGCGTGGACTCCTCCGTCGTGGTCACGACGCAACCTCCTGGGGGACGAGGGCGGACAGGAACGCTTCCGAAGGCGCGACCCAGCCGAAGATGCCGCCCTGCGCGGCGATCATGGCCAGGCCGACCCGTTGGAACTCGGGGAAGTAGGAGCCGACGCAGTCGGAGAGCACGAGGCACTCGTAGCCGCGGTCGTTGGCCTCGCGGACGGTGGTGTGCACGCACACCTCGGTGGTGACGCCGGTGACCACGAGCGACGTGATCCCGCGCGCGGCCAGCTCGGCGCCGAACGTCGTGCCGTGGAACGAGCCCTTGCCCGGCTTGTCGATCACCAGCTCGCCGGGTGCGGGCGCGAGGTCGTCGATGATGTCGTGGCCGTACTCGCCGCGGACCAGGATGCGCCCCTTGGGCCCCGGGCTGCCGATCCGCAGCGTCGGGTCGCCGCGGTTGAGCTTGGCGGGCGGGCAGTCGGAGAGGTCGGGCACGTGCCCCTCGCGGGTGTGGATCACGGTGAGTCCCACCGCCCGTGCGGTGTCGAGCACCTTCCTCAGGGGCGGCACCATCGACTGCAGCAGCGAGACGTCGTTCCCGAGCGTCTCGCCGAAGCCGCCCGGCTCGACGAAGTCGCGCTGCATGTCGATGATCACCAGCGCGGTGCTCGCCGGGTCGAAGGTGAACGGGTACGGCTCGGCGTCAACCTGCATAGCTGGTCCCTTCGATCACATCGGTGGAGGTGGCCACCGCGCCGAAGACCCCGCCCTGCATGGTCACCATGTGCAGTGCGGCGTCGTGGTTGGACGGGTCCGTCGCGCCGGTGCAGTCGGACAGGATCAGGCACTCGTAGCCGCGGTCGTTCGCCTCGCGCATGGTCGTGTGCACGCAGACGTCGGTGGTGATGCCGGTCAGGATGATGTGGGTGATCGCGTGGGTGCGGAGCACGAGGTCGAGGTTCGTCGCGTAGAACGCGCCCTTGCCGGGCTTGTCCACCAGCACCTCGCCGGGGATCGGCGCGACCTCCGGCACGATCTCCCAGCCCGGCTCGCCGCGCACGAGGATCCGTCCGGCTGGCCCTTCCGAGCCGATCTCCGCGCCGATCTGCGCTGAGCGCCAACGCTTGTTGGCGGGCAGGTCGGAGAGGTCGGGCGCGTGGCCCTCCCGGGTGTGGATCACCAGCATGCCGGTGGCCCGCGCGTGGGCGATCATCGCGGCGGTGGCGGGGAGCCCGGCTCGGGTGAGCGACAGGTCGTAGCCCATGCGGTCGACGTAGCCACCGGGCCCGCAGAAGTCGACCTGCCAGTCGATGCAGATCAGCGCCACGTGCGCGGTGTCGACGGAGCCGTCGAACGGCCAGGCGTAGGGACTCGCGGCGACCGGTCCGATCACCGCGGTCTTCGGGATTGTGGACGTCATGCGGCCTCCAGTCGTCGAGCAGCGGAGATCAGCCGGTCCTCGGTGAAGGCCGGGCCGTGCAGGGTGACGCCGAACGGCCGCCCGTCCGCGGTGGTGCCCGCGGGGACGGCGACGGCGGCGAGGTCGAGCAGGTTCGTGAACTGGGTGAACCGGCCCAGCGTCCGGTTGTGCGCCACCGGCTCCGCGGCGAGCTGGGCGCGGGTGAACGTGGTGGGGATCGTGGGGAGCAGCAGCGCGTCGACTCGGGTCCACAGCCGCTCGGCCCAGGCCCGCAGCTCCTGCAGCCGGTGCCGGGCGCGGAAGGTCGCGACGGCGTCGAACCCGCGGCCGCGCTCGATCACCGCGCGGGTCACCGGCAGCACGTCGTCGGGGTGCTCGTCGAGGAACACGGCCAGGTCTGCCAGGCGTTCGGCCACCCAGGGGCCGTCGTAGAGCAGGTCACCGGCCTCGAACAGCGGCTCCAGCGGCACGGGCCGCGCGTCCACCCGTTCGACGACCCGCCGGAACGCCTCGGCGTACCCGCGGTCGGCGAGCCCGGCGTCGACCGGCACCCCCACCCGCCACCGTGAGTCGTACGTTTCGACCGACCGTGTTGGCGATTCCGACGCCCCACCCCGCGGTGAGTCGTACATATCGGCACGCCGTGTTGGGCGTTTCGACGCGCGCGACCACGGGTCGGCCGGGTCGGGGCCTGCCAGCGCCGCGAGCACGAGCCGCGCGTCGTCGAGGTCGTTCGCGAACACCGACACGCAGTCGAGCGAGCGGCAGGCGGGCACGACCCCCGCGGTGCTGACGAGCCCGCGGGTGGGCTTGAGCCCGACGATCCCGTTCAGGGCGGCGGGCACCCGCCCGGACCCGGCGGTATCGGTGCCCAGCGCGAACGCCACGGTGCCTGCGGCCACGGCCACGCCGCTGCCCGAGCTCGACCCGCCCGAGATCAGGTCGCCGCCGAAGACGCTCTCCGGGGCGCCGTACGGGCTGCGGGTGCCGACCAGGCCGGTGGCGAACTGGTCGAGGTTGGTCTTGCCGACGGCGATCGCGCCCTGTTCGAGGAGCAGGCGCACGCTCGTGGCGTCAGCGGCGGGGGAGTAGCTGAACGCGGGGCACGCGGCGGTGGTCGGGAGGCCCGCGACGTCGATGTTGTCCTTGACCGCGAACGGCACCCCATAGAGCGGCGGTCGGGCGTCTGGCGCCCAGCGCTGCTCCATCGCGGCGGCGCGGGCGTGCAGCGTCGCGGCGTCGAAGCGCGAGATCCAGACGCCGTCGGGGCGGGCCGCGAGGCGTTCGAGGACGCGGTCGACGACGACGTGCGCCGAGAGACCCTGCGCGTAGGCCGCGCGCAGGGTCGAAACCCGGGAGAGGTCAGGCGCCGAAATCCGCACTCCGTCGATTGTCGACGGTTTGGTGACAGCCGAAGGCTCCTGCTGTTAAAGCCGTGTTGCGCTCAGCGGCCGTCCAGCTCGGGGGCGAGGTAGGTGCGGGCTCCGTGGCGGGCCAGCGCGTCGACGATCGTGGCCAGGTCGCCACCACGCACGGCTTCGTAGAGGCGACGGTGTCGCTGCGGGCCCTCCGCGCTCGGTCGCTGATCGGCCTCCCGCCGCAGGTTGGTGGCCATGTAGAGCTGCAGCTTGAGGATCACCGGCTCGTAGACGTCGATCAGGTGCTTGTGCCCCGAGCGCGCCACCAACGCCAGGTGGAACGCCCGGTGCGCGGCGTCCTGGGCCACGGTGTCGCCCGCGGCCGTGGCGCACTCCATCGCCTCCACCGCGGCGGCCATCGCGTCGAGCCCGGCCTCGTCGGCGGGGTGGGCGGCGGCGCAGCGGACGGCGAACTGCTCGAGGGCGTCGCGCAGGGTGAAGAGCTCGTCGATGTCGCGGGCCGACAGCCGCGTCACACGCACGCCGCGCCGGGGCAGGTGCTCCACCAGCCCCTGCTGGCCGAGCAGACGCAGCGCCTCCCGCAGCGGGGCGCGGGACGTGCCGAACCGCCGGGTGAGCTGCTCCTCGACGATCCGCTCGCCGGGCGCCAGCTCGCCGGAGAGGATCTCCGCCCGCAGCCGCCGGGCCGCGAGGTCGACCAGGCTCGCGGCGTGGAGCGGCTCGGCGGTCACCGTGCCGATGGTGCCAGGTCGTGGTCGTCCGCGGTCATCCCGCCGACACGCCGATCGCCAAGCCGACGAGGTACGTCGCGCCCGCCGCGATCGCACCGAACATGAGCTGGCGCAGCCCCGAGAACCACCACGAGCGGGACGTGAACCGAGACGTGATCGCGCCCGCCGCGAACAGCCCGACCGCACCCACCGTCAGCGCCAGAAGCAGCGACGCCGACCCGAGCAGGTAGGAGACCAGCGGGAAGATCCCGCCGATCGAGAACGCCACGAACGAGCTGATCGCGGCCGTCCAGGGTGAGGGCTGGTCGTCCGGGTCGACGCCCAGCTCCTGGACGATGTGCACCTTGACCGCGAGCTCCGGGTCGGCGTGGACCTCGTGGGCAACGGCCTCAGCGGTGGGACGGGTGAGGCCCATCTGCTGGTACATGTCGGCCAGCTCGGCCTTCTCGTCCTCGGGATGCCGGTCGATCTCGTCGCGCTCGACCCGGACCTCGTGCGCCACCGCGTCGTTCTGCGTGTCGACCGACGCGAACTCGCCCAACGCCATCGAGAACGCGCCCGCCACGAGGCCCGCCATCCCGGTGAGGATGATCGTGCCGGGGTCCGCGCCGCCGCCGCCCACGCCCGCCACCAGCGCGATGTTGGTGACCAGGCCGTCCATCGCGCCGAAGACGCCTGCGCGCAGCCAGCCACCGGAGACGTCCGCGTGATGATGAGTGACGGTCATGAAGGAAGCCTAGGAGGGTGCTGAAGAGCTCCGCCCGTCGCGCAACAGGGGTCGAGTTCTTCAGCGCGCTCCCGGGGTCGGCGCGCGGTCCGGGGCGACGAGCCGCAGACTGGCCCGATGGGCGATCCCCCGCTGTGGCTCTTCGCCGACCAGCTCGGCCCGCACGTCCACGGTGACCGCGAAATCGTCCTCGTCGAGTCCGCGGGTGCGCTGCGCCGCAAGCCGTTCCACCGGCAGAAGCTGCACCTCCTCCTCTCCGGGATGCGACACCTGGCCGCGGAGCTCGGCGACCGGGCCCGCTACCTCCGCACCCACACCTACCGGGAAGCGCTGGAGCAGGTCGGGCGGCCGGTGCTCGTGCACGAGCCGACGTCGCACGCGGCGGCCGACCTCGTCGAGCGCCTGCGCAAGGAGGGGCTCGTCGAGGAGATCCTCCCGACGCCGACGTTCGCCCTGTCCCGCAAGGAGTTCGCCGACTGGGCGGGCGATCGCAGCACGTTCCGGATGGAGGAGTTCTACCGCGCCCAACGGGTCCGCTTCGACGTGCTGATGGACGGCCCCGACCCGCTGGGCGGCAAGTGGAACCACGACCACGCCAACCGCGAGCCGCCACCCCGCGGCGCCGCGACGCTCGACGTTCCGCCGCCGTGGCAGCCGACCGAGGACGCCATCGACGCCGAGGTCCGGGCCGACCTCGACCGGATGAACCTGCCGACCGTCGGACGCGACGGGCCGCGCTGGTTCGCCGTCACCGCGGACGAGGCGCAGGAAGCGCTGCGGCACTTCGTCGCGCATCGACTCGCGCACTTCGGACCGCACGAGGACGCGATGCTCACGGCCGACTGGGCGATGGCGCATTCGCTGCTCTCGGTGCCGCTCAACCTCGGGCTGCTGCACCCCCTCGACGTCGTCCGCGCCGCCGAGGCCGCGCACCGGGCGGGCGCGGTCCCGATCGCGAGCGCGGAGGGCTTCGTCCGGCAGGTGCTGGGGTGGCGGGAGTACATCTGGCAGCTGTACTGGCGCTTCGGGCGCGGCTACCAGCGGCGCAACGCCCGCCGCGCGCACACGCCGTTGCCCGACTGGTGGCGTGCGCTCGACGCCGACGCGGTCACCGCCCGGTGCCTGCGCACCGCGCTGGAGGGTGTCCGCGACCGCGGCTGGACCCACCACATCCAACGGCTCATGGTGCTGGGCAACCACGCCCTCCAGCGCGGCTACCGACCCGCGGAGCTCTCGGACTGGTTCCGCGAGGCGTTCGTCGACGGCTTCGAGTGGGTGATGCCGCCCAACGTGATCGGGATGAGCCAGCACGCCGACGGCGGCCTCCTCGCGACCAAGCCCTACAGCTCGGGCGGGGCCTACATCTCCCGGATGTCCGACCACTGCGGCGACTGCGCCTACGACCCGCGCAAACGGCTCGGCGACGACGCCTGCCCGTTCACGGCGGGCTATTGGGCGTGGACGCACCGCCACCGCGAGCTGCTGGCGGCCAACCACCGCACCGCGCGGGCCGTGGCGAGCATGGAACGGCTGGCCGACCTGGACGCCGTGCTGGAGCAGGAGTCCGGTCGGGAAGTCTTCTGATGGGCCTCTCAGGGGGACTCGCTACTCTGAACGTGTGAGTCGGGCGCACGTTCTCGATCTGGTCGGCACGCTGGCGCGCCTCGGCCTCGCCGCCGTGTGGCTGGTCTCGGGCACCCTCAAGGCGACCGACCTTGACCAGACCGTCGTCGCGGTGCGCGCCTACGACGTGCTCCCGCGGGCCGCGGTCGACGTCGTCGCCGCCCTGCTCCCGTTCCTCGAGATCGCCCTCGGCCTGCTGCTCCTGCTCGGGATCGGCACGCGCCTGGTCGCCGTGATCTCCGGCGGGCTGCTGCTGGTGTTCATCGCGGGGGTGGCCCAGGCGTGGGCGCGCGGGCTCTCGATCGACTGCGGTTGTTTCGGCGGCGGTGGTGCGGTGGCCCCCGGCGCCACGGCCTACGTGCAGGAGATCGTGCGCGACGCCGGGTTCCTCGCGTTGGCCGCGTGGCTCGTCGTCCGACCGCACACCCTGCTTTCGATGGATGCACGGCTGACCGCGGGAAGGACCTGACATGGGTGGAGCGTCACGGGGCGAGCGCAAGCGGCGCCAGGAGGCGGCCGCGCAACGGCTGGCCGCGGCCGGGATCCAGGTGCCGCAGAAGCGCTCCAACCCGACGTTGATGATCGTGATCGCGGTAGTCGTCGTCGCGGTCCTCGTCGGCGGCGTCGTGCTCTACCTGCGACGGTCGGGCACCGAGACGGTCGCCCCCACCTACACGGCCACGGCGGCGGGTGCGGTGGTCACGGCGGGCACCGGCAAGGCCGTGGTCGACGTCTACGAGGACTTCCTCTGCCCCAACTGCGAGATCTTCGAGAAGACCTACGGCAACGAGATCGTCACGGCGCTCAACGAGGGCAAGCTGACAGTCCGCTACCACTCGATCGCGATCCTCGACTCCCGCACCACCCCGCCGGGCTACTCCACGCGGGCGTCCAACGCGGCGCTGTGCTCCGTGCCCGCCGGGATCTACCCGGCGTACCACCAGAAACTGTTCGCGAGCCAGCCGTCCGAGGGCAGCGCGGGCCTCACCGACGCGCAGCTCGTGCAGTTCGGCACGGAGCTCGGTGCGAAGGGCGACTTCGCGGGCTGCGTCACGGGCGCGAAGAACGCCGCCGCCGTCACCGCGGAGACCAACAAGGCCATCGCCGACCCGGCCCTGCAGACCAACGGGCTGTTCGGCACCCCCACCGTCGTGGCCAACGGCGCGATGGTCGACCTCAACAACACCGGCTGGCTGAAAGCGATCATCAGCTGAGCCCCGCCTGCCGCCCGGCCGACGGCGTCGTGTACCGTTGGCCGGGCAAGGGGCTGTGGCGCAGTTGGTAGCGCATTTGACTGGCAGTCAAAGGGTCAGGGGTTCGAATCCCCTCAGCTCCACTCTTGCGATGACGGTGGCCCGCATCGAGTTTCCGCAGCTCAGGGTCGGTGCCAGCTCGACATAGTCGATCTCGGTAAGATCGACTATTCACTGCGTCGGTATCCTATCTGGAGCAGATCTGGAGCACGGCGTCCAGAGGGCTCGAAACGTTGTCAAC
>DATAOO010000342.1:0-59170 GCA_036265695.1 Pseudonocardia sp. | reverse complement strand
ACCGGCGCGCGCCGCCGCGCCCACAAAGCCGGCGCGCGCCGCCGGGCCAGCAGAACCCGCGTACGCTCCCGCGCCGGGACAACCGGCCCCCGCCAGCGCACCCACAGAACCGGCGAGCGCCGCCGCTCCAGCCGGACCGGCCCCCGCCACCGCACCCACACCACCGGCGCGAGCCGCCGCGCTAGCAGAGCCGGCGAGCGCCGCCGCGCCCGCACAATCGGCCCCTGCCCCCGCGCCCTCAGAGCTGGCGCGAGCCGCCGCGCTGGCAGAACCGGCGTACGCCGACGGGCCGGCACAACCGGCCCCCGCCACCGCACCCGCAGAACCGGGGAGCGCCGCCGCGGCCGGTGCCGGTGCGGCAAAGGGGGCGGCACCCGATGTGGCGGCGCGGACGGGCCCGACCGCGGACGCAGGCGCTCCTGCCGCCTTGCCGCGTTTGCAGGCGGCCGCGGGGGGAGGCGCGACGCGGAAGGCGGCGACGGCGCCGCCCCAGGACGACGCGCTCGCCCTCCCGACTGACCCGAGCAGCGGTCCGGCGCCGCGGGCCGTCCAGCCTGGCGGCATCGCCGCCGCGGTGGTGGCGCCGCATTCGACCGGCGGGTCATCGTCCGAGCCGCAGGCGACCGACGCGCGGACGGAGTTGTCGGCCACCGGCGAGAAGGCGCGGAGCCAGCCCACCGACGGCCCGGCGCCGTCCACCTCGCACAAGCGCAGCGACGAGAACAGCGACAAGCACGGCAACACCGACACCCGCGGCGACGACAGCGGTCACGGCGAGGTCGCCGACCGCTAGGCGATACCACCGTCCACACCCGCAGATCCATCCGTTAGGTGGATCTTGCCGATCACTGTCCGCGAGAATCTGCGCCAAGCGGCGTAACGGTTGACGCATCTCGGGCGAGCAACCCACGGACGACTCGAACGTCGGCGACCACAGGGGGCTCTGGTGCAATCGGCGCGCGGTTCACGCGGCGAATTCTCGGCGTTCTACGCCACGGCATATCCGGAGTTGATGGCGCAGTCGGTGGCGATCACCGGCGACGCCGTCCTCGCCGAGGCGGTCACCAAGGACGCGTTGATGCGGGCGTGGTCGGCGTGGCCTGCGCTCAGCCGGGCGGCCGACCCGCTGCCCGCGGTGCGGTGGCGCGCGGTCCAGATCGCCGCCGAACGCGCCAAGAGCACGAAGCCCGGGCCGCGGAGCGCCGACGCCGCGGCGGTCGATGCGGAGGCGGACGAGAGCGCCGTCCTCGTCACCGCGCTGCAGCGCATCCCCTTCGGCCAACGCTGGCCGCTCGTCCTGCACTACATGGGGGACGTCGCCGTCACGGACCTCGCCCGGTTGAGCGGCCGGTCCGCGGAGCGCATCGAGGGGCTGCTCGACGACGGGTTCATCGCACTGGCAGCCACGCTGAGCTGGGACGACGACGCGACGATCGATCCCGACGAGGTCGAGGAACACCGCCTCGACTGGACGGCCGACGCGCTCGCGGACGCGGCGGCGGCGTTGCCCGCGGACGTCACGTCGCCCTCGCCCTCCGCGATGCTGCGCCGTGTGGCGCTCCGGCGCTGGTCGCGCCGGGCCGCGCCGGTGGCCGCGGTCGCCGCCAGCGTCGCGGCGGTCGGCGCGGCCGCGGTGGGACTGGCAGGCAACGCCGAGCGCTCCGGTGCCGGGGACCGACCGCCGCTCTACTACCAGAACGCGAACACGCCACCGCCGGATCCCGCGCTGCCGTCGGCCTACGACCTGGGCACCCCCAGCATCGTCGCCGCCCCACCCGCCCCCCTGAAGCTGCGATCGGCCGCGCTCTCCTCGCTGATCGATCCGAGCGGCGGGTCCGGAGGCGGCAGCGCGTCCGTCGGCGCATCCAGCGGCGGTGGGTCCGGCGGCGGCTTCGGCGGCGCATCCAGCGGCGGCGGATCCGGCGGCGGCGGATCCGGCGGCGGCGGAAGCGGGGGCGGCGGAAGCGGGGGCGGCGGGTCGACCGCGGCGTCGGCAGGCACCGGAACATCCGGAGGCACCGGATCATCCGGATCGGGAGGCGGCTCGGCGGGCCCGGTCACAAGCCCGAGCACGCCCCCCTCCACCACGCCCCCCTCCACAACGCCGACGACCACCCCGCCGCCGACGACCACGATCCCGCCCACAACAACCCCACCGCCCACCACCGTCCCGCCGACAACGACGACCGAACCGCCGCCCACCACGACGGACCCGCCGGAGACCACCACACCCGTGACGACCACGACGGTGCCGCCGACGACGGAGGAGACCGAGGAGACCACGCGGGCGACGGAGACCCAGGACGACACCGCGACCGAGGAGACGAAGGAGTCGGCGGACACCAAGGAGACGTCGGGATCCTCCGGGGGCGGAAGCGGCGACGGCTGACCCCCGACGCGACCTCAGCCGGTGAGGGCCGCGTGCACCTTCTCCTCGGCCGCCGTGAGCGCGGTTCCCGTGCGGCGCGGGCGGGGCAGGTCGACGTTCACCTGCGTGCGCACCGTGGCGGGCCGTGGCGTGAGCACGACCACGCGGTCGGACAGGAAGACGGCCTCCCGGATGTCGTGCGTCACCAGGAGCACCGTCCAGCCGTACCGCGCCCACACCTCCGCGAGCCAGGCCTGCATCTCCGAGCGGGTCAGCGAGTCCAGCGCGCCGAACGGCTCGTCGAGCAGCAGCAGCGAGCGCTCCTGCACCACCGTGCGCAGCAACGCGGCGCGCTGCCGCATCCCGCCGGACAGCTCGTCGGGGCGGGCGTGCTCGAACCCCGCGAGCCCGAACGGGCCGAAGAGCGCCTGCGCCCGCGCCCGCGCCTCCCGCCGCCGCACGCCCGCCACCTCGAGCCCCAGCGTGGTGTTGTCCAGCACCGTGCGCCACGGGAACAGCAGGTCCCGCTGCGGCATGTACGCGGCGTGCTCCACCTGACCGGTCGCGTCCACGCCGTCGACGAGCACCCGGCCCGCATCCGGCCGCTCCAGCCCGGCGATCACGTCGAACAACGTCGACTTCCCGCACCCGCTCGGCCCGATCACGGACACGAACTCCCCCGGCGCGACATCGAACGCGACGTCCTCGAGCACGGCCAGCCCAGGGTAGCCCTTCGTCACCGCGTCGACCCCGAGCTTCACCGCCTGCTCCAGGGGGCGACCACCCGCTGCACCAGGAAGGTGAGCGCGAACAGCGTGACCGACACCGCCGCCGTGACGACCACCGCGGCCAGCACGAGGTCGGTGCGGAACGAGTTCTTCTGCACCTGCATGAAGATCCCCAGCCCGGCCGTCGCCCCCACGTACTCGGCGAAGATCGCACCGGTGACGGCGTAGGTGATGCCGATCCGCAGCGCCGTGAAGAACGACGGCATGGCGCCGGGCAGCCGCACGTAGCGGAACTGGTCGAGCCGCGACGCACCCATGCTGCGCAACAGGTTGGTGGCCTGGCGGTCGGTGGCCGCGAACCCCTCGATCAGCCCGATGGCGATGGGGAAGAACGTGACCAACGCGATCACGACCACCTTCGGCAGCAGCCCGAACCCGAACCAGATGATCAACAGCGGCGCGATGGCGACGATGGGCAGCGTCTGGCTCGCCACGAGCAACGGGGTCAGCGCCCGCCGCAGCCACGGCACGAAGTCGACGGTCACCGCGATCGCCCAGCCCACGGCGAGCGAGACGGCGAACCCGACCGCCGTGACCTGCAGCGTCGGCACGGTGTTGGCCCACAGCGCCGCCCGGAACGCCCAGCCCTGCTCCGCCACCCGCAGCGGCGAGGGCAGCACCTGCGGTCGCACGCCCGACACGTCCACGGCGACCTGCCACACCACGAGCCCGGCCAGCGCGAGCAGCAACGCGGGCCCGACCCGCCCCACCCAGCCCGGCCCAGCCGCACCCGGGGACGGAGCGCGGTGTTCCCGACGCCGTGGTCGCGTTTCGAGCACGGTCACGCCCCCGGCGTCGTGAACCAGGTCGCGAAGTCCGGCCGCGCGGTGAGCGGCTTGCCGTCGGGGCCCGCGAGCACGCCCGCGTCGTAGAGGAAGCCGGAGAAGCCCGACCACATCGCGGCGTTCTGGGTGCCGACCTTGCCCGACGGGTCCTTGAGGTAGCGCTGGGCCAGCATCTCCTGGCTGCGCGAGACGAGCTCGGGCTCGGTGAACACGCCGGGGTTGGCGTCGGTCAGCAGCTTGGCGCCCTGGGCCGGGTCGTCCGCGCCGAGCTGGTAGCCGCGTTGCAGTGCGCCCACGAACGCGGCGGCGGCGTCCGGATGCGCCCGCACCCACGCCGGGTTGCCGATGACGATCACGCTGTAGGCGTCGGGGAAGCCGTAGTCGGCGTAGGCGAACGTCTTGAACGGCTCCTTGCGCAGCTCCGCCTCGATGCCCTCCCACGCGAGGAACGGCTCGGTGAAGTCCACCTGCCCCGCATACAGCGCCTCGTACGCCGACGTGCCGAGCACGACCGTCTTGAAGTCGCCCTTCCCACCGGCCCCCCGGATGATCGCCTGCATCTTCGGCACCTCGTAGGCCGCGCCGAACCCGCCGTAGGTCTTGCCGTCGAGGTCGCGCGGGGACGTGATGTCGGCCCGGTCGGCGCGCACGCCGATGGCGGTGCCCCAGTGCTGCAGCACCGCGAAGACCGAGACGATGTCCGCGCCCGCGGCCTTCGAGACCGTGAACGAGTCCTGGAACGAGATGCCGAACTCGGCGGCGCCGGAGGATACGAGCGTGTCCGGGGAGGTCGAGTTGTACGGCAGGATCTGCACGTCCAGACCGGCGTCGGTGAACCAGCCCTGCTGCTGCGCGGCGTAGAGGCCGGTGTGGTTGGTGTTGGGCGTCCAGTCCATCGCGAAGCGCACGGGCGTGCGCGCCCCCGCGCCCGCGGGTGGCGCGGACCCACCCCCCGCGCAGCCGACCGCGGCCAGTGCGGGCAGGGCCGCGAGCGCGGCGAGGACGGTACGGCGGGACAACACGGGAGCCATCGGTTCTCCATCCCTACGCCGGTGCTAACCGGGTCAGGTTCGAACGGTCGACGGCCGGTCCTGCCGCCCTCTCAGCCTCGGATCGTGGGCTCCCGCGGGTCAGCCGCGATGATACGGGTTTTCCGCACCGGGATCGACGTGCTGGCATCACTGTGCGTACCCCGGCTGTTCGCCAGGATTCCGCTCATGCGTCGCTTCGCCCCGCTCCTGCTGCTCCCCCTGGTCCTGGCCACCGCGTGCACCTCGCACACCAGCCGCTGCGTGAACGGCACGTGCGCGATCAGCCTCAGCGGCGAGCAGTCCGTCGACGTCGAGTTCGGACGGCTGGAGCGCACCTTGCGCGTGGCCCCCATCGAGCCGACGGCGGTCACGCTCTCGGCGCGCGGCGACACCGCGCGGGTCGCCAACGGGAGCGTCGGCGAGGTCGGCGGCCTCGAGGTGCAGGTGGTCTCGATCGCGGGCCGCGACGTGCAGCTGACCGTCCGCCCGGCGTAGCTCACGCGCACCGCGCGGGGGCGACGCACCGGCGGGTGTGCGTCGGCTACACCGCGCCCAGCACCGGCTCGAACGCCAGCTCGGCCGCGCCCACCAGCTTGGCGTCGCGGCCCAGCGGGCTGGTCTCGATCCGCGTCCCGCCCACCGCCCGGCTCACCAGGCTGCGCTCGTGCACCATGGCGCGCACGTCGTCGACCACGCAGGGCGGGAGCGCCGTGAACAGGTCGCCGAGCACCACGAGCTGCGGGGCGAGCAGGTTGACCACCGTGACCAGCCCGGTGGCGAGCCATTCGGCGAACTCCCCGAGCGGGTTGGTCCGCGCGCCGGCGGCCAGGGCCGCCTCCAGCGCGCGGAGCTCGGCGACGACCACGCCGCGCGGCCCACCCTCGGGCAGCCCGAGCGCCCGGCGCAGAGCGGCCTCGCCAACCTCGGTCTCCCAGCAGCCGCGCGACCCGCAGTAGCACGGCCTTCCGCCTGGCCGAATGGGCAGGTGCCCGATCTCGCCGACGTACCCGCGGGCGCCCCGCAGCGGTCGTCCCTCGGAGATGACGCCGCCGCCCACCCCGAAGTCCGCCGACACGTAGACGAGGTCGGTGGCCCCGCGCGCGACCCCGCGCACGTGCTCGGCCAGCGCGCCCAGCTCGGCGTCGTTGCCGACCCGCACCGGCAGTCGCAGCACCGCGCCGAGCCGGGCGCCCAGCGCGACGTCGCGCCAGCCGAGGTTGGGCGCCTCGTGCACCCAGCCGTCGTCGCGGCGCACGACGCCGGGCACCGAGATCCCGGCGCCCGCCGGGGTGAGGGCGAGCTCCTCGGTGAGCAGGTGCGCGGACTCGGCCACGTGCGTGATCACCTCGCCGGGCGTGCGGGTGCGCCGGTGCAGGTTCCAGCTGTGCCGTCCCAGCACCTGCCCCCCGATGCCGACGACCGACATCGCGACCTGCTCCACCCGCACGTCGACGGCGAGCACGACGGCCGCCTCGGCCGAGGGCAGCACCATCAGCGACGGTCGCCCGGCGCCGGTGCGCTGCGCCGGGACGGCCTCCGTCACGACGCCGGACTCGGCGAGCCCGTCGACGACGGCCTTGATCGTGCTGCGGTTGAGGCCCAGCTCGGTGGCCAGCGTGGCCCGGGTACACGGCCCGTCGACGTGCAGGCGACGCAGGAGCGCGGCCCGGTTGTGCCTGCGCACTTCGTCCGGGCGCGCTCCTGCGGTGATCGACCCGGGGCCGCCACCGTCTGCGCCCCAGGCCCGGTTCACCGGCCCGTTTCGGCCGATCGCCGCCGCGACAGCACGTCGACGCCAGCGGCGAGCAGGAGCACGATGCCGTTGACGAGGAACACCACCGAGGCGGGCAGTCCGAGCAGGCCCATCCCGTTGTTCACCGTGGCCAGCACCGCGCCGCCGATGACCGCGTTGCTGATCCGACCGCGTCCGCCGAAGAGCGACGTGCCGCCGATCACCGCCGCGCCGACCGCGAAGAGCAGGGTGTTGCCACCACCGGCGGTCGGCGAGACCGAGCCCACCTTCGACGAGTAGACGATCGCGCCGATCGCGGCGAACGCCGACGAGATCACGAACACCGCGGCCCGGATCTTGACGACGTTGATGCCCGCGCGCCGGGCCGCCTCCCGGTTGCCGCCGACGGCGTAGACGTGGCGGCCGAACTGCGTGCGGTCCAGCACGAACGTGCCCGCGACCAGCAGCAGCAAGACGATCGGCACGACGTAGGGCACGCCCGCGATCTCCGTTGCACCGAGCGAACGGTTGATCGTCAGGAGGAAGGTGGCGACCGCCGCGAGCACCACGACCGCCGCGATCTTGATCAAGACCAGCCCGGTGGGCTGCGCGACGAGGCCGAGCCTGCGGCGGGAGAACTGCCGGTTGAGCAGCACCGCCGCGTAGCCGCCCGCGGCCACCACGAACAGGATCCAGCTGCCCACGGTCGAGAGGTTGCCGTTGGCCACCGCGTTGATCACCGGGTCGCGCAGGCCCAGCGTGCCGCCCTCGCCGATGAGCTGCAGGATCACACCCTGCCAGGCGATGAACAGCGCGAGGGTGACCACGAACGACGGCATGCCGACGCGGGCCACGAGGAAGCCGGTGAGGATGCCGATGGCCACGCCGGTGCAGATCGCGAGCAGCATCTCCAGCCACGGGTTCGGCGGGAAGCCGACCACCATCAGGAGCAGGGCGAGCACCGCGAACACCACGCCCGACCAGATGCGCAGGATCGCGCCCAGCGCGACCGTCACCGCCAGGAAGATCGCCCACAGCACGAAGACCGTGGTGCCCATCGCGCCGAGCAGGTTGCCGTTCGACACGAGGTGCAGCGCCATCAACGCGGCGGTGAGGCCGGACGCCGTGCCCGCCGCCAGGTCGATCTCCCCCGTGAGCAGCACGAACACGAGGCCCATCGCGATGATGGTCTGGCCTGCACCCTGCTGGAGCAGGTTGGCCAGGTTCAGCAGGCTCGGGAACGTCTCGCTCGCGAGCGCGGTGAACAGGATGAACAGCGCCAGCAGCCCCAGGAGTGCGGGCAGCGCGCCGAGGTCTCCGCCGCGGAGCTTGGTGACGTAGGCGCGGATCGCTTCGCTGGTCGACTTCGCGGTGGTGTCGATCCCGAAGTCGGCCGACCGGCCGGCGGCGGGTCCCGCCTGCTCGCCGGCTCCCGCGGGAGCGTCCGGGGTCTTCTTCTCCATCGATGTCATCAGACGGTCACGCTTTCCGGACGCTGCAGGCCGAGCTCACCCGAGCGGCCCGCTGTGATCAACTCGACGACCTGGGTGTTGGTGACCTCCTTGGTGCGCACCTGCGCCACCATCCGTCCCAGGTAGAGCGTGGCGATGCGGTCGGACACCTCGAACACGTCGCCCATGTTGTGGCTGATGAGGACGACGGCGAGGCCCTGCTCGGCCAGGCGGCGCACCAGGTCGAGCACCTGGCGGGTCTGCGCGACGCCCAGCGCCGCGGTGGGCTCGTCGAGCATCACGACCTTGGAGTCCCAGAGCACGGCCTTGGCGATCGCGACGGTCTGGCGTTGCCCACCGGAGAGCGACGCGACCGGCATCCGCACCGACGTCACCGTGCGGACCGACAGCGACGCCAGGGTGCGCCGCGCGGCCTGCTCCATGTCGGCCTCGTCGAGCAGCCACGACTTGCCGCGCTCGCGGCCGAGGAACATGTTCTGGACGATGTCCAGGTTGTCGCAGAGGGCGAGGTCCTGGTAGACGACCTCGATGCCCAGCTTGCTGGCGTCGGTCGGGCCGTGGATCGCCACCGGCTCGCCCTCGAACAGCACCTCGCCCTTGTCGATCGGGTGGATGCCCGCCACGCACTTGACCAGCGTGGACTTGCCCGCGCCGTTGTCGCCCACGAGCGCGGTGACCTCACCGGCCCGTACCGTGAAGTCGACCCCGTGCAGCACCTGCACCGGGCCGAAGTGCTTGTCCACCCCGCGTAGCTGCAGGATCGGTTCGGTCACGACCACTCCTCCTGGTACGCGGATGCGCGACCGGGGTCCCCGGCCGCGCATCCGCTGAAGTCCACGGGCTACTGGATGCCGAGCTGCCCGCAAGCGGACTGCGTGGCCGCGACGCACACCTCCGAGGCCTTGACCTGGCCCTCGTCGATCACGGTCTTGACGTTGTCCTTGGTGATCAGCTGCGGGGTGAGCAGCACCGAGGGCACCTTGCGGTTGCCCTTCGTGTCGTCGGAGCTGGCGGTGGCGAGCTTGTCGGCCGCCCCCTTGTCGCCCTTGGCCAGGGCGGCGGCGAGCTGCGCCGTGGCGTCGGCCTCCTGCTTGATCGGCTTGTAGACCGTCATGTACTGGTCGCCGCGCAGGATCGCCTGCAGGCCGTCCGGGGTGGCGTCCTGGCCGGTGACCGGGACCTTGCCGTTGAGGCCGTTCTTCTGCAGCACGGTGATGATCGCGCCCGCGAGGCCGTCGTTGGCGGCGACGACGCCGTCGACCTTGCCGCCGTTCTTGGTCAGGAGCTGCTCGAAGGTGGTGCCGCCCTGCTGGTTGTCCCAGTTGGGGATCGGCTGGCTGGCCACCAGCTTGAGGGCGCCGGAGTCGTACATCGGCTTGAGGACGTTCTCCTGGCCGTTGTGGAAGAGGGTGGCGTTGTTGTCCGTCGGCGCGCCCTCGATCTCGATCACCTGGGCGCCCTGCTTGCCCTTCAGCGCGTCGGCCAGGCCCTGGCCCTGCAGCTCGCCGACCTTCACGTTGTCGAACGAGACGTAGTAGTCGCTCGTGCCGCCGAGGTTGAGGCGGTCGTAGTCGATGACGGGGATGCCCTGCGCCTTCGCCTTCGCCGCGACGGCCGCGCCCGACTCGCTGCTGATCGAGGCGATGACGAGCACCTTCACCTGGCTCGTGATCATGCTGTCGGCGAGCGTGGAGAACTTCTGCTCGTCACCCTGGGCGTTCTGGATGTCGGCCTGCAGCCCTGCGGCCTGCATCGCCTGCGTGAGCAGCGGCTTGTCGAAGCCCTCCCAGCGGGCCGAGCTCGCGGTCTCGGGGAGGATCACGCCGACCTTGGCGCCGCTGGCGGCCGCGGGGGCGGCAGAGCCCCCGCCGCTCGAGCTGGGGGCGGCGGCGTTCTGGCCACAGGCGGCGAGCGAGAGAGCGAGGCCGAGCCCCGCGGCCACAAGAGCGGCCCTCGTTGAACGCATCGTTGTCCTTCCACATCAGGAAATGTTGTGGCGGACAACGTATGCCGTACCCCCGTGTGGCGCCAAGCACACTGAATCCTTCAAGTCATCCCGGAATCGTCACGGTTTGGTGAACCGGGGTCCGAGTTTGTTGCGATGCCCACCGAGCATGTGATCATCGCGCGACGTCCGGGCCGCTCACGGGCGGAAGTTCACCCACCCGGCGGTGGGACGCTGGATCGGGGGATTTTAGCAACGCTCGGTAATCATGACACCGACTACGTACGGTGATCGTCAGCCCGGTCAGCCCATCGGTTCGGCGGGGTCGCCGTCCCGCGACCGCAGCGCGACGGCCACGACGACGGCCGCGATGCCGACCCCCTCGAGTGGGCTGGGCACCTGCCGGAGCGCGATCAGTCCGACGATCGTCGCGGTGGCGGGCAGCAACGCCAGCAGCACCGCGAAGCGCGCCTGCCCCACCCGGCGCAGCACGACCTGGTCGAGCACGTAGGGCACCACACTCGACAACACGCCGACGCCCACCGCGAGCACCAGCACGACCGGGTCGGCCAGCGCCGCGAGCCCGGTCCCGCCGCCGGGGAGCAGCAGCAGCGGCGACAGCGCCACGGCCGCCACCGCGAAGCCGACGGCCATGTCGTCCAGCCCGTTCCCGGCGCCCGCGACCCGCTTGCCCAGCACGATGTAGGCGGCCCACAGCGCCGCCGCGGCGAGCGCCCACAACACCCCCGACGGCGACCCTGACCAGCGGACATCCGCGATGAGCGCCACACCGACCGCGGCCAGCACCACGGCGGCGACGTCGCGGGGACGGCGGGAAGCCACGGCCGCGACCGCCACCGGGCCGCAGAACTCCACCGCCACCGCGGTGCCCAGCGGAAGCCGGGCGATGGCCTCGTAGAACGCGATGTTCATCCCCGCCGTGGCCAGCCCGAACGCGGCGGCCCGCAGGAGCCGGGCGCCGCGCCACGCCGCGGCGGGCGGCCGTCGCCACGCCAGCAACACGGCCGCGGCGCCCAGCATGCGCAGCACCGCGACCGCCGCCGGGGCCAGCAGGCTGAACAGCCCGACCGCCAGCGCGGCGCCCGCGTACATCGACACCGCGCCGATCACGAAGAGCATCGGAGCGGGCGCGCGGTACCGAAGAGCGGTCGCCATGACTGCTGAGCGTAATCGGCCGTCGAGCAGAGTTAACAAGACAGAGCTTGCACGGTCATGCAAGTCGACCCCATCATTCACTCGTCAGCGTGGGGTCGACGGCGAGCCGCAGGCCACCCGCGGGCCGACGTGACGCTCATCGCGCCACGCCGAGGGAACAGATGCAGGGGTACGGAACGTCTGGGAAGGTGAGCGCACCGCGCGAGCGGTCGTCAGAGCTATCGGTGTCGGACACCCGTCCGGCGCCGTACGGAGGGAGACCGCCATGCAGCCCGATACGCTGACCCGGCCACAGTTGACCCTCGCCGACCGCTGCGACCGTTGCGGGGCGGCGGCAAAGGTCCGAGCCGTACTCCCCAAGGGCGGCGAGCTGCTCTTCTGCGGGCACCACGCCAAGGCGCACGCGGACAAGCTCCGCGAGATGCAGGCGGACGTGCAGACGGGCCGCTGAACCGCACAACTACTCGACGCCGAGGGCGGGCACCCCCACCGGGGTGCCCGCCCTCGCCGCATCCGGACCCACTTCCCACCCCTCGACGGGGTGCGAGGGGGTGCGAAGTCGGAGTCAGTGCCAGCTCCGGATCGTCGCGATGCGCTCCTCGAGCTGCTCGATCGTCGCCATGGCGGTGGGCGGGCCCCCGCAGTGCGCGCGCAGCTCGCTGTGGATCACCCCGTGCGGCTTCTTGGTGCGGTGGTTGTGCAAGGCCACCAGCGTGTTGAGCTCCTTGCGCAGCTTGTGGATCCGCTCGCGCACCGACAGCGGCGCGACCGGCGGCGGGGGCCCGGCCGTGGCCGCGGCAGCCGGACGCTTGCCGCGCGTCATCCACTCCTTCTGGCGCTGGTTGAGCAGCGTGCGCACCTGCTCGGGCTCGAGCAGCCCCGGCAGGCCCAGGTAGTCCTCCTCGTCGGCCGAGAACGACGTGCCCTCGTAGATCAGCTGGTCGAGCTCGGCGTGCGCGGACAGGGTGGTGAACGCCTTGTCGTCCTCCCCCGGCTCGTCCTCGGTGCGCTGGGCCTGCGCGAGCAGCTCGTCGTCCCACTTCTCGTCGGCCCGGTGCGGCTTGCCGAGCACGTGGTCGCGCTGCGCCTCCAGCTCGCTCGCCAGGCCCAGGAGCACCGGCACCGACGGCACGAACACCGACGCGGTCTCCCCCGGCCGCCGCGACCGCACGAACCGGCCGACGGCCTGCGCGAAGAAGAGCGGCGTCGAGGCGCTCGTCGCGTACACGCCGACGGCGAGGCGCGGCACGTCCACGCCCTCGCTCACCATCCGCACCGCCACCATCCAGCGCTCCTCGGAGCCCGAGAAGCGGGCGATGCGCGCCGACGCGCCCGGCTCGTCGGAGAGGACGAGGGCGGGCGGCGTGCCCGTCACATCGGCCAGGATCGCCGCGTACGCCCGCGCCGTCGTCTGGTCGGACGCGATCACCAGGCCGCCCGCGTCGGGCATGCCGCCGTTGCGGTGGGCGGTCAGGCGCCGGTCGGCCGCGGCCAGCACGGCCGGGATCCACTCACCGCCCGGGTCGAGCGCCGTGCGCCACGCCCGCGCCGTCTGCTCGGCGGTCATCGGCTCGCCCAGCCGGGCGGTGAACTCCTCCCCCGCGCTGGTGCGCCAGCTCGACTGGCCCGAGTAGGCCAGGAACACCACCGGCCGCACCACGCCGTCGGCGAGCGCCTCCGCGTAGCCGTAGGCGTGGTCGGCGCGGCTGCGCAGGGCCCCGTCGCCGTCGGGGAGGTAGTCGACGAACGGGATCGGGTTGTCGTCGGAGCGGAACGGGGTGCCGGTGAGCGTGAGGCGTCGCGCCGCGGGGTCGAAGGCCTCGCGCACGGCCTCGCCCCACGACCGCGCGTCGCCCGCGTGGTGCACCTCGTCCAGCACCACCAGCGTGCGCCTGCCCTCGGTGCGCGCCCGGTGCAGCAGCGGGTGGGCGGCGACCCCGGCGTAGGTGACGGCGATGCCGCGGTAGTCGGCCGACGTGGCGCCCGTGGAGTTGCGGAAGTCCGGGTCGATCGCGATGCCGACGCCCGCCGCGGCGAGCGACCACTGCGTCTTGAGGTGCTCGGTCGGCGTGACGACCGTGATCGCGTCGATCACCCGGTCGGCCAGCAGCTCGGACGCCACCCGGAGGGCGAACGCGGTCTTGCCCGCGCCGGGGGTCGCGACGGCCAGGAAGTCCTGCGGAGCGGCGGCGATGTAGCGCGCGAGTGCGCTGCGCTGCCAGGCCCGCAACGGACGTTCGGTTGACGACGACGGCTGGTGGGCCTGCGACACTCGACTCCTTGCATGCTCGTCCGACGCGGAGCCGTGGCTCGCGGGGCGGCGATCAGGGTAACCCGGGCCGATTCGATCACCGCGCGGTGCGGCGGGTCGCCGCGCGTGCGGTCGGCTTTCTCACATCGACACATCGGCGGCCTGCGGCCCACGCACGTGAGATGGTGATCGTCGAGCCACCCGCAGCGCGAAGGAGCCCACGTGATCGACCCGGTGTCCGTCCCCCTGCGGAGCGAGCACCGCGTGACCGAGATCACCGTGCGCGGCAAGCGGCTGCGCGTGGCCGTACGGCCCGCCACCCGCCCCGGGTCACGACGCACGCCGCTGGTGCTCATGAACGGGCTGGGGTCCCAGCTGGAGGTGCTGGAGCCGCTGGTCGACCAGCTCCCACCGGACCTCGAGGTGATCCGGTTCGACGTGCCGGGTGTCGGCGGCTCGCCCGCGCCGGTGCTGCCGTACCACTACGCGATGCTCGCCTCGCTCGTCGGAGCGCTGGTGCGCCGCCTCGGCCACGACCGGGTGGACGTGCTGGGGTTCTCCTGGGGCGGGGGGCTGGCGCAGCAGTTCGCGGTGACCCAGGCGGGCAAGTGCAGGCGGCTGGTGCTCGCGTCCACCGCCACCGGCGCGGTGATGGTGCCCGCCCGGCCCCGCGTGCTCGGCCACATGCTCACCCCGCGCCGCCACCGCGACCCGGCCTACACGCGGCGGATCGCGGGCGAGCTCTACGGCGGCACGATGCGCACGCACCCCGAGCGGGCGGCCGCGGCGTTGCGCCCGCACGCGGGCGCGGTGTCCTCGCGCGGCTACCTCTACCAGCTGCTCGCGATCGCCAGCTGGACGAGCCTTCCCGCGCTCCCGCTCATCCGGCAGCCCACGCTGGTGCTCTCCGGCGACGACGACCCGCTCATCCCGACCGTCAACGCCCGGATCATGGCGCGCGGGATCCCGCACGCGCGCCTGCACCTCTACCACGGCGGCCACCTCGCGCTCGTGACGGAGGCGGCCGAGCTGGCCCCGGTGATCGACCGGTTCCTCGCGGCTTAGGCCGTGTCGGCCACCCGCTCGGCCACCGGCTCGACCGACCGCCGGGACACCGGCTTCGCGATGGCGAGCCGCTGCGCGAAGTACTTGCCCGCCGCCATGGTGTGGAGCCCCGTCAGCTCCACACCCGCGGCGGCGAGGCAGCTGCGGAACTCGTCCTCGTAGGTCACCCGGCCGAACTCGATCGTGGTGACGTAGCGGATGAGCGGCTTCCCCCGCTCGACCAGCCGCGAGCGCCGCAGCTGGAACGTCTGCGTGGCGTACAGCGTGCCGCCGGGCCGCAGCAGGCCCGCAACGCGCCGGAGAGCGGCGGCGGGGTCGGGCAGCAGCATCAGGCTTGCGGAGAAGTAGGCGGCGTCGTAGGGGCCGTCGCGGTGGTCGTACACGGACTCCAGCCGCGGTGACACGGTGGTGAGCCCGGCCCGCTGCACGGCGCGTTCGCAGCGGGCGAGGTAGTCGGCGTCGACGTCGATGCCCACGACGGAGAGCTCCCGCTCGCGGATCAGGTCGGCGCAGCGCACCAGCGCGGCGCCCGTACCCACGCCGACGTCGAGCAGTCGGGTGCCGCGGGGCAGGCGTGTGAGGACCTCGCGATACCAGCCGCTCGTCATCCCGGCGACGAGCCGGTCGTAGACCCAGCCCCGGTGGGCGGCCACCTCGCTCAGTCGGCACTCAGCCCGTCGTAGATCTTCTTACAGTCCGGGCAGACCGGGGAGCCGGGCTTCGGGGCCCTCGTGACCGGGAACGTCTCCCCGCAGAGGGCCTGGACCATGTTGCCGAGCACCGCGCTCTCCGCGATCTTGTTCTTCTGGACGTAGTGGAAGAGCTTGGGGTCGTCGTCGCCCGTGGTGTCGTTGCCCTCGGGACGGGTGTCGACATCGGGCAGCACCTGGGTGGCCATGCGCACCATTGTGCAGGGTGGGTCATCATGCCGCACGTGCCGACACGAATCACAGCATCGTCCGAGGTCAGCGATGCGCTCCGGCGGGGAGGTGCGGTGGTCGCGCTGGAGAGCACGATCCTCGCGCACGGCCTGCCCGCCCCGTCCAACCGCGCGGCCGCCGACGCGATCGAGGCGGCGGTGCGGGCGCACGGCGCCGTGCCCGCCACGGTGGCCGTGCTCGACGGCCGCGCCCGGGTCGGGCTGTCGGGCGCCGAGCTGGACCGGGTGTGCGGGGACGAGCTGGCCAAGCTGTCGGCGCGCGACCTGGGGGTGGCGGTGGCGCTGAGCCGTGACGGAGCGACCACCGTTGCCGCGACGGCCGTGCTCGCGCACGCCGTGGGCATCCCGCTCTTCGCCACCGGCGGGCTCGGCGGCGTGCACCGCGACGCCCGCCAGACCTGGGACGTGTCCGCCGACCTCGACGCGCTCGCCCGTACGGCGGTGCTCGTGGTGTGTTCGGGGGTGAAGTCGATCCTGGACGTGCCCGCCACCCTCGAGGTGCTGGAGACGGCCTCCGTGCCGGTGCTGGGGTACCGCACGGACGCCTTCCCCGGCTTCTACCGGCGTTCCGCGGGCCTGCCGGTGCCGTGGCGGGTCGACGCTCCGGCCGCGGCCGCCGCCGCGTGGCGCGCGCACACGACGTTGGGCGGCGGGGCCGGGATGGTGCTCGCCCAGCCCGTGCCCGCCGAGGACGAGCTGACCGCCGACCTGCACGACCGGCTGCTGGCCGAAGGCCTCAAGCTGGTGGCGGAGCGCGGCGTCACGGGCAAGGACGTCACCCCCACGCTGCTCGCGCACTTCCACGCGGGCAGCGGGGGCGCCAGCCTCGCCACGAACCTCGCGTTGGTGGTGGCGAACGCCGCCCTCGCCGCGCAGGTCGCGGTCGCGCTGGCCGGGTCGCGGTGAGGCGGGTGCGGACGGCCCTCGGGCTGGGTCGGAGGTGGTGGTGGTGATGAAGGCGGTGCGGGTGGTGGTCGTCGGCGACGTGGCGCTGGACGTGCTCGTGACGCCCGCGACCGTCCCGGTGGCGGGCGCGGACGTGCCCGCGCGGATCCGTACCCGGCCCGGCGGGGCGGGCGCGAACACGGCGGCGTGGCTCGCTCACCTCGGCCGGGGCGCGGGGATCGCGGTGACGCTCACCGCGCGGGTCGGCGCCGACCCGCCCGGGCGGGCCGCGGCCGCCGACCTCGCCGCGGCCGGGGTGACGGCACACCTCACGGTCGACCCGCAGGCCGCAACCTGCACGGTGGTGTCGCTCCTCGGCCCGCCCGCCGCCACCTCGCACCACCCCACCCCCGGCGACCTCACCGCACCCGACGTGACCTGGCCCGACGCGACCCCATCCGGCGCAGGACCGGTGCCGCCGTCCGCCGCCGCGGGCGGGCCCGGTGCGCCGCTGGTCGGCGTCGGCGACCGCACCCTGCTGTCCGACCGGGGCGCGGCCGCGCTCCTCGACCCAGACGACCTGCCCGATGTCGCCGGGTTCGACCACCTCCACCTGTCCGGCTACGTGCTGCTCGACGCCTCGTCGCGGGCCGCGGGACGGGCCGCGCTCGCCGCCGCCCGCGCCGCGGGCATCACGACGTCCGTGGATCCGCAGGCCGCGCCCGCCCTCGCCGCACCGGGTGGCGCGGCGGTGTTCCTCGACGACGTGCGGGGCGTCGACCTGCTCCTGCCCAACACCGACGAGCTGCGCGCCCTGGGTGGGCAGAGCGCGGTCCTGCGGCACGTGGGGGCGGTCGCGGTGAGCGCGGGCGCCGACGGTGCGCGCTGGGCGGACCCGACCGTCCGGTGCCACGCCCCGGCGCCACCGGTCAGCGTGGTGGACGCCACCGGCGCGGGCGACGCGTTCGACGCAGGCGTGCTCGTGGCCCGGCTCACCGGCGCGAGCCCGGCCGAGGCGCTGGCGGCGGGGTGCGCGGCGGGCGCGGCCGCGGTCGGCCGCCTCGGCGCCCGCCCCTGACCATCCCGCCGCAATCCCCCCGGCGTCGCACACACCATCACGAGCGGCGGCCGCTCCCTGACCATCCCGCCGCGATCGCCCGGCGTCGCACGCACCGTCACAAGCAGCGCCCATCGCCGACGATCCCGCCACGATCGCCCGGCTTCGCCATCACGAACGGCGGACGACGTGAGCCGGCCGGTGGTCGCGACCACGGCGGGACGAGCCCGCGCGGACGAGGTCCGCGACGGTCGTGACGCCCGCGACGAGCACCGCGGCGGCGGTGGCCGGGCCGAGCCGGTGCAGCGCCGCCGCCTGCCGCACGCGCCCGCGCAGCGCCGCGGACACCGCGGTCGTCAGCCCGCACGCCGGGCACCGCCGCCCGGTGAGCCGCTGCAGCGGGCAGGCCGGAGCGGGCAGCCGCGGCGCGAGCAGCGCGAACACGCCGTACCAGCAGAGCAGGCGGCGAGCGGCGGGCAGGTCGACGCTAACGGTGCCGATCACCGGGCGGCGGCCGCCAGCGACCGGGCATAGTTGACGCGCTGGTTGAAGTCCCACACCTGCTCCTGCGACCACACGGGCAGCTGCACGGTGTGCAGCAGGTGCGGTCCCTGCACCACGACCTGCACGAACCCCTCGGTGTGGCGCTCCTTGGCGAGCAGGAACAGCAGCCCGAGGAAGCAGAACACGAAGAAGACCACGGCGCACACGATCGCCCAGGTCGGGATGTTCTCGCGGGTCACCGACAGGTCGGCGAACTGGAACGTCGTCTGCCCGATCGGCGCCGAGCCGCTGGGCGTCACGACCGTGGTCTGGCCGACCCCGACGTCGCCGATCGTCACGAGGGTGGGCTCAGCGGGATGGCCGTACCACGGCAGGGGCTCGGACACGGGGCCAGCATAGGAGTGGTGCTCCGCAGGCCTACGGGTCGAGCTCCCGGCGTTCGTCGACGACCTCGTGCGGCCGCGCCTCGATCGCCTTGTGCTCCTCGGGCTCGGCCCGGTAGCGGTGCGGGTCGACGATCTTCTTCGGCAGCCGGTCGTTGGCGATGAGCACGGCCATCCACGGCAACGGGATCGAGATCACCAGCAAGGCCACGGCGACCCACGGGTACTGGTAGCACGCCGCCGCCGCGATCATGAGCGGGATCCGCATCCCCATCATGATCTTGTAACGGGACTTGCGGTGGGCGAGCTGCTGCTCGTAGGACATCGGGGCGTCGGTGATCAGTACCGGATCCGGACGCCGTTCCTCAGTCACTCACCCATCGTGCCACTCGCGCAGCCCGATCGCGCGACAACCTTTCAGACCGTGTGCGCGCCGCCCCGACCGTGCAGGTCGATCTCGCCGACGGCCTCGGCCGAGACGACGTCGAGCAGGCGCGCGGTGAGATCGCCCGCCACGCGGTAGTGCACCATCCGGCCGGCCCGGTGCGCCGTGACCATGCCGTGCGCGCGGAGCAGCCGCAGCGCGTGCGAGACGGCGCTGTCGGTCATGCCGACGGCAAACGCGAGATCCGAGACGCACAGGTCTCCCGCGTGGTGCAGCGCGAGCAGCAGCGAGAGCCTGCTCGGGTCGCCGAGCGCGCCGAGCAGCGCGGCCGAGCGCTGCACCGCCGGGCGGTCGGCGAGGACCGCGAGGGCGTCGCACACCTGGTCCGGGTCGACGATCCGCTCACCCCGACGCGACGTGGGCACCTGGTGCACGGGAGCTCAGTCCTGCTCAGCCGCTCTTGACGCGCCGCGCTCGGCCCCCGGTGCGGGCGTCGACGCCCTGCGCCGCGGCGCTGCTCGCTTCCCCACTCCGGACGCGGTGGTCGCCGGGCTCGACGCGGCGGCCGCGGGCTCGGCACCCGCCTTCGCCGCCGCCTTGGCCGCTTGCTTGAACTCGCGGACCTTGCCCAGCGAGGCGGCGTCGACCACGTCGGCCACCGACTTGTGCACGCCGTCCTCGCCGTACCCGCCCGCCGCCTCGCGCCACCCCGGCGGCGTGACGCCGCGTTGCTTGCCGAGGAGCGCGGTGAAGATCTGCGCCTTCTGCCTGCCGAACCCGGGCAGTGCGACGAGGCGGGAGTACAGCTCCGTGCCGTCGGCGACGTCGCGCCAGATCAGCGTGACGTCGCCGTCGTAGTTCTCGACCAGCGCGACGCACAGGGCCTGCACACGGCCTGCCATCGACCGCGGGTAGCGGTGCAGCGCCCGCGGGGTGGCGAACACCATGACGAGCCCCTCGGGGTCGTGCTCGGCGAGCACGCGCGCGTCGAGGTGGTCGGTGCCCAGCCGCCGCGCGAGCTCCGCGGGCGCCCAGAACGCGTGCTCCATCGGGATCTGCTGGTCGAGCAGCATCCCGATGAGCAGCGCGAGCGGATCGCGGTCCAACAGCGCGTCGGACTCCGGGTGCTGGGCGAGCGAGAGCGGCACAGGCCGAGGGTAGCGCCGCGCCGTCGCGGTGGGTGGGGAAGACTGGCCGGTCGTGCTGCCCCACCTGCCCCCCGACACCGCGAAGGCCCTGCGCGAAGCGCTGACGCGCGCCCGCTACACCACCGACGGCGTGCGGAGCCTGCTCGGCGCGGGCGCGCACGCGGCGCTCGGCCGCGGTGAGCCCGAGCCCGCCCACCGCGCCGCGGCGGATGCGGACGCTTTGGGCGTGCTCGTGCGGCTGCTGCTGCTCGGCTCGGTCGAACCGGACGCCGCCGTCGCCGCCGCGCTCGCCCCGGTCGCCCCGCTCGACGCCGCGGCGGCGGGGCTGCTCGTCGCCGACGGCTCGGGGTGGCGGGCGGCTCTCGACCTGCGGCCCTACGGCGTGGCCGACGGGCCCGACTGGTGGGTGCTCTCCGACCTGGACGCCCGCCGCCAGCAGCGCGACCACGTCACGGGGGTCGGGGCGGCGTCGGTGACGCTGGCCGCCGCGACGGTCCGGCGCCCGGTCGACTCGGTGCTCGACCTCGGCACCGGGTGCGGGGTGCAGGCGCTGCACGCCTCGCGGCACGCCCGCCGGGTCACCGGCACGGACGTGGCGCCCCGCGCGCTCGCGCTGGCGGCCGCCACGTTCGCGCTCAACGACGTCGACGTCGAGCTCGTCGACGGGCCGTGGCTCGCCCCGGTGGCGGGCCGCCGCTTCGACCAGATCGTGTCCAACCCGCCGTTCGTGCCCGGGCCCGCGCGGGTCGAGTTCGTCTACCGCGACTCCGGCGAGGACGGCGACGCGGCCCTCGCCGCCCTCGTCGCCGACCTGGCCGGGCACCTCGCACCGGGCGGCGTCGCGCAGCTGCTCGCGTCGTGGCTGCACGTGCGGGGCGAGGACTGGCCCGACCGGGTGCGGTCCTGGCTCCCGGCGGGCTGCGACGCCTGGGTGGTGCAGCGCGAAGTGGCCGACCCGGCGTTGCACGTCGGCACCTGGCAGCGCGACGGCGGGCTCGACCCGGCCTCGCCCGCAGGCCGCAGCCAGGCCCGTACCTGGCTGGACTGGATGGACGGCGCGGACGTGGAGGCGATCGGGTTCGGCCTGCTCACGCTGCGCCGCACCGACGCCGCGCCGACCGTGGTGTTCGAGGACGTGCGCGAGCCGTTCGACGACCCGCTCGGCCCGGAGGTCGAGGGGTGGCTGGACCGCGTCGACTGGCTGCGCGCCCACGCCGACGACACCGCGCTGCTGGCCGCACGGCTGACGCTCGCCCCGTCCGTCCTGTTGGAGCGCTGGTCCGAGCCCGGCCTCGAAGGCTGGACGACCGTCGGCGCCGCGGTGGCCCGCCAGGACGGGCCGCGGTGGCGGCACGAGGTGGACGGCCCGGCCGCGGGCCTGCTGGCGGGCTGTCACGGGGCGCTGCCGCTGGCCGAGCTCGTGGAGCTGCTGGCGATCGCGCACGACCGGCCGACGGACGCGCTGGTCGCCGCGACGCTGCCCGCCGTGCGCGAGTTCGTGCGGCACGGTCTGCTGGTGCCCGCGGGATGAGGGCGGTGGCCGCCCGGGTCGTCGAAGCGTCGGTGCGGGTCGACGGCGCGGTCGTCGGCGCGATCACGGGCCCCGGCCTGCTCGTGCTGCTCGGCGTGCACCGCGACGACACCGCGGCCGCGGCCCCCGTGATGGCCCGCAAGCTGCACGAGCTGCGGATCCTCGACGGCGAGCGCTCGTGCGCCGAACTGGGCGCGCCGCTGTTGGTGGTCAGCCAGTTCACGCTCTACGGCGACACCCGCAAGGGCCGCCGCCCCACCTGGCAGGCCGCCGCCCCGCCCGCGACCGCCGAACCGCTGGTGGACGCGGTCGTCGCCGCGCTGCGGGCGCGCGGCGCGACCGTCGCGACCGGCGTGTTCGGCGCCCAGATGGCGGTGGCCTCGGTGAACGACGGGCCCTTCACGGTGCTCGTGGAGGTATGAGAAAGGGCCCCCCGCCGGGTGGCGGAGGGCCCTTCCGTGGAGCTGTGCGTCAGGCCTTCTTGGCGCTCGCGTTGCGGGCGGCACGCGCGGTCGAGGCGGCCTGCTCGCCGACGGCGTCGGCGGCCTTGGTGGCCTGGCCCACGACGGTCTCCGCCTGCGTGCGGACGGTCTCGGCGGCCTTGGTGGCCTGCTCGGTGACGACCTCGGCGGCCTGCGTACCGGCACCCACGACGGTCTTGGCGAACGCCTTCTGGGTGTCGAGCACGGTCTGCGCGACGTCGAACCAGCGGTCGACGACGACCTGCGCGTCCGGCAGGGTCGGCTGGCCACCGGCGATGCCGGTGAACGCGTCGGTCCAGGTGCGCACGGCGTCGGTCAGGGCGCTCGTGACGGCTTCCTGGGTGCGCTGCGCGCCACCGACGAAGTTGTCGATGAAGGCGTCGGTAGGAGCGGACATGAAGGTTTCCTCCTGTGGTCTATGTCGGCTGTCCCCGGTCGGGGATCTTCGCCATCCATAGTGCGCAGGAGCGTTAAGTATGTCAATCACAGCAGGTGTGAGTCGTGACTCACCCGTCGACGAAGCTCCGGTAGACACCCAGCAACGCGGTGCGCTGCTCGGGCGTGAGGCGGGGGTCGGCCCGGATCGCGTCCTCTGTGGAGCTCATCGGCGTGTCGCCGTTGGCCTCGGCGGATTCGGTGTAGCCGCGGGTCCAGCCCGCCTGGGACAGCAGCTGCTCGGTGGAGAGCTGCAGCGCATCGGCGATGGAGTGCAGCACCTTGAGCGACGGCTGGTGCAGGCCGCGTTCGACCTGGCTGAGGTAGGCGTTGGAGACGCTCGTCATAGCGGCCATCTCGCGCAGGGAGAGGTTGGCGAGCTGGCGCTGCGCCCGGATGAAGCCACCCAGCGCGTTGACCTGTGCGCTCCAGCGGCTGTCGCCGTTGCCCTCGCTGCTCATGTGCCCATCATGGACTACGCAGAGGCACGTTGACGCGCTGAGATCCTTCTCAGCGCGGGAACGATCCGGACCCTGATGGCGTTCGAATCGGTGAGAGCCCCGGCGGCGTGCAGCACAGCACCGCCCGGGTCGCCAAGGGGGAGGAAGTACCCAATGACGATCACCACTGTGAACCCCGCGGACGCCACACCGAGAGCGGACGCCACCGTTCCCAGCCAGCGTACCGAGTCTTCGGTCCGTACGGCCACCTCGCCGACGAGCCCGCCCCGGACCACCCGGCCGGAGATGTCCACCGAGGACCTCGACGCTCAGAGCCCCGCCGCCGACCTCGTGCGCGTGTACCTCAACGGCATCGGCAAGACGGCGCTGCTCACCGCGGCGCAGGAGGTCGACCTGGCCCGGCGCATCGAGGCGGGCGTGTTCGCCCAGCACGTGCTCGACGCGGCCAAGGAGGAAGGGCGCACGCTGGAGCGGCAGTACGCCGCCGACCTGCGCACCGTCGTGCGCGACGGGCACTCCGCGCGCAACCACCTGCTCGAGGCCAACCTGCGGCTGGTCGTGTCGCTGGCCAAGCGCTACACCGGCCGCGGCATGCCCCTGCTGGACCTGATCCAGGAAGGCAACCTCGGACTGATCCGCGCCGTGGAGAAGTTCGACTACACCAAGGGCTTCAAGTTCTCGACCTACGCCACGTGGTGGATCCGGCAGGCGATCACCCGCGGCATGGCCGACCAGGCCCGCACGATCCGGCTGCCCGTGCACCTCGTGGAGCAGGTCAACAAGCTGGCCCGCATCCGCCGCGACCTGCACCAGAAGCTGGGCCGCGACGCCACCCACGAGGAGCTCGCCGCCGAGTCCGGCATCGCCGAGGAGCGCATCTCCGACCTGCTCGACCACGCGCGCGACCCGGTGTCGCTCGACATGCCGGTCGGCTCCGACGAGGAGGCGCCGCTCGGCGACTTCATCGAGGACGGCGAGTCGGCGGACGCCGAGACCACGGTCATCTCGCACCTCCTGCACGAGGACCTGCGACGCGTGCTCGCCACGCTCGAGGACCGCGAGCAGCAGGTGATCCGGATGCGCTACGGCCTCGACGACGGCCAGCCCCGCACGCTCGACCAGATCGGCCGCCGGTTCGGGCTCTCGCGCGAGCGGGTGCGCCAGATCGAGCGCGAGGTCATGGCCAAGCTGCGCATCGGCGAGCGCGCCGACCGGCTGCGCGCCTACGCCAGCTGACACGTGATCGCCCGGTGCGGCGCGGGGGTTCCCCTGCGCCACACCGGGCGATCGTCTTTCCACCGGGCGCGCACGGCCGGCGGGCCGACAACGCAGCCTGCGGCCGCCTGGGCGCGAAGATCGCGGCGGGGATGGGCAGGACACGGCCTAGAGTCGGGGCATGAGCCACGACGCTCCGCCGGGGCCGGTCTCGCCCACGGTGCTGCGCGACGTGCTGGGCCATTTCGTCTCCGGCATCGTCGTCGTCACCGCGGCGGGCCCCACCGGGCCGTTGGGCTTCACCTGCCAGTCGTTCGCGTCGCTGTCGCTCGACCCGCCGCTGGTGAGCCTGGCGCCCGCCCGCACCTCCACCACGTGGCCCCGGATCCGGGCGGTCGGCGCGTTCTGCGTGAACGTGCTGGCCGCCGAGCACGAGGACGTCAGCACGGCGTTCGCCCGGTCGGGCGTGGACAAGTTCGCCGGGGTCGGGTGGACGCCCGCCCCCTCCGGCGCCCCCGTGCTCGACGGCGTGAGCGCGTGGGTCGACTGCGAGCTGTGGGCCGAGTACGACGGCGGCGACCACACCATCGCCGTCGGCCGCGTGCTCGACCTGAGCGCCGACCCGGCCCGCCCACCGCTCCTCTACTACCGCGGACGCTACGGGGTAACCGGGCCGTAGAATTAATTTCATCGCTTGTTGAGTTCTGCGCTACCCTGTTGCCATGACCGCGCTGCAGACCGCCGTCCTCGACCTCGCCGACGCCCGTGACTTCGCCTTCGCCGGCGGCAAGGCGGTCAACCTCGCGGAGCTGATCGGCGCGGGCTTCCCGGTGCCCGACGGCTTCTGCGTGGGCACCCCGGCCTACGCGCAGGCCGCCGACACCGCCGGGATCGCCGCCCTGCTGGACGGCCCGGACCTCCCGGCGCGCGCCCGCGACGCCCTGCTCGCCACGCCGATCCCCGATGACGTCGCCGCCGCCGTCACGGCCGCCTACCTCGCGCTCGGCGAGGGGGCGCCGGTCGCGGTGCGGTCGTCGGCCACGGCCGAGGACCTCCCGGGCGCGAGCTTCGCCGGTCAGCAGGACACCTACCTCAACGTGGTCGGCGTCGCCGCGCTGCTGGACGCGGTGCGCCGCTGCTGGGCGTCGCTCTGGACGGACCGGGCCGTGGCCTACCGCGCCGACGCGGGCATCCCGCACGCGGGCACCCAGCTCGCGGTGGTCGTGCAGCGGATGGTCGACGCGCGGGCCGCGGGCGTGCTGTTCACCGCCGACCCGATCAGCGGTCGGCGCAGCCGTAGCGTGCTCGACGCCGCGGCGGGGCTCGGCGACGCGGTCGTCTCCGGCGCGGTCGACCCCGACCACTGGGTGGTGGACGGGCGGGCGATCACCTCCGGCCCGGCCGCGGGCGGCTGCCTCACCGACCGGCAGGTGCGCGACCTCGTCGAGCTGGGCCGTCGGGTGGAGGCGCACTTCGGCGCGCCGCAGGACATCGAGTGGGCGCTCGACGGCGAGGGCACGCTGTGGCTCACCCAGTCACGCGCGATCACCACGCTCTACCCCGTGCCCCCGTCGCGCAGGCCCGGCCTTCGCGTCCACCTCAACGCCTCACTGGCCCAGGGCCTCACCCGGCCGATCACGCCGATGGGGATTTCGGCGTTCCGGGTGATCGGCGCGTCGCTGGCCGAGCTCGCCACGGGAAGGCCGGTCGACCCGATGGACGGCCCCGCGGGGTTCGGGATCGCGGGCGACCGGGCGTTCATCGACATCACAGCGGCGCTGCGCAACGCCATCGGCCGCAAGGCCGTGCCTGCCGTCTTCGGCGTGATGGAGGCCCGTTCCGCGGTCGTCGTGCGCGGGCTGCTCGCGGCCGAGCCGTCGCTGGCGCCGACCCGTTCGGCGTTGCCGGGCGCCGTGGCGTTCGCGCGGCCCGTGCTGCGCATCCTCCTGCGCTACCGGGTGCCCGCGCTCATCGCGCTCGGCCTGGTGCGCCCGGCCGCTGCGCGCAAGGTGGTCGCGGCACGCGGCGCGCAGCTGCGGGCCCGCCTCGCCGAGCCGGTCGCCGGCGACGAGCACGCCCGGCTCGCGCACGTCGTGACGCTGCTGCGGGCGGTCCCGCCGATCATGCCGCGCACCGTGCCCGCGGCGGCCGGGGGCTTCCTCGCGCTCGGGTTGGCCCGCCGGGTCGCGGGGCCCGACCTCGACGCGCAGACCGTCCACGAGGTGCTGCGCGGGCTGCCGTACAACGTCACCACCGACATGGACCTCGAGCTGTGGGCGCTGGCGACCCGGCTGGACCAGGCCTCGACGGCCGCGCTGCACGACGCCACGCCCGCCGAGCTGGCCGGGCGGTTCCACGCCCGCGCGCTGCCGCCGGTGCTGCAGCGCGAGCTGGCCGCGTTCCTCGCCGAGCACGGCCACCGCACGGCGGCGGAGATCGACCTCGGCATGCCGCGCTGGTCCGACAACCCGACCCAGGTGCTCGGGTCGCTGGCCAACTACCTGCGCATCACCGAACCGGCCGACCACCCCGACGCCCGGTTCGCCCGGGGGGCGGCCGCGGCGGAGGCGGCCGTCGCGCAGGTCGTCGGCGCGGTGCGGCGGCGCTCGCGGGTGCGCGCGTGGGTCACCGGCCTGGCGCTGCGCCGCACGCGGCAGCTCGCGGGCATGCGGGAGACGCACAAGGACTACCTCGTGCGCGTGCTCGCCCACGCCCGCGCCCAGCTCGCGATCCTCGGCGCGGAGCTGGCGGGCCGGGGTCTGCTCGCGGCCGCCGACGACGTCTTCTTCCTGGAGCTGCGCGAGGTCGCGGCCGCGCTGGACGGCGTCGACCAGCGCGGCCTCGTCGCCGACCGCCGCGCCGAGTACGACCGCGAGCTGCGGCGTCGCCACATCCCCCGGGTGCTGCTCTCCGACGGCACCGAGCCGGAGGCCGAGCACGCTGGGCAGATCGGAGGGCCCGCACCCGAGGGGGCGCTGGTCGGCTCGCCGGCGTCGGCGGGCACGGTCACAGGTGTCGTGCGCGTCGTGCTCGACCCGGCCGACGCCCACCTGGAGCCGGGCGAGATCCTCGTCGCCCCGTCCACCGACCCCGGCTGGACGCCGCTGTTCCTCACCGCGGGCGGACTCGTGATGGAGATGGGCGGCTCCAACTCGCACGGCGCGGTGGTCGCGCGGGAGTACGGCATCCCCGCGGTGGTCGGCGTGCCCGACGCTACGGGCCGCCTGCGGACCGGCCAGACGGTGACCGTGGACGGCGCCGCGGGCACGGTCGTCAGCGCGTAGCCCGGGTCACGGCCGTGTCCACCCCGCCCCATCACCGGGCCCGCCAGGCCGCGAGGCAGCCCGGGCCGCAGAAGTACACCTCGCCCGCCTGCAGCGCGCCCTCCTCCACCAGCACCTCCATCCCGCAGACCGGGTCGACGGCCACCGCCGGACCGGGGGGCGCGGGCGCGTCGGGCACCCGTGCCACCCGCGGCCGGGCCGCGACGATGGCCGCGCAGACCGACAGCGCGATCTCCCCCGCCGACCGGGCGCCGATGTCGAGCCCGGCCGGGGCGTGGATGCGCGCGCGCTCGGCGTCGGTCGCGCCGAGCTCGTCGAGCACGCCCGCAGCCCGCCGCCTGCTCGCGACCAGCGCGATGTGGTCGACGTCGGCGTCCAGCGCCGCACGGAGGACGGGGAGCTCGCCGCGCCCGTGCGAGGCCACCACGACGGCCGAGGTGTCCGGGGTGAGCGGGTCGAGGCCCAGCCGCACGTCCCAGTCGAGCGCCGCTCCCACCCGCACCAGCGCCCGCGCCACCGGCGACTCCCCGAACACCGCCACCAGCATCGGCGGGATCATCGCCTCCAGGAAGATCTCCAGCGTGCCGCCGGAGAGGCACGGGTTGCCGACCGTGCGCACGCCATCCTGCGCGGGCGCCTCCCCCGCCTCCGGGGTGATCCGCAGCAGCTCGGACTCGCCCGCCGCGAGCAGCCGGAGGCTCTCCGCGCGCACGGTGGACTCCGCGCAGACCCCGCCGACGAAGCCGTCGAGCGTGCCGTCGGCGGTCACGACGGCGCAGTCGCCCGGCTTGGCGCTCGTCGGGCGCTCCGCCCGCACGACGGTGGCCAGCACGAACGGGGTGCGCCGCGTCCGCAGCCCGTCCACGCGCGCGAGCAGGTCGGCTCTCACGGCTCGTCTCCTATCGCGAGGTCGGGCCGCAGCGGACGACCCTGGCACGCCCGCCACACCTGCGCCGGGGTGAGCGGCATGTCGGCGTGCCGCACCCCGATCGCGTCGAGCACGGCGTTCACGACGGCGGCGGGCGAACCGACGGTCGCGGACTCCCCCACGCCCTTGGCCCCGACCGGGTGGTGCGGCGAGGGCGTGACCGTCTCCCCCAGCTCCCACATGGGGCACTCGAGCGCGGTCGGCAGCAGGTAGTCCATGAACGAGGCGGCCAGGTGGTTGCCCGACGAGTCGAAGGCGATCAGCTCCATCAGCGCCATGCCGACGCCGTCGGCGAGGCCGCCGTGGATCTGTCCTTCGACGATCGTCGGGTTGATCCGCACGCCGCAGTCGTCCACCGCGACGAACCGGCGCACGGCGACCTGGCCCGTGCCCGCGTCCACCTCGACCACGCAGACGTAGGCCCCGCACGGGAACGTGAGGTTGGGCGGGTTGTAGACGGCCGCCGCGTCCAGGTGGCCCTCGACCCCGTCGGGCAGCTCGAGGTCGGAGTGCGCGGCCATGGCGATCTCCCGGAACGACGCGCAGACCCCGGGCACCCCGCGCACCTGGAAGCGGCCCGCCACCCATTCGAGGTCCTCCGGCGCGACCTCCAGCATCGCCGCCGCGACCACCCGGGCCCGCTCCCGCACCTTCCGGGCGGCGACGACCGTGGCCGCCCCGGAGACCGGCGTCGAGCGCGAGCCGTAGGTGCCCAGGCCGAACGGCGTGCGTTCGGTGTCGCCCTGCACGACCTCCACCTCGTCCACGCCGATGCCCAGCTCGTGCGCGACGAGCTGGGCGAACGTCGTCTCATGGCCCTGGCCCTGCGACATGCACGACACCGCGAGCACCGCCGACCCGCTCGGGTGCACCCGCAGATGCGCGCCGTCGGCCATGCCCAGCCCGGCGATGTCCATCAGCGCCCGCGGCCCGGCCCCCACCGCCTCGGTGAAGAAGCTGATGCCGATGCCGAGCAGCGGGCCGTCCCGGCGCGCCGCCTGTTCCTCGCGCAGCTCCTCGTAGCCGACCATCTCCAAGGCCAGCGCGAGGGTGCGCGGGTAGTCGCCGGAGTCGTACTCCCAGCCCGTGGCGCACCGGTAGGGGAACTGCTCGGGGCGCAGCAGGTTGCGCCGCCGCAGCTCGGCCGGGTCCAGCCCGAGGTCGAACGCGAGCACGTCGACGAGGCGCTCCACGAGGTAGGACGCCTCGGTCACGCGGAACGAGCACGCGTAGGCCACGCCGCCGGGCGCCTTGTTGGTGTGCACGCCGGTGACGCGGCAGTGCGCGGCGGGCACGTCGTACGAGCCGGTGAAGGTGTGGAAGAAGCCTGCGGGGAAGCGCGAAGGCTGCGCGGTGGCGTTGAACGCGCCGTGGTCGGCGAGCACCCGCACCCGCAGCGCGGTGATCCGCCCGTCGCGGGTCGCCGCGATCTCGCCGCGCATATGGTAGTCGCGGGCGAACGCCGTGGCCATGAGGTTCTCCGACCGGTCCTCCACCCACTTGACCGGCGCGCGCACCAGGCGCGACGCGACCACCGCGCACACGTACGCCGGGTAGAGCCCCACCTTGTTGCCGAAGCCGCCGCCGATGTCGGGTGCCACGATGCGGATCCGGTGCTCGGGGATGCCGGTCACCCGCGAGAGCAGCACCCGGTGCGCGTGCGGGGCCTGCGCGGTCGCCCAGACCGTGAGCTTGTCGGTGATCGGGTCGTGATCGGCCACCACACCGCACGTCTCCAGCGGCGCCGGGTGCACCCGCGGGTAGACCAGGTCGCAGGCGCTCACGTGCTCGGCGGACACGAACGCGGCGTCGGTGGCCGCGGCGTCGCCCGCCTCCCAGTCGAAGACGTGGTTGTCGGGCTTGTCACGCACCCGGGGCGCGTCGGCGTCCAGCGCACGCCGGGCGTCGATCACGGCGGGCAGCGGCGCGTACTCGACGTCGATCAGCGCGAGCGCGTCGCGGGCGGCGTAGCGGGTCTCCGCGACGACGAACGCCACCTCCTGCCCCTGGTAGCGCACCTCGTCGGTGGCGAGCACGGCCTGCACGTCGCCCGACAGCGTGGGCATCCAGGCGAGGCCCTGCTCGGCGAGCTGCGCACCGGTGATGACGGCGCGCACGAGCGGGTGCGACTCGGCGGCGAGCGTGTCGACGGCGACGATCGCGGCACGCGCGTGCGGGCTGCGCAGCACCGCGGCGTGCAGCATCCCGGGCATCGCGATGTCGTCGAGGAAGCGCCCGCGGCCGCGCACGAACCGGGCGTCCTCCTTGCGGGGCACCGATCCGTAACTCATGCCGCCTCCGCGGAGGGGAGTGCGTCGGCGGGCCTCACGAGGCGGCCTGCTTGATCGCCTTGACGATGTTCGCGTAGCCGGTGCAGCGGCAGGTGATGCCCGCGATGGCCGTGCGGATCTCCTCGTCGGTCGGGTCGGGCGTGTGGTCGAGCAGCCACCGGGCCGTGAGCAGCATCGCCGGGGTGCAGAACCCGCACTGCAGGCCGTGGCAGTCGATGAACGCGCGCTGCACGGGGTCGAGTCCGCCCGGCGGGGCCAGGCCTTCGATCGTGCGCACGGTGTGGCCGTCGGCCATCGCGGCGAGCACGGTGCAGGACTTCACCGGCACGTCGTCGAGCCACACCACGCACGCCCCGCAGTTGGACGTGTCGCAGCCCCAGTGGGTGCCGGTGAGCCCGAGCTCGTCGCGGAGCAGGTGCACGAGCAGCAGCCGCGGCTCGACGTCGCGGCGCTCCGCCCGCCCGTTGACGACGACGCGGACCTCCGTCACGCCGCCGCCCTGCGCAGTGCGCGGACCGTCAGCTCGCCCGCCAGGTGGCGCTTGTAGTCGACGGGCCCTCGCTGGTCGGCGCTCGGACGGCAGTGCTGCGCGGCGAGCCGTCCCGCCGCGGCGAACGTCTCCTCCGTCGGCGGCCGCCCCAGCAGACTCGCCTCGGCCTCCGCGGCGACGAAGGCCCCGACGGCGGTGAGCCCGATCCCGGCGTCGGTGATCACGCCGTCGACCACGCGCAGCGCGGCGGCGGCCGCGGCGACCGCCCAGTCGCCCGCGCGCCGGTCGACCTTGACGTAGGCGCTGCCCGTCGTCCACAGCGGCACGCGCAGCTCCACGAGCATCTCGGCGGGACCCACCGCCGTCTCGTAGGGCCCGAGGAAGAACTCCCGCATCGGCACCGTGCGAACGCCCTGTTCGCCGCGGATCACCGCCTCCGCCCGCAGCGCGCAGAACGCCCCGGACAGGTCCTCGGACGGGTCGGCCTGGCACACCGAGCCCCCGACCGTGCCGCGGTTGCGCACGATGGCGTCCGCGATGCTCCGCTCGGCGTCGTGCAGCACCGGCGCCACGTCCCCGACCAGCGGCGACGCGAGGAGCGCCGCGTGCCGGGCGAGGGCTCCGATCCGCAGCACGCCGTCGGCCACGGTGATGCGGGCCAGGTCGGTGAGCTCGTTGATGTCGACGAGCAGCTCCGGCGCCGCGAGCCGCAGCTTCATCATCGGGATGAGGCTGTGCCCGCCCGCGACCAGGCGCGTCTGCGGCCCGTGCCGCACGAGCAGCGCGATGGCGTGCTCGACGCTCGTGGCGCGGGCGTACTCGAACGGTGCTGGCACCTGCATGGCTCTCCCCACGTGGGGGCCCATCGTGACCAGCGAGGACGCGGCGGGACAAGACCTCTTAATCGTTCGCTTATCGACCATGGGCACAGCGCGCCGAAAACGTGCACAGTGACCGCCACAACTCGCGAGGAGGCGTCGGCGGATGACCAACAGGCGCATGTACGAGCTGATCGAGAACGCGCCGAAGATCGGGAAGAGCCCCACGATCTGGGCGTGGCCGCAGCTCACGGAGTACCTCAAGACGGCGGCCCAGCCGGTGGCGGGTCCGTGGCCGCCGCACCAGGAGTCCCGCCCCGATCCGACCGACGAAGACCTGCCGGTGGCCGTGCCCGATCCCCACTCCGAGGACTGACGTGTACCCCTCCCGCTTCCGCTACGCGGCGCCGCGCACCCTCGACGAGGCGATCGCACTGCTCGTCGAGCACGGCGACGACGCCAAGGTGCTCGCGGGCGGGCAGAGCCTGGTGCCGCTGCTCAAGCTGCGCTTCGCCGCCCCGGCGCTGCTCGTCGACATCAACAACCTGCCCGGCCTCAACCACCACCACGAGGACGACGACGGCGCGCTGCGCGTCGGCGCGCTCTGCCGCCACGCGGACCTGGAGCGCTCGGCGCTGCTGCCGGGGCGCCACCCGCTGATGGCTGCGGCCGCCCCGCTGGTCGCCGACCCGATCGTGCGCAACCGCGGCACGCTCGTCGGCTCGGTCTGCCACGCCGACCCGCAGGGCGACTGGGCGGCGGTCATGATCGCGCTGGGCGGCTCGATCGTCGCGCAGGGCCGCACCGGGCGGCGCTCGATCCCGGTCGCGCAGTTCGTGCTGGGCCCGTTCCAGAACGCGCTGCGGCCCGGCGAGATCGCCGTCGAGGCGGTGGTGCCACCTGCCGCGGGCACGGTGAGCGGCAGCTACCTCAAGCTGGAGCGCCGCGTCGGCGACTTCGCGACGGCGGGCGTGGCGGTGGCGCTCGAGCGGTCGGGCGCCACGGTGACCCGGGCGGGCATCGCCCTCACCGGCGTCGGCGCGGCGACCATACACGCCACCGCGGCCGAGGAGGCCCTGGTCGGGAAGCCGCTCACCGAGGAGACCATCGAGCTCGCGGCCACCCGCGCCGCGGAGGCCGCCCAGCCCCGCAGCGACCACCGCGGGAGCGCGGACTACAAGCGGCACGTCGTGGCGACCTTCGTGCGCCGCGGCCTGTCGCGCGAACTGGAGGCGGCGGCATGAGCGGCGACGTACTTCCTCCCGCGGAGGCGCAGTCATGACCGCGTTCGCGGCCCGCGAGATCACCCCGGGCGCCGAGGACGAGCACCGGATCACGGTGACGGTCAACGGCGAGCGGCGCGTGGTCGAGGTGGAGCCCCGGCTGCTCTTGGCCCACCTGCTCCGCGAGGGCCTCGGCCTCACCGGCACCCACCTGGGCTGCGACACCACCAACTGCGGCGCATGCACCGTGCTCGTCGACGGGACGCCCGTGAAGTCCTGCACGATGCTGGCCGTTCAGGCGGACGGGCGGCAGGTCACCACGGTCGAGGGGCTGGGCACCGCAGGCGAGCTCGACCCGGTGCAGGAGGGCTTCTCGGTCGAGCACGGCCTGCAGTGCGGCTTCTGCACCCCGGGGATGATGCTGTCCGCCCGCGCCCTGCTGGACCGCGAGCCCGACCCGTCCGAAGAGGACGTGCGCTGGGCGCTCTCGGGCAACCTCTGCCGCTGCACGGGCTACCAGAACATCGTGAAGGCCGTGCTGTGGGCTGCCCGGAAGGAGGCGGGCCGATGACCGCGCTCGACGAAACCGCGATCGGCGGACTGGGCGCGAGCCGCCGCCGGGTCGAGGACGCGCGGTTCGTGCGCGGCCGCGGCCACTACGTCGACGACATCCACCTGCCCGGCATGCTGCACATGGAGATCCTGCGCAGCCCGCTGGCGCACGCGCGCATCAAGGCCATCGACACCTCGAGGGCGTGGGAGATCCCCGGCGTCCGGCTGGTGCTCACCGGCGAGATGATGGCGCAGCGCAACCTCGCCTGGATGCCGACGCTGTCCTACGACACCCAGGCCGTGCTCGCCACCGACAAGGTGCGCTTCCAGGGCCAGGAGGTGTGCGTCGTCGTCGCCGACGACCCGTACATCGCCAAGGACGGGTGCGAGGCGGTCGTCGTCGAGTACGAGGCGCTGCCCGCGATCGTCAACCCCGAGCAGGCCGCGGCGCCCGACGCGCCGATCATCCGCGACGACAAGGACGGCCAGACCGACAACACCTGCTACCGCTGGGAGGTCGGCGACGCCGCCGCCACCGAGCGGGCGTTCGCGCAGGCCGACGTCGTCTCCTCGCTCAAGCTGCACTACCCGCGCAGCCACCCGTCGCCGATCGAGTGCTGCGGCTCGATCGCCGACTACGACGCGGGCACCGGCAAGCTCACCGTCTACATGACCACGCAGGCGCCGCACATCATCCGCGCGGCCGTGGCGCTCGTGGCCGAGCTGCCCGAGCACATGATCCGGATCGTGTCACCGGACATCGGCGGCGGCTTCGGCAACAAGGTGCCGGTCTACCCCGGCTACGTCGCCTCGATCCTGGCCTCGATCCTGCTCGGCAAGCCGGTGAAGTGGATCGAGGACAAGTCCGGCAACCTCTCCTCCACGGGCTTCGGCCGCGACATGTACCTCGACGCACAGATGGCGCTGCGCTCCGACGGCAAGATCCTGGCCGTCCGGATGCACGCCGACACCGACCAGGGCGCGTTCTTCGCCGACGCCCAGCCGAGCAAATTCAAGATCGGGCTGCTGCACTCGGCGTTCGCCTGCTACGACGTGCCGGTCGGGCACATCACCGCGCAGGGCCACTACACGAACAAGGCGCCCGGCGGCGTGGCCTACCGGTGCTCGTTCCGCGTGACCGAGGCGATGTTCTTCCAGGAGCGCATGGTCGCCGCCGCGGCCGCCGACCTCGGCATCGACGCCGCCGAGATCCGCCGCCGCAACCTGCTTTCGGACGACCAGTTCCCGCACCGCACCGCGTTCGGCTTCCTCGTCGACTCCGGGCAGTACCACAAGTGCCTGGAGCTGGGGCTCGACGCGATCGGCTACGAGGAGTTCAAGCGCGAGCAGGCCGCGGCCCGCGAGCGCGGCAGGCTGCTGGGCATCGGGATCTCGACCATGACCGAGCCGCTCGGGGCGGGCAACAGCCGCGAGTACGACATCCTCGGCATCAAGATGTTCGACTCCGCCGAGCTGCGCGTGCACATGACCGGCAAGGCGATCCTGCGCACCGGGGCGAAGACCCAGGGCCAGGGCCACGAGACGACGTGGGCGCAGATCGTGAGCCACGAGCTCGGCATCCCGGCCGACGACGTGGTCGTCGAGGAGGGCGACACCGACACCGCCCCGTTCGGCATGGGCACCTACGCGTCGCGGTCGACGCCGGTGGCGGGCGCGGCCGTCGCGATGGTGGCCCGCAAGGTGCGGGCGAAGGCCCGCAAGCTCGCCGCGCACCTCCTGGAGGTGTCGGAGGAGGACGTCGAGTGGGAGCTCGGGCGCTTCTACGTGCGGGGCGCCCCCGAGCGCGGGGCGACGATCCAGGAGTGCGCCGCCGCGGCCTACTCCAACATGCCCGACGGCATGGAGCCCGGCCTCGAGAACAACGCGTACTACGACCCGCCCAACCTGACCTGGCCGTTCGCGGTCTACATCGCGACGGTCGAGGTCGACCCGGAGACCGGCGTGTGGGACGTGCTGCGCGTGGTCGCGGTGGACGACTGCGGCGTGCGGATCAACCCCATGATCGTCGAGGGGCAGATCATGGGCGGGCTCACCGAGGCCTACGCGATGGCGAACATGCAGTTCCAGACCTATGACGCCGACGGCAACCAGGTGGGCTCCAACTACATGGACTACCTGCTGCCCACCGCGTGGGAGACGCCGGGGTTCGAGCTGCACGAGGTCGTCACGCCCTGCCCGCACCACCCCATCGGGGCCAAGGGCGTCGGCGAGTGCGCAGCGGTCGGCGGGCCCGCGGCGTTCGTCAACGCGGTGCACGACGCGCTGGCCGCCACCGGCGTGCGCAACATCGACATGCCGGTGCTGCCCGACCGGGTGTGGCAGGCGTTGCAGGACGGCCGCGACGTGTCCGGAGCACCCCCCGTGCGGAGCGACTCATGATCCTCGACAACGCGTTCACGGTCGACGCGCCCGTCGACCGGGTGTGGGCGTACTTCCTCGACGTGCCCAACCTCGCGCCCTGCCTGCCCGGCGCCACCCTCGTCGGCGAGAGCGTTGATTCGGCCGGGGACGGCACCTACCAGGGCAAGGTCGTGGCCGCCCTGGGGCCGGTGAAGCTGAACTTCTCCGGCACCGCGCGGATCGTCTCGGCGGACGAGGCGAACCACCGGATGGTGTTGAAGGCGGCGGGCTCGGAGGACCGCGGCCGCGGCGAGGCCGAGATGACGATCACCGCGACGCTGGCGCCCACGAGCGGCGGCACGCGGGTGACGGTCGCGCAGGACCTCTCCCTCTCCGGCGCCGCGGCGAACTTCGGGCGCGGCCTCGTCGCCGACGTCACGAGCGTGCTGCTCGGGAGCTTCGCGGAGTGCGTACAGGCCAACCTGTCCGGCGGCGGCACGGCGACGGCCGTGCGCGCCACGCCCGCGAGCGGCCTCGCGATCGGTCTGCGCGCCACGCTGATGGCGCTGAAGCGCGTGTTCGCCCGGTTCTTCCTCCCCTACGACAGGAGCCGCTGATGGTGCTCTGGTGGATCGGCAACGCGCTGCTGCTCTTCGTCGTGCTGCCCGTGGTGATCGCGCTGCTCAACCGGCTGCTGGCCGCCGTCGAGCGCATCCGCGCGGCGTGCGACGACATCCTCGCGGGCGGCGTCGCGCTGCTCGGCGAGGTGGACCGGGCGCCGGAGCTGCTGGCCACGACGGACGCGACCGTGCACCAGATCGCCGTCGGCGCCACCCGCTACGCGGGCTCGGTGGCCCGGCTGCTGCCGCCGAAGGAGGCGTGAGCATGCCCGCCGTCGCCTGGGCCACGGTGATCATCGCCGCGCTCATCATCGCGATCACCGCGGTCGGTCTGCTCCGTGTGATCCTGCACCTCAGGCACGTCCACACGACGTTGGGCGCGCTGCTGGGCGGTGTGCGCGCCGTCGCGGACCGGACGAGCACCGTGCCCGTCGTCGTGGCGTCGGTGAACAGCAACCTGGCACCCGTTCGCGCGTGGACGGAGACCGTGTGATGGTTCCCTACGGCTGGACGTTGGGGCTGGTCATCGGGCTGATCGTGGTGGTGGCCGTTGTCGCGCTCGTCACCCCGATCCTCGTGCTCGCGTACAAGATCGGAACACAGGCCCGCGAGCTGGACGCGGCGCTCGCGCAGGCCCGCGAGCACACCGCAGGCCTGGCGGGGTTGAACACCACCATCGACCACGCCACCGAGATCATCGGCGGCCTGCAGCGCGGCCGCGCGCGGTTGGGGGGCTGACGTGCTCACCGATGGGGAGATCACCTACTGGACGGTGATCCTGGTGCTCGGAGCGGTCGTCATCGTGGCGGTGGTGGTGCTGCTGTCGCTGCTGGTCGCGTTCGTCAAGCGCATCGACGCGGGCGTGAACGCGATCGCGGGCACCCTGACCGCGATCACGGAGAACACCGCCGACACCAAGCTGATCACGGCCACCGGCGACGGGCTGGAGCTCGTGCTCGCCGAAGGCCTGCAACACCACCTGTTCCTCGGTCGCGTCGTCGGGAAGGTGTGATGACCGTGCTGGTCGTGCTGACTGTGGTCGAGATCGTCGCGCTCATCGCGGGGCTGGCGTTCTTCCTCTGGTGGGTGGGCTCGCTGCTCACCACGATCGCCACCACGCTGGAGGCGGGCGACGGGCTGGTCACCGAGATCGTCGACGACGCACGGGCGATCACGCCGGGGCTCGAGCACATCAACCGCACCGGCGGCGTGGTGGCGCACGCGCTCCCCTACCTCTACGGGTTCGCGGAGGAGATCGTGGCCAAGGTGACGCCGCGCCCCGCCCGCGAGGGCGCCGTGGGCCGTCGCCGCTCCCGGATCCACGAGACGGTGGGCTACCGACCCTGATCCCGTGTGTCGGCGCACCCCCCGAACGGGTAATTGTCCGGCATGTCGGTCTTCGGGTTGCACTGCTCCCACGAACAGATCCCGCCGTCGGCGCTGATCGCCGCGGTCCAGCGCGCCGAGGAGGCGGGCTTCGACGCGGCGATGTCGTCGGACCACTTCTCGCCGTGGAGCGAGCGCCAAGGGCAGTCCGCGTTCGCCTGGTCGTGGCTCGGGGCGGCGTTGCAGGCGACGTCGCTGCCGTTCGGGGTCGTGAACGCGCCGGGCCAGCGCTACCACCCGGCGATCATCGCCCAGGCCATCGGCACCCTCGCCGCCATGTACCCCGGCCGGTTCTGGGCCGCGCTGGGCACCGGTGAGGCGAGCAACGAGCACATCACGGGCGAGCGGTGGCCGCGCAAGGACCTGCGCAGCGCCCGGCTGCGGGAGTGCGTGGAGATCATCCGCGCGCTGCTGCGCGGCGAGGAGGTGAGCCACGACGGTCTCGTCAAGGTCGACCGCGCCCGCGTCTACACGCGTCCCGAGACCCCACCCGACCTCGTCGGCGCGGCGGTCAGCGAGCAGACCGCCGCGTGGTGCGCCGAGTGGGCGGACGGGCTCATCACGGTCAACGCGCCGGTCGAGACGCTGCGCCGCATGATCGGCGCCTACCGCGACGCGGGTGGGCGCGGTGCCGTCGCGCTGCAGGTCCACCTGAGCTGGGCAGAGGATCCGGCCGAGGCCGAGGCGATCGCCCACGAGCAGTGGCGCAGCAACGTCTTCCCGCCGCCCGCCTGCTGGGACATCGACACCGCCGCGGTCTTCGACGCCGCCTCCGAGAGCGTGCCGCTGGAGCGGGTGAAGCAGGTCGTGAACGTCTCGGCCGACCTCGGGGCGCACACCGCCCGGCTCGCCGAGTACCGCGAGCTGGGCTTCGACAAGATCTTCCTGCATCACGTGGGCCAGGAGCAGGACGCGTTCATCGACGCGTTCGGCGCGAAGGTCCTCCCGCAGCTACGGACGACCTGAGCGCTGGTCGGTGGCGGTATGACTGCGCTAGCCTCTGAGTATGACTGCCGAGCGGGTCACGGTGAGCCTGCCGCCCGAGCTCCTGCGCGACGCTCGGGAGGCGATCGCCGCGGGGGCCGCGTCGAGCCTGTCCGCCTTCGTGGCCGACGCGCTGCGCACCCAGCTCTCGCGCGCGCGGGCGCTGGCCGAGCTGGAGCGCGTGCTCGGCGGCCGTCCCCCGCGTGAGGCGCTCGACGCGGTGCGCCGGGATCTGGGGCTGGCCCCGGTGTGATCGGCGGGCGGGTCCTCGACGCGTCGGCCGTCATCGCCTTCGCCTCGCGGACGTCGGTCTACGCCCAAGCGCTCGTGTGGACCGCGGTCGAGGAAGGCATCGTGCTCGTCGTGCCGTCCACGGCGGCCGGCACGGCGTGGGCCGCGTTGGGAGAGAAGGACCACGACGTGCTGGAGGTGCTCCTGCGGCTCCCCGTCACCGTCGTGGACGACCTCACCGGCGCGCGCGCCCGCGCGGTCGGCGAGCTGGGCGGTGACCAGCTCGACGCGCACGCCCTGCTGTGCGCCCGCGACCGGGGGTGGGCGGTGGTGACGGGCGACGGCGGGCGCTACTCCGGCGTCGGCGTCGTGGAGATCGAGCCGCTGCCGTAGCTGTGCCCGACCCACTCCGCCCGCACCGCCGGGTCGAAGCGCTCCTCGTTGCACGACGGGCGGTACCGGCTCATCAGCTCCGCGGCGATCGCCTCGCGGTGGCCGCGGGTGCCGCCCGGCACCTCGAGGAACGCGACGTGCACCTTCCACTTCGAGCCCGCCCGCGCCGTCCAACAGGCGGCGCGGCGGTGGCGGAACGGGAAGCCTTCGGCCGCGAGGTCGTCGGCGTGCCCGACGTAGGCCACCGCGTACCGCTGCGACTCGGGATCCGGCCGGTAGAGGATCGCGTAGACCCCCGGACCGGCGGGCGGGCTCCAGGCGCCCAGCAGGCGTGGCCCGGCGAACGCGTAGCCGCCGAGCGTGCCGAGCCGGATCACCGGGCCGACTCTACGGCAGGGTGGGGAGCAGCTCGGCCAACTCGGCGAGGCTCGCGAGGTCCCGCCCCTGCACGACAAGGTCGATGTACGGCTCGGCCACCATCATCCCGACGCTCGACGCAGGCCCGTGCGGGGTGCACCACACGATCCGGCGGCACTGGCGCGACAGCCGCTCCATCGCCTCCGCCAAGACGTCGGGGTCGCCGCGGTCCATGCCGTCCGAGCAGATCACCACCACCCCGCCGCGCGCCACGCCGCGACGGCCCGCCGTGCGGACGAACCGGTCGAGCGAGGACCCGATGCGGGTGCCGCCGTCCCAGTCGAGCACCAGCTCGGCGGCGTCGGCGAGCGCGCGGTCCGGGGTGCGCCGCCGCAGCGCGGGCGTGATGCGGGTGAGCCGGGTGCCGAAGCAGAACACCTCCACCTTCAGCACGGCCCGCCGGGCCGACCACGCGAACTGGAGCAGCGCGCGCGAGTGGTCGGCCATCGAGCCGGAGACGTCGAGGACCAGCACCAGCGGGCGCGGCCGGACCCGGGGCACGCGCCTGCGCAACGGCACGGGCTCGCCGTGCAGGCGCAGCGAGTCCCGCACGGTGCGGCGCAGGTCGGGGCGGCGCCCGCGCCGCGACGGCCGGTGGCGCCGGGTGCGACGACGCGGCGGGTCCAACCGGAGCCGGGCGGTGATGCGCCGCACGGCGCGCAGCTCGGCGGGCGTGCAGTCGGCGAACGCGCGGTGGCGCAGCACGTCGGCGGCCGAGGCGACCAGCCCCATGGTCGCCTGCTCCTCGTCCACCTCCGCCGCGGGGTCGTCGCCCAGCGGCACCTCCAACGTGGACTCGGCTGCGGCCGACACCTGCGCGGTGAGCCGCAGCAGCTCGTCGACCGGCCGCGCGCCGCCGAGGAAGTACACGTGGAACACCTCGTCGAAGACGGCGATGTCGTCGCGCCTGCTCACCAGCGTGGCGCGGCCCGTCCAGTAGAGGTCGGCCAGGTCGGTGGGGTCGAGCGTGGCGGCGGCGGCGCAGTACGTGGCGACGTCGCCGGGCCCGACGGCCAGGCCCCGGTCGCGCAGCGCCCGCCCGAACCCGACGAGCACGGCCACCATGCCCTTCACGCGCCCACCGCCAAGATCACCAGTTCGGTGCAGAAGCGGCCGGATCTGGCCGGTTCTCGCACCGAACCGGCGATCACCGGCCGGGTGGGCGGTGTGGGGCTCACGACGCGGTGATCTCGTCGAGGTGCTCGCGGGCGAGCTCGAGGTCCTCCCGCTCCTTGAGCACGGACCCGAGCGTGAGGTCGGCGGCGTCGGTCGACAGGTCCCGCTCGCCGAGCAGGTCGAGGGTGCGCGCCCAGTCGATCGTCTCCGCGACGCCGGGCGGCTTGGCCAGCTCCAGCTCGCGCAGGCGGTTGACCGCGGCGACCACGCGGCGCGCCAGCTCCCGCGCCACGCCGGGCTGCCGGAGCGTGACGATCTCGACCTCGCGCTCGGCATCCGGGTAGTCGATCCAGTGGTAGAGGCACCGGCGCTTGAGGGCGTCGTGCAGCTCGCGGGTGCGGTTGGAGGTGAGCACCACCAGCGGCGGGGACGGCGCGGTGACCGTGCCGACCTCGGGGATCGTGATCTGGAAGTCGGAGAGCATCTCGAGCAGGAATGCCTCGAACTCGTCGTCGGCGCGGTCGATCTCGTCGATGAGAAGCACGGCGCCCGCGCCGGTGCGCAGCGCGTGCAGGAGCGGCCGTTCGAGGAGGAACTCGGGCCCGTAGAGCGCGGTGACGGAGCCACCCGCGTCGCCGAGCGCCCGGATGGCCAGCAGCTGGCGGGCGTGGTCCCACTCGTAGAGCGCCTGGTGGGTGTCGATGCCCTCGTAGCACTGCAGCCGGATGAGCTGCCGCCCGAGCACGGCGGCCAGCACCCGGGCGATCTCGGTCTTGCCGACGCCGGGCTCGCCCTCCAGCAGCAGCGGGCGGTCGAGCGCGAGCGCCACGTGCACGGCCGTGGCCAACCCGCGGTCGGCGACGTACGCGCCGTCGCGCAGCAGCCGGATCAGCTCGGCGACCCCGGGGCTCAGGACCGCGGTCCCGTCTCCTGGTCGGCGACGAGCTCGGCCACCGTCGTGGGGCCCCGCTTGCCCTCCCGCTCCAGCAGCTCCCGCCACGCCGTCCGTTGCTCGTCGTCGACCGGACCGCCGACGTCCTGAAGCCTGCGGCAGACCTTCCCCGTGCCCGACCCGATCTCGGCCCGCACGTCGGCGCCGTGGTCGCGCGCGGTCCAGATGGCGCGCAGGACCGCGACCCCTTCCGGCTCGTCATCCATACGGCCATCGTTCTCCGCGGCACGCCGTCCGGCAATCGCCGGATAAGCCTTCCCTTATGCCGGATCGATTTCCGACGCTCTGTAGCTGCGTTGGTCCATCCGTGTCTGTCGCGACGGCGCCCCGCCAGCGCAGAATCTGAAGGTGACCTTGACCCAGCTGAGCGCGTTCGTGCTGGTGGCCCGGCTCGGCACCGTCAAGGCCGCGGCGTCGGCGCTCGGGGTGAGCGAGCCCGCGGTCTCACAGGCCATCGCTGCGCTGCGTCGCTACCTGAACGACCCGCTCCTCACCCGCAGCGCGAACGGCATGGAGCTGACCCCGGGCGGCTCCCGGCTGCTCACGATCGCCGCCCAGATGGTGTCGTTGGGGGCCGAGGCCGAGTCGGCGGTCCGCACGGCGCAGGGGGCGGCCGACCGGCTGCGGCTGGTGGCGCCCAGCCCGCTCGTCGAGTTCGTGGCGGGCCCGCTCGCCGACGCGTTCACCGCGCGGTCCGGCGGCTCGATCGAGGTGTCGGCGGGGGTGTCCGCGACCGCGGAGATGAGCGCGCTCGTCGCGCAGCGGCTGGCCGACGTCGCGTTCGGCCCGGACCTTTCCGGCGGGCCGGGCCTGGTGAGCGAGCCGGTGTTCCGGGCACGCCTCGTCGTGCTCGCCGCCCCCGACGCCCGGCCGCCGGGCCCGCTCAGCCAGTGGCCGTGGCTGGTCGACCCGTCGGGCACCGACCCGGGCAGCGACGTCAGCCGGATGCTGCGCGGCCTCGGCGTGCCGGAGTCGCGGCTCTCGGTCTTCCCCAACCAGACCGCGGCGTGGGAGGCCGCGGCGCGCGGGGCGGGCATGGCACCCGCCATCGCCCACCTCGCGGTGCACCAGCTGCGGCGGCGCGAGCTCCAGGTCGTCGACGTGCCGGGCACACCGTTGGATCTGTGTTGGCACGTGACGACGCTGGCTCCCGATCGGCGTAGCGCCGCGGCCGGATCTTTGCGCCATTTCCTCGGCACCCCGGAAGCGATGAAGCTGCTCAGAGCGCCGGGCGCGGGTGTTCCGCCGTCACGATTTCGCCCGCCGGTTTATGTGACCATTTGGAGCTAATGGCGGTACTCATTAGGCCGATCGGTCGTATCTCTTCTGTCGGTGGGTAGCCACCTGTTCACCCCTCGTCATAGAGCGGTAGTCTCCCGGTCCCCGACCATTTCCGGAGATCCGGATAGATCACCATCTGTATGCGCGAAGAAATGGTGCACCACACGATGTGGAGAAAGCTCCTCGACGCCCTTCCGCATGGCCACTACCTGGCCGAAGAGGATTGGCAACGCCGTCACCGCCTCATGCTTTGGATCTTGGGGCTGCACGTTCCGGGCCTGGTCGCCCTCGGCCTCGTGCTCGGTTACACACCGCGCGCGCTGACGCTGGTCGCGATCGCCCCGCTGGCCCTCGTGGGGCTCGGTCACCTGCTGCGCCACCACCGGCGGCCCGCGTCCCTCACCGTCACGGTGGGGTTGGTCTACTGCTCGGCGGCGCTCGTCGTGCTCACGCACGGCACCATCGAGGCGCACTTCCACTTCTTCGTCATCATCGGCTTCATCGCGCTCTACCAGGACTGGGCGCCGTTCCTCGTCAACATCGTCTTCACCGTGATCAGCCACGGGATCGGCTCCGCGTGGCAGCAGACCCTGATCTTCGACCACGTCGAGGGGCAGCAGCACCCGTGGTTGTGGTCGTTGATCCACGGCGTCGCCGTGCTGGTCGCCTGCGCCGGAGCGCTCCTCGTCCTCCGCGTCACCGAGGACACCCAGCGGGAGAAGGACGTGCTGGGCCGCAGGCTCGCCGATTCCGAGATCAACCGGCGGCAGTTCACGTCCGACCTGCTCACCAACCTCGCCCGCCGCAACCAGAGCCTCCTGCACCGGCAGTTGGAGATCATCAACCAGCTCGAGGAGTCGGAGCGCGACCCCGACGCGCTCGCCGACCTCTTCGCGCTGGACCACATCGCCACCCGGGTGCGGCGCAACGCGGAGAACCTGCTCGTGCTCGCGGGCGAACAGCCCCCGCGCACGTGGAGCGAGCCCGTGCCGCTGCGCGACGTGCTGCGCGCGGCCATCGCCGAGACCGAGAACCTCGAGCGCGTCGTGTTCGTCGTCGACGAGAAGAGCGCCGTGGTGGGGCACACCGTCACCGACCTCACCCACCTGCTGGCCGAGCTCACCGAGAACGCCGTGCGGTTCTCGCCGCCGGACACCACGGTCACGGTGCGCTCCCGGCCAGACCGGGCCAGGCCCGGTGGGCGGCTCATCACCATCGAAGACTGGGGCCTGGGCATGCCCGCCGAGCGCATCGAGGAAGCCAACGCGCTGCTCGCCTCGCCGCCCGACATCGACGTGGGGATGTCACAGCGGCTCGGGTTCCACGTGGTCGCCCGGCTCGCCACCCGGCACGGCATCAAGGTCGGGCTGAGCGTCACACCGGGTTCGGGTACCACGGCGCTCGTCTCCCTGCCGCCGTCGCTCTTCGCGCCGCTGTACCCCGCGGCGGCCGCGTCCGCGGGGCGCCCGACAGTCGACGCCTCGCCGAGCCGTCGCGCGGCCGAGCGCAGCGCCGCAGGCGAGCGCAGCGCCGCAGGCGAGCGCAGCGTCACGGCCGAGCGCAGTGCCACGGCCCTGCCGCCGGTGGCGGAGGCCCCGCCGCGCACCGCGGGCACCGCCGACTGGCAGGGCTGGTGGGACCCGGCGGTCGCCTCGGCGATGCCCGCGTTCAACCCCACCTCGGCTTCGATGAGCGGGGCGGGCCCGGCCATCGGCGGGCCCCCGACGAACGGCTACGGCAACGGATCGCAGGCCCACAGCCCGACCCTCGGCAGCCTCGGCCCCGTCGCCAGCGGACACGTCGCCAGCGGACACGGCTCCACCGGCTATGGCACCTCCAACGGCCACGGTGCCAACGGCCACGGTGCCAACGGCCACGAGGCCGCCAACAACTACGGCGCCTCCAACGGCCACGGCACCTCCGACAGCCATGGCACCTCCGACGGCTACGGCACTTCCGAGGGCCACGCCGCCTCCATTGTCTACGGCACCTCCGAGCCCCACGCCGCCTCCAACGGCAACGGCAACGGCAACGGCACCTCCGACGGCTACGGCACTTCCGAGGGCCACGCCGCCTCCATCGTCTTCGGCACCTCCGACGGCCACGCCGGCTCCGACGGCAACGGCAACGGCACTTCCACCGGCTACGGCACGTCCACCGGCTATGGCACCTCCAACGGCCACGGTGCCAACGGCCACGAGGCCGCCAACAACTACGGCGCCTCCAACGGCAACGGCAACGGCACCTCCGACGGCTACGTCACTTCCGAGGGCCACGCCGCCTCCATCGTCTACGGCACCTCCGACGGCCACGCCGGCTCCGACGGCAACGGCACGTCCACCGACTACGGCGCTTCCAACGGCCACGCCGCTTCCAACGGCTACCGCGCCTCCAGCGACTACGACCAGAGCACCAACGGGCACGGCACCAACAGCCACGGCACCAACAGCCACGGCACCGATGGGCACGGCACCAATGGGCACGGCACCCCGGCGCCGCAGGCGGCGAGCGCCACCGTCGGCGACCAACCCGTCGGCGACCAACCCGTCACCTCCTGGCCCGACCCGACGGGCAACGGCACCCGGACCGGCGGCGACGGCCACCCGGCCGTCGACCGCACCGGCACCAGCCCGGGCGGCTTCGGCTTCGGCGGACCCAGCCCCAGCGATCCCGCCACCGCCGGCGACACCGACCTCGCAGGCCGCGGCGGCGCGGCCGACGCCGAGCCGCGCAGCGACGGCGCGGGGAGCACGGACGGACGGCCCTACAATCCGTTCTTCGTCAGCAGTCTGTGGGGCGCCGACGGCACCCCGCACGTCGCGCACGACACCGCCAACGGCGACGCATCCCTCGCGCCCGGGGCCAGCACGCCGACCTACCACGCCTCGACCGGCTCGCCGCAGGCCGACGAACTGCGGCAGGACGAACACCAGCGCCCCCGCCCGTCGCCGAGCCCGCGTCCGCTGGTCGTCGACGCGCCACCGCTGCCGACGGCCGCCGTGCCCGAACAGCGCCCGTCCGGCCCGGTCGACCCGGTCAGCGGCCTGCGCCGCCGCGTGCCCCAGTCGCACCTCTCCGCCCAGCTCCGCGCCCCGGAGTCCGACACGCCTGCGCCGGTCCTCCACCGCCCCTCCACAGCGGACGCCGCCGCGGCCCTCTCCCGCTACCAGGCGAGCCGGGCGGCCGCACAGGCCCGGGTGGGCAGCTCACCGCCGACCGACCCCGCAACCACCACCGGAAACTTCGCTGACGGAGGCCACGAATGACCACCGCTAGCCTCGACTGGCTGCTCGCCGACTTCACCCACGAGACGCCGGGCGTCACCCGCGCCCTCGTCGTCTCGGCCGACGGCCTCCGCCTCGCCACCTCACCCGGCATGACCGAGGAGCTCGGCGACCAGCTCTCCGCCGCCGCGTCCGGGCTGGTCAGCCTGGCCAAGGGCGCGGCGCGGCTGCTGGCCGCGGCCCCCGTCACCCAGACCATCCTGGAGATGGCGGGGGGCTACCTCTTCGTCACCACCATCGACCACGGCGCCGCGCTGGCCGTCCACGCCGACCGCAACTGCGACATGGGCATGATCGGCTACGAGATGACGATGCTCGCCAACCGCGCGGGCCACGCGCTCACGCCGGGCGTGCGCTCCGGTTCCGGGCGGTGAACGGGGCGGGGCGGCCCTGGACCGAAGGGCACAGCTGCGACGGGCGCGTCGTTCCCGTCTACGCCGTCACCGGCGGGCGCACCCGCTCGACCGAGCGCGACCTCCCCATCGAGTCGATCGTCACCGCCACCGACCGCGGCCCCTACGACCTGGAGCCGGAGTACCGCACCATCGTCGGGATGGCCGTGCGCCCGGTCACGCTCGTCGAGATCGGCGCGGCGCTCGGAGTGCCCGTCGGCGTGGCCAGGGTGCTGGTCGGTGACCTCGCGGCCTCCGGCCACCTCGCCGTACACGGCGCACCGTCCACAGCGGACGGGAGCCCCACCCCCGAGATCCTCACCCGGCTGTTGGAGGGCCTGCGTGCACGCTGAACCGGGACCCGTCCCCCTCAAGATCCTCATCGCGGGTGGCTTCGGCGTCGGGAAGACGACGCTCGTCTCCGCGCTGTCGGAGATCCCCCCACTGCTCACCGACGAGGCGATGACTACCGCGTCGATCGGCGTGGACGACAACTCCGTGGTGCCCGAGAAACGCACCACCACCGTGGCGATGGACTTCGGCCGCATCACCGTCGACGACTCGCTGATCCTCTACCTCTTCGGCACACCGGGCCAGGACCGCTTCTGGTTCATGTGGGACGAGCTTGCTCGCGGTTGCGTCGGTGCGGTGGTGCTCGTCGACCTGCGGCGCGTCGACGACTGCTTCCCCGCCATCGACTACTTCGAGAACCGGCGAGTGCCGTTCGTCGTCGCCGTCAACGGCTTCCCCGAGACCGAGCGCTTCGCCATCCCCGCGGTCCGCAGCGCGCTCGCGCTGACCGACGACACCCCGGTCGTGCGGATGGACGCCCGCTCGTCGAGCACCGGGCTGAAGACCTTGGTCACGCTGGTCGAGCACGCGTTGGCGCGCGCGAGCGCCGCTGTGCGCTGACATCACCTCCGCGCTCTGGCAGAGTCGGCCGCATGCGTGATCTCCGGCTGGACGAGGACGCCGTCGGCGCCTGGCTGCACCTCCCCGGATCGGCCGAGCTGATCGGCTCGGTCGGCTTCGACTTCGCCTGCATCGACCTCCAGCACGGCGTGGTCGACGACGATTCGGTGCTGCCCATGCTGCAGGCGCTCGCCGCTACCGACACCCCGTCGCTCGTCCGGGTGCAGGCCAACACCCCGGAGTCGATCTGCCGCGCGCTCGACCGCGGTGCCGACGGCGTGATCGTTCCCCTGGTGAACTCGGCGGACGAGGCCTCCGCGGCCGTCATCGCCTGCCACTACCCGCCGCGCGGCATCCGCAGCTACGGCCCCGTCCGCGCGCCCTGGCACCCGCCGCGCGACGAGCCGGTGTGCGTCGTGATGGTCGAGACCCCCGACGCCGTCGCCGCCCTGCCCGAGATGCTCAAGGTCGACGGCGTCGGCGGGGTGCTGATCGGCCCGTCCGACCTCGCGCTGAGCCACGGCATGCCGGTGGCCGCGCAGCACGGCGACGACGCCTACGACGCGCTCCTGCGCTCCATCATCGAGCCCTGCCGCGCCGCCGACACCCCGGTCGGGATCTTCACGGCTACCCCCGACCACGCCCACCGCTTCCGGGCGCTCGGGGTCACGTTCGTCGCGGGCCCGTCGGACGCGATCATCCTGCACCGGGCCGCGACGGAGCACCTCGAGAGGTGTCGCCCCTGAGCCCGTCGAGGAGCGGCGCCTGCAGCCGGGCCCACGGTGAGACGTCGCTCGCCGGGTCGGCGGCCGCGGCCAGGAAGCGCTCCCACGGCCACCACTCGCACGACTCCACCTCGTCCGGCCGTGGGCGCGGGGTGCCGACGACCGTGCCGACGAACACCGGGCACAGCTCGTGCTCCTCGATGCCGTTCGCCGAGGCCCGGTAGGCGAAGTCGGGCAAGAGCAGGTCGAGGTCGACCACGTCGACCGCGAGCTCGTGGCGCAGCCTGCGCCGCACGGCGTCGGCAGGCGGCTCGTCCGGAGCGGGATGCCCGCAGCAGGTGTTGGTGCGCACCCCGGGGAAGGTGACCTTGTCCCGCGCCCGCCGCGTGACGAGCAGCCGCCCCGCCTCGTCGAACCCGTAGCAGGAGAACGCGAGGTGCCGCGGGGTGCGCGCACCGTGCACGGTGGCCTTGTCCGCGGTACCGACCGGGTTGCCGTCGTCGTCCACCAGCACAACCAGCTCCACGGCTCAACCGTACTTACGTGATCCGAACATCGCCCGGATGGCCGGCTCACCCCGGCTCGCCATCGTCGTCATCGAACAGTTCCCCCGAGAACCAGGAGAGAGACGATGCTCGTCCGACGAGGCCTTGCGGCGGTGGCGGTGGCGGTGGGCGCGGTGGCGCTGGGTGGCGGCACCGCGCTCGCCGACACCCCGACCCCCGACCACGCGAACTCGGCGATCTGCACCCAGCGCATACCGGCCGTGCTCGCCCGCATCGACAAGCTCACCGCCCGCGTCAACGGCGACGCCTCGGTCAAGGGTTCCACCGCGTGGCTGCGGGCCAAGGCCAACGAGGCCAGGGCGGCCGGGTACACGGCGCTCGCGGACCTGCTCACCGCGCGGGCGGACAGCAGGCCGGGCCGCCTCGATGAGCTGACGAAGCTGCGGTCCGACGTGGAGCACGTCAAGGAAACGGACTGCGCGGCATGAGCCCCGCCGCACGCTCCCCCGTGGAGGCGACGTGAGCACCCCCAGGTTGGTTGTGGTGTTGTGCGTCGCCGCGACGGCCGTGGCGCTCGGTGGGTGCCGCGCCGCCGTCGCCCCGACCCCGACCCCGCCCGCCGTGTCGTCGGCGGACCCGCTCGGCGGCGTCGAGACGCGCGTCGACCAGATCGAGAAGCAGCTCGACCACGACGCCACGCGGTAGCGCGGCCCGCCGACGGCCACGCCGCCGGGTCCGTGCGGCGGTGGCACGATCAGCGCCGGAGGTGGGTCCGTGGCGGAGAAGGGTCTCGTGCTGGTCGTCGAGGACGACCGCGCCATCGCCGACCTCGTCGGCCTCTACCTGCGTCGCGACGGTTTCGGCGTGCAGGTCGAGCGCGACGGCCAGGCGGGCCTCTCGGCCGTGCGGCGGCTGCGGCCCGCCGCGGTCGTGCTCGACGTCGGGCTGCCCGGGATGGACGGCGTCGAGGTCTGCCGTCGGCTGCGCGCGGAGGACGACTGGACGCCGGTGCTGTTCGTCACCGCCCGCGACGACGAGATCGACCGCGTGCTCGGCCTGGAGATGGGCGCCGACGACTACGTCACCAAGCCGTTCAGCCCGCGCGAGCTCGTAGCGCGGGTGCGGACGGTGCTCCGCCGCTCCGGACGCGTCGCCGAACGGGACGAGGTGTTGGTGGTGGGCGAGGTGCGCGTCGAGGTCGACCGGCGCCGCGCCCACGCGGCATCCGCCGAAGTCGCGTTGACCTCGACCGAGTTCGACCTGCTCACCCACCTCATGCGCGCACCCGGCCGGGTGTTCACCCGCGAGCAGCTGCTGTCGGCGGTGTGGGGGTACACGGCGTCGGCGGGCACCCGCACGGTCGACGTGCACGTGGCCCAGCTGCGCGCCAAGCTCGGCCCGGCGAGCCCCATCCGCACCGTGCGGGGCGTCGGCTACGCGGCGGACCGGCCCTGATGCGCCGGTCGTTGGCCTGGCGGGTGGCGGCGAGCTGCCTGGCCGTCGCGCTGGTCGCGGTGGCGGTCGCGGCCGTCGTCGCGCTGCGGCTGGTCTCCGAGACCGCCCGCCAGACGACGCAGGCCGTGCTGGCCCAGGAGGCCGACATCGTCGCGGCCCAGCTCGCCGACCCCGCGCTGGTCGGCAACCCCGGCCCCGCCCGGCAGGCGGCGGCGTCGCGCAAGCTCGTGCAGACGCTGCAGGCGCAAGGCGTCGACATCGTGCTGCTCCCCCGCGCCCGTCCGGGAACGGGCCCGGTCGGCACCGCGCTCACCGAGGCGAACGCCGAGCGGGCGCTGGCGGGCCTGCCCGTGTCGGCGAGCGTCGACGTCGAAGGCCGCACCTACGTCGTCGAGGCCCGCCCGGCGCTGAACGGGGCGTTCGCGCTGGTCCGCCGGTCGGACACGGGTCCGCTCGGCAACGGGCTCATCCGCCGCAACCTCGGCTTCGCGCTGCTCGCGGGCATCGCGGTGGCGCTCGTGGTCGGGTTGGTCGTCGGCACGCTGATGGCCCGGCCGCTGCGCCGCACCGCGGCCGCGGCGCACCTGCTCCGCGGCGGCCGTCGCGACGTGCGGGTGCCGGTGCGCGGCCCGGCGGAGGTCGCCGAGGTCGCGGGCGCGGTCAACGACCTCGCCGACGCGCTCGCCCGCAGCGAGGCCCGGCAGCGCGAGTTCCTGCTGTCGGTGTCCCACGAGCTCCGCACGCCGCTCACCGCGGTGCGCGGATTCGCCGAGTCGCTGGCCGACGGCGTGGTCACCGGCGCCGACGTCGCCCCGACGGGCGCGACGATCGTGGCCGAGGCGGCGCGGCTCGACCGGCTCGTCGGCGACCTCATGGAGCTCGCCCGGCTGGAGTCCGACGACTTCCGCCTCGACCTCATGCGGGTCGACCTCGGCGGTCTCGCCCGTGAGGCGGGCACGGTGTGGGACGCCCGGTGCCGGGCCGCGGGCGTGCTGTTCAGCCTGCACGCGCCGCCGTCGCCGGTGTGGGTCACGGCGGACCCGCGGCGGCTGCGCCAGGTCGTCGACGGCCTCGCCGAGAACGCCCTCCGCGTGACCGCGCCGGGGGCGTCGCTGGCGTTCGCGGTCTTCCCCGGCGGCGCGCTGCAGGTGCGCGACGGCGGGCCCGGCCTCGCCCCGGAGGACTACGCCGTGGTGTTCGACCGCGGCGTGCTGCACGAGCGCTACCGCGGCCACCGCCCCGTCGGCGCGGGCGGCGTCGGCCTGGCCCTGGTGCACGGCCTGGTCACCCGCATGGGCGGCACCATCACCGCCGAGCCCGCCCCCGAGGGCGGGGCGTGCTTCACCGTCGCCCTGCCGACGGCCGCGCCATGGACCACCACGCCGATCGCCCACGAAACCGTCGGACCATCGAACTAACGAACTATCGCTGACGCGGGCGAGCTCGGCGGCCTGGACGGGTGAGCGACTGTCGCTGGTCAGGGTCGGCTCAGGTCGAGGCGGAACTCCGGGTGGGTCACCCGGAGGCTCCGAGTCCGTGACAGCTCCCCGAAGCGGGCGATGACGTCGCTCACCGAGGCGGGCCGGGTGAACAGGTAGTCCGTGCGCAACGGGCCGGCCGCGCGGGTGGCCTCCAGGTCCTCGGTGGGCACCATGTAGCGCAGCAGCAGCTCCTCGTCCGAGAGCGACGGCCCGCCGTACTGGTCGCGCAGCTCCGAGAGCGACGGCTGCGGCCGCTCCCACCCGGCGAAGCGCCGCCCGTGCTCGGAGTTCAGCACCTTGTCGCGCACGTTCTCGTCGACCGGCGCGGGCGGCACGCCGAACGCGTTCATCAGGTAGAGGACGGCCTCGTCCGGGGCCATGGAGTACCGGTCGCCGGTGACGATGTTGAGCACCGCCTGGATGCCGACGATCTGCGAGAACGGGGTGGCCGAGATCGGGTGGCCGAACTCCGCGCGCACCCGCACGCACTCCTCGAGCACCTCGTCGAGCCGCTCGGTCATCCCGTACTGGGCGAGCTGCGCCTTGAGCGTGCCGGTCATGCCGCCGGGCAGCTGGTGGCGGTAGACGAACGCGTCGAACTCCACCGGCTCGCCGGTGAGCCAGCCCTCCTGCTCGGCGATCCGCTCGCAGTTGCGCGCGACCGGCGGGAGCGTGGACTCGTCGATGCCGTGCGTGTGCCCCAGCCGCGTGAGGTTCGCGAGCGTCTGCTCGGTGGAGGGCAGCGACGGCCCGTTGGCCAGCGGCCGCGAGCAGGTGTGCAGCGTGGTGCCGCCCGCCTCGACCGCCGTTATGTAGTTGCGCGCGCCCATCCCGGTGGTGTTGTGGAAGTGCCACTCGACGGGCTTGTCCCCCGCGGCGGCCAGGATCGCCGGAATCAGCGTGTGCGCGCGGTCCGGGGTGAGGATGCCCGGCGCGTCCTCGACGTAGATCCCCGACACCGACGGCCACGACACCATCTCCCGCACCCGCGCCGCGAACCACTTGTTGGTGTGCACCGGGCTGATCCCGTAGAAGACCGCCCCCAGCGCCTTCGCGCCCGCGGCGTGGATGGTGTCGCACAGGCGTTTCATCTGGTCGAGGTTGTAGAGGCAGTCGTACACCCAGAACGAGCCCATGCCGTGCTTGATCAGGGTCTGGACCCACAGGTCGAGGATCGCGTCCGGGGAGAGCCCGAACTTGACGATCCGGTTGCTGCCCACGCCGCTGCGGAACTCGGTGCGCGGCATGACGCGCCGCCAGTGGTCGAGGCCCTCCCACGGGTCCTCCCGGGAGTAGCGCAGCACGCACTCGAACATCGAGCTGCCCGAGATGTCGATCGCCGCGTAGCCCGCGGTGTCCAGCTCGCGGGCCACCGGCGTGACCATCCCCGTGCGCAGCCGCATGCCCCACAGGCACTGCTGGCCGTCGCGGAAGGTCTGGTCGACCACGTCGATGTGCGTCATCGCCGACGACGGGGCTTGGGGTCGATCACGTTCTGCGGGTTGGGCTTGGCGCCCTGGCTGTAGTCGCCGAACGGGCCGTCGCGGCCCGCGACGGCCTTGCCGACGCCCTCGCTGCCGGCCAGGTCGATGAAGTCGAGCGCCTCGGGTGTGTTGCGCAGCATCCCGTCGAGCACGGAGCCGAGCAGCTGGGTGCTCATCAGGCCCATGTTCTCGTAGGCCTGGTTGACGACCAGCTTCATCGCCGCGAGCTGCGACATCGGGATCGACGCCAGCTGCTCGGCCAGCGTGTACACCCGGGTCTCCAGCTGGGCGAACGGCACCGCGTCGTTGACGAGGCCCAGTTCCTTGGCCTCGACGCCGGTCAGCGGGCGCCCAGTCAGCGCGAGCTCCTTGGCGTGCGCGAGGCCCAGGCGGGCCACCCACATGCCGGCGTGGTGGCAGCCCCACATCCGCGAGTACGGCGTGCCGATCTGCGCGTCCTCGCTCATGATCACGATGTCGGCGCAGAGCGCCATCTCGCTGCCGCCGCCGACGGCCCACCCGTGGACCTGCGCGATCACCGGCTTCGGGGTGCGCCACAGGCTCATGAACTTGGGCACCCAGCCCGTGGTGGGCGAGGTGGTGGCGATGAACTCCTTGCCGGGGTCCCACTTCCCGTCGGTGGTGAGGGTGTCGTCCCAGAAGTGGAAGCCACCGCCGAAGTTGAAGCCGCCGCAGAACGAGCGGCCCGCCCCGCGCAGCACGATGACCTTGACGGCCTGGTCGTCGGTGGCCTCGTGGACCGCGGCCTCCAGCTCGTCGGTCATCGGCGGCACGATCGTGTTCAGGGCCTCGGGGCGGTTGAGCGTGATCGAGGCGATCGGTCCGTCGACGTCGTAGAGAAGGGTCTCGTACTCGCCCATTTCAGTCCCTTTCCATGTGCAGCGACATCGTGCCGCGCGACACGTGCACGCTGCGGGGCCGCCGCGTGGCCATCAGCGCCGTGACGAGGTCCAGCTCGGTGGTCTCGTCGCGGTAGTCGTAGTCCGGGTAGACGGGCTGCGCCCTCGCCGCGTCGACGTCAGCGGCGGGCACCATGTAGCGCAGCAGCAGCTCCTCGTCGGTGACCGACCGGCCGCCGTACTGCTCGCGCAGCTCCTCCAGGGTCGGCTGAGGCCGCTCCCAGCCCGCGAACCGCTGCCCGTGCGGCGAGGACAGCACGCGGTCGTGAACCTCCGCGTCGATCGGCGCGGGCGGCGGGCCGAACTCCTCCATGAGGTACAGCACGACCTCGTCGGGCACCACGCTCCACCGGTCGCCGGTGACGATGTTCAGCACCGACTGGATGCCCACCAGCTGCGAGAACGGGGTGGCGGAGATCGGGTGGCCCAGCTCCTCACGGACCCGGACGGTCTCCTCGAGCACCTCGGGCAGCCGTTCGGTCATGGAGTACTGCGCGAGCTGGGCCTTCAGCGTGCCGGTCATGCCGCCGGGGAGGTGGTGCTTGTAGGCGAAGGTGTCGAACTCGACGGGCTCGCCGACGAGCCAGCCCTCCTGCCGGGCGATCCGCGCGCAGTGGTCGGCGACGGGCGGCAGCGCGCTCCCGTCGATGCCGTGCTCGAGGCCGAGGCGGTCGAGGTTGGCCACCGTCTGCTCGGTGGAGGGCAGCGACGGCCCGTTGGCCAACGGCCGCGAGCAGGTGTGCAGGATCGTGCCGCCCAGCTCGACCGCGATCATGTAGTTCAGCGCGCCCATCGCGGTGTTGTTGTGGAAGTGCCACTCGACCGGCGTGTCCCCCGCCGCGGCCAGGATCGCCGGGATGAGCGTGCGGGCCCGCTCCGGGGTGAGGATGCCCGGCGCATCCTCCACGTAGATCGCGCTCACCGACGGCCACGACGCCATCTGCCGCACGCGCTGCGCGAACCACTCGTCGGTGTGCACGGGGCTGATCCCGTACATGATCGCGCCGAGCGCCGTGGCCCCGGTCTCGGCGATCACGTCGCACAGCCGGTGCATCTGCTCCATGTTGTAGAGGCAGTCGTACACCCACAGGGCGTCGATGCCGTGGCGCACCAGGGTTCGCACCCAGAGGTCCATCAGCGCGTCGGGCGTCATCCCGAACGTGCCGATGCGGTTCTGGCACACCGGCGACCGCAGTTCCGACGACGGCAGCCAGCTGCGCCACAGGTCGAGGCTCTCCCACGGGTCCTCCCGCGAGTAGCGCACCGAGCACTCCATCAGCGAGCTCCCGGTGACCTCGACGGCGCGGAAACCGGACCGGTCCAACTCACCCGCCACCTTGCGCAGCATCCCGCCGCGCAGCCGCATGCCCCACAGGCTCTGCTGGCCGTCGCGGAACGTCTGGTCGACGAGCTCGATCACAGCGACACCAGGGGGTGGTCACCGGCGACGGCGTCGGGATGCTCCTTCGCCCACGCCGCGAGCCGCGCCAGCGCCGGGATCTCCGACGGCTCCGGCGTGCGGACGGGCACGATGCCGTCCAGGATCTCCCCTGCCGTGCCGTCAACGGTGACGGTGCGGCCCGCGACGGCGGCGAGCATCCCCTCCCCGCAGCCGACGACCGCCGGGCAGCCCAGCTCGCGGCTCACCACCGCGGCGTGGCTGGTGCGCCCGCCCACCTCGGTGCACACCGCCCTGGCCGCGATCATCCCGTGCACGTCCTCGGGGCTCGTCGAGCGCCGCACGAGCACGACGTCCTCGTCGTCACCGACGAACGCGGCCTCGTCCGGGTCGGCCACCGCCCGACCGGAGCCGATGCCGGGGCAGGCGGGCTCGCCGCGCGCCAGCACGGTGGCGGCGGCGCGGGCCGCGGGATCGAGCACGGGCCGCAGCACCGTGGTGACGTGCTCGGGCCGGATGCGGGCCAGCGCCTCGGCCGGGGTGAGCACGCCCTCGTCGACGAAGTCGGTCGCGAGCTTCAGCGCGGCGCGGGCCGACCGTTTCGCGTTCCGGGTCTGCAGCAGGTACAGCCTGCCGCGCTCCACGGTGAACTCGACGTCCTGCACGTCGCGGGCGTGTCGCTCCAGCGCGCGACCTGCCGCCAGGAGCGCCGCGTGCACCTCGGGCAGCCGCTGCGCGAGGTCGACGAGGTCGAGCGGGTCCACCTCTCCCGACACCACGTCCTCGCCCTGGCCGCGCGGCAGGAACTCGCCCATCGGCGTCGGGTCGCCGCTCTGCGGGTCGCGGGTGAAGAGCACGCCGGTGCCGGAGCGGTCGTCGAGGTTGCCGTAGACCATCGCCTGCACGGTGACGGCGGTGCCGCCGTCGTGCGACATGCGTTGGTGGTTGCGGTAGGCCACGGCGCGCGGCGAGCCCCACGACGCGAACACCGTGCAGATCGCGGCGCGCAGCTGCCGTGCGGGTCGGACGGCGCCGCCCGGCCGACGACGCGCGCGTAGGACTCGCGGAAGCGCCGGTGGGTGTCGCGGGCGAACGCCGCGTCCCCGCTCGCCGCGGCCAGTGCCGCCTCGACGGTGTCGGTGATGCCGAGGTTGAGGATCGTGTCCATCATCCCGGGCATGCTCTGCGCCGCGCCGGACCGCACGGAGACGAGCAGCTCCTCGCCGAACCTCCGCCCCGTGGCCGCTTCGAGGCGGGCCAGCGCGGCCAGCACGTCGGCCCAGACGTCGTCGGGCAGGCCGTCCGCGCAGCGCCTGCCGACCGCGGTGGTCAGCACGAACGCGGGCGGCACCGGCATGCCGAGCCGGTGCATGGTGGCCAGGCTGTGCGCCTTGTTGCCGATCTCCTCGCGGTCAGGGACGACACTGCCGTCGAGGACGACGACACCGCCGACGGCCGCGCTCACGGTTCCCGGGTGCGGCCCAGGAGCCGCAGCAGGTCTTCGTGGAGCTCGAACCAGACGGTGTGGTAGCTCGCCACCCGCACGCCGCTGACGTAGTCGGTCTCCCCTGCGGACGCCCGCGCCAGCGCCTCGGACAGCCGCCGCCGGTGCACGCCGAGGCGCGGCACCAGCCCGGCCAGGGCGTCGAGCGCCGGGCCCGCGTCGGAGTCCAGCTTGGCCAGCTGGTCCAGGATCGCGGCGTCGTAGTCGGCGTCGGCGTGGTCGTTGGGCACGGCCTCGCCGCCGACGGTCACCGTCTGCCAGCGCGTCATCAGCGCCAACAGCTCGCGGTTCACCTTCTCGAACGCCGCGTAGGCCGCGTCGGCACCGGGGTCGGCCCGCAGGTCGGCGAACAGCACCGGGTACTGCTCGTCCAGCCACGCCCGTCCGGCCGGCGTGACCATGTACTTCCCGCGCCCGGCCATCGCGCGCTTCTCCGCCACGGCGGCGTCCAGCGCGGGCGTGACCTCGTCCACGGAGGCGCCGAGCACCTCGGCCACCTGGTCGGCCTGGCCCGCCTTCTTCAGCACGAGCCCGTGCAGTGCCGTGAACTCGTCGATCTCCATTTCACTGCTCATCGTTGGTCCGCCCGTATGTCGTCGCGTACGGCTCGGCGCAGCAGCTTGCCCGCGCCGCTCTTCGGCAGGTCCTGCTCCCGGATGTGGAACGCGCGCGGCCGCTTGAACCCGGCCACCCGGTCGCGCATGTACTCCTCCAGCTCGTCCGGCGTGACCGGCGCGCGCACGCTGACGACCGCGTGCACGATCTCGCCCCACCGCGTGTCCGGCACCGACACGACCGCCGCCTCCCGCACGGCGGGGTGGGTGACGAGCACGTCCTCCACCTCGCGCGGGTACACGTTGAACCCGCCGCTGATGATCATGTCGTGCTGCCGGTCCTGCAGGAAGAGGTAGCCCTCCTCGTCGAGGTAGCCGACGTCGCCGGTGTGCAGCCAGCCGTTGCGGAACGCTTGGGCGGTGGCCTCGGGCCGGTTGTAGTAGCCCGACGACACGATCGCCCCTCGGCAGACGACCTCGCCGGTCTCGCCGACGGCCACGTCCCGGTCTTCGGGATCGACGACCCGCACCGCGACCATCGTGTACGCCCGGCCCGCCGAGCCGACCCGGCCGTGCTCCTCCGGGCGCAGGTGGGTGATCGTCATCGGCGCCTCGGCCTGCCCGTAGGTCTGGGCGAGGACCTGGCCGAACACCCGCTCGCAGCCCTCGACGACCGACGGCGAGATCGGCGAGGCCCCGTAGGAGATCTGCTTGAGCTGAGGCAGCGCGACGTCGGCGAGGTTGGGCTCGTCCAGCAGCGTGGCCATCATCGTCGGCACCAGGAAGGTGCGCTGCGCGCCGGTGCGCTCCATCCACTCCAGGAACTCGCCTGCCCGGAAGCGCGGCAGCAGCACGCTCGTGGCCCCGCGCACCAAGTGCGGCAGGAAGTAGGAGCCGCTGGCGTGCGAGACCGGCGCGGCGTGCAGCATGACGTCGCCCCGCTCGATGCCCGGCACGTGCTCCAGCAGGTAGTTGGTCACTTGCGCCTGCAACGTCCGCAGGGTGAGCAGCACACCCTTGGACCGGCCCGTGGTGCCGCCGGTGTAGGCGAGGCGGTAGACCTCCTTCGGGTCCATCGGCACGTCGCAGGGCCCCTCGGGCCCGGTCTGCGACAGCCGGTCGACGTCGTCGCGCGACAGCGCGAACTCGACGCCGGGCAGCGTGAGCCCGTCGGTGATCGACGCCCGC
>DATAOO010000341.1:0-6514 GCA_036265695.1 Pseudonocardia sp. | reverse complement strand
CCCGGCCTGCACTGACCCGCGCCAGCAGACGGCGAACGCCGGGCGCTCCCGCGAGTGGAGGCCCGGCGTTTGCCCTGGTCAGGCTGGCGGTAGCGGTGGGATTTGAACCCACGGAGGCTTGCACCTCACACGCTTTCGAGGCGTGCTCCTTCGGCCGCTCGGACACGCTACCGCCGAGAAGCCTACAAGACGGCCGGGGCGGGGATGCGGGCGGCGGGGGACAGCATCAGCCGCCGCCAACTCGTGATCGACGGGCGTGCCCCGCACCCGTCAGACTGCCCCCGTGGCCGTCACGTTGCGCTCCGCCTGCCTCCTCGCCGTCACCCTCCTGATCACCGTCGGGTGTGCTCCCGCCCCGCAGGCGCCCGCCCCGCAACCAGGGTCGGCCGACGCCTGCCCGCCTGGCGCGTTGGCCACCCTCAAGCCGGGCACGCTGACGTTCGGCACCGACCAGCCCGTCTACCCGCCGTGGTTCGTCGACGACAAGCCCGAGTCCGGGCAGGGCTTCGAGGGGGCCGTCGCCGCCGCGATCGCCGACGGGCTGGGCTACCCCAAGGACAAGGTCGCCTGGGTGCGCGTGCCGTTCAACGCGGCCATCCAGCCCGGGCCGAAGACCTACGACCTGGACCTCAACGAGTTCTCGATCACCGACGAGCGCAAGCAGGCCGTCGACTTCTCCGCTCCGTACTACGACGTCAAGCAGGCCGTGATCGCGCTGAAGACCTCGCCCGTGGCCGGCGCGACGTCGATCGCGGCGCTGAAGTCGGCCAAGCTCGGCGCGCAGGTCGGCACCACCAGCCTCGACGCGATCACCGACCAGATCGCGCCCACCGCCAAACCGGCGGTGTTCAACTCCAACGACGACGCCAAGGTCGCGCTGACCAACGGCCAGGTCGACGCCATCGTGCTGGACCTGCCCACCGCGTTCTACATCACCTCCGCCGAGCTGCAGGACGCCAAGATCGTCGGCCAGCTGCCGCCGGGCAGCGGCACGCCCGAGCAGTTCGGCGCGGTGCTCGACAAGGGCAGCGCGCTCACCGCCTGCGTCTCGCAGGCCGTGGACAAGCTGCGCTCGGCGGGCACGCTCGCGACGTTGGAGAAGCAGTGGTTGTCGACGGCCGGGTCGGCGCCCGAGCTCACGTGACGTCAGCCCTCGCGCGGGAGCGGCTGGCCTACCGCCGCTCGCGCGCACGTCGCTCGACCGCGGTGGCGGTCGTGTCGACGGTGGTGTTCGCGGTCGCCGTCGGGTACGGCATCACGCACACCCCGGGCTGGCCCCGGGTGCAGGAGACCTTCTTCTCGCCCGCGGTGGCCTGGCAGTCGCTGCCGTCGGTGCTGGAAGGGCTGTGGCTCAACATCCGCGTGCTGGTCGTCGCCGAGATCGGGATCCTCGTCCTCGGCCTCGCTATCGCCAGCTTGCGCACCCTGCGCGGCCCGGTGTTCTTCCCGCTTCGCGCCCTGGCCACGGGCTACGTCGACCTCTTCCGCGGCGTGCCGCTGCTCATCGCGCTCTACCTGATCGGCTTCGGGGTGCCCGCGCTCCGGCTGCAAGGCGTACCCACCGACGTCGCCGTGCTCGGGACAGCCACGCTGATCCTCATCTACTCCGCCTACGTGGCCGAGGTGTTCCGGGCCGGGATCGAGTCGGTGCACCCGTCGCAGCGGGCGGCGGCGCGGTCGCTGGGGCTGTCCCACCGCCAGTCGATGCGCCTGGTGATCCTCCCGCAGGCCGTGCGGCGCGTGCTGCCGCCGTTGCTGAACGACTTCGTCGCGCTCCAGAAGGACGTCGGGTTGATCTCGGTGCTCGGCGCCGTCGACGCGATCCGGGCGGCGCAGATCGAGGCCGCGCGCACGTTCAACTTCACCCCCTACGTGGTGGCCGGGCTGCTGTTCGTGCTGCTCGCGATCCCCACCGGGCGGATCGCGGACGCGGCGGCGGCCCGGGCGACGCGCCGCCAGGAGGGGGCGTGAGGAAGAAGCCGGAGCTCTTCCCGAACTCGGAGAAGGTCCTGGAGCTGCGGGGCGTCCACAAGCGCTACGGCGAGGCCACCGTGCTCGACGGCATCGACCTGCGGGTGGACGAAGGCCAGGTCGTGACGCTTATCGGGGCGTCGGGCTCGGGGAAGTCGACGCTGCTGCGGTGTGTGAACCTCCTGGAGACCGTGGACGACGGCGAGATCCTCCTCGAGGGCACCGACATCGCCGACCCGCGGCTGAAGCCCGGCCCCGCGCAGCAGCGGATGGCGATCGTGTTCCAGTCGTTCAACCTGTTCCCGCACATGACCGCGCTGCAGAACGTCACGCTGGCGCCGCGGGTCGTGCACGGCTTGTCGGCCAAGGAGGCGACCGAGCGCGCGCACGAGCTGCTGCACCGCGTCGGCCTCGACGCCTTCGCGGGCGCCTACCCCGACCGCCTGTCCGGCGGCCAGCAGCAGCGGGTGGCGATCGCCCGCGCGCTGGCCGTGCAGCCGCGGCTCCTGTTGCTCGACGAGATCACCTCGGCGCTGGACCCCGAGCTGGTGGGCGAGGTGCTGGCGATCGTGCGCGAGCTGGCGCGGGGCTCGTCGACGATCCTGATGGCGACGCACGAGATGGGGTTCGCGCGGCAGGTGTCCGACCACGTCGTCTTCCTGGATGGCGGACGCGTCTGCGAGGACGGCCCGCCCGAGCGGGTGCTGCACGATCCGACGGAGGACCGCACGCGGCAGTTCCTGGCCCGGGTGATCGCGGCCGGACGGCTCAGCTGAGGGTGGCCAGGCCCATGTCGACCAGCTGGACCGGTGAGCGCGGGCACGTCGCCGATCGGGTGCCAGGCGGCCATGTCGGTGGACCCGCCGACCTCGTTGCGCAGCTCGCCGCCGATCACGGTGGCCGCGTAGACGATCTGGATGGCGTGGAAGTCGACCACGGCGTAGGCGGCGACCCGCTGCTGGCGCCTCACCGGCGGTCGTTGAAGAACGACTCCAGGAGCATGGCGCACTCCTTCTCCAGCACCCCGCCGACGACCTCCGGCCGGTGGTTCAGCCGCCGGTCGCGCAGCACGTCCCACAGCGACCCCGCGGCGCCGGTCCGCGGTTCCCACGCGCCGAACACCACCCGCGCGACCCGGGCCAGGCCGACCGCGCCCGCGCACATCGTGCACGGCTCCACGGTGACGGCCAGCGTGCAGCCCTCCAGCCGCCACTCCCCCTGCACGGCGGCGGCGAGCCGGAGGGCGAGGATCTCGGCGTGCGCGGTGGGGTCGCCCAGCGCCTCGCGGGCGTTGCAGGCGGCGGCCAGCTCGCGGCCCTCGGCGTCGATGACGACGGCGCCGATCGGCACGTCACCGGTGCGGGGCGCGGCGGCGGCCACCTCGAGCGCGCGCCGAATGAGAGCCTCGTCAGGGGGTGCGGGGCCCACTACCCGTCGACGACCTCGGCCAACGCCTCGCCGAACCCGCACCGGCGCCCGATCGTCGCGAGCTGCTCGTCCGGGTACAGCTCCGACTCGGCCGCGAGCACCTCCAGCTCGTCGGCGGGCAGGCCGAGGTCGGCGAGGATCGCGAGATCGCCTTCGGGCCACGGTGGGGCGTCAGCGACGTCGTCGTCATCCGGCAGCTCGACGCGCAGGAGGTCGAGCACGTCGGCGGCGACGTCGTAGTCGAGGGCGGCGACCGCGTCGGACACCATCAACGCCACCCCGCCCGGGATGGGCCGCAGCAGCACGAAGAACTCGTCGTCGACGTCGAGCAGCCCGAGCACCGCACCCGTGGAGCGCAGCGAACGGAGCTCGGTGATGGCGGCGTCGAGGTCGACGAGCGCCTCGGCCGCCATGCGGGCGCAGCGCCATCGACCCTCCTCCCGGATCGCCGCGACGGCGTATCCGGGCAGGGCCGTGTCCCGCACGTCTGCGGGCGCTTCGACGCTCTGCACCGCCATACCCCTACGGTAGGCCCCCTTCGACTGTGGTCCAAACCACAACCGGAAGTTGACCCGCACGCCACACGACAGGGTCGGGTTCGCTACGCAACCTGCAGTCACTGGTGCCACGATCGGGCGGTGTCCCGCGACGACGCCCTCCTGGCCGGTCTGCGCGCGCAGGCGCGCACCGTGCAGCCGCGCACGGTAGCGCTGCGCCGCGCGTTGCACCGGCGCCCGGAGGTCGGCCTCGACCTGCCGATCACCCGCGACGCGGTGCTGGCTTCGCTCGCCGACCTCCCCCTGCAGGTGCACCTCGGGCGGGCGGTGACGTCGGTCGTCGCGGTGCTGGAGGGGTCCCGGCCCGGTCCGACCGTGCTGCTGCGCGGCGACATGGACGCCCTCCCCCTCCACGAGGACACCCAGCTCGCGTTCGCGTCCGAGGTCGCCGGGGCGATGCACGCGTGCGGGCACGACACGCACGTCGCGATGCTCGCCTCGGCGGCACGCGTGCTCGCCGACCACCGCGACGAATTCGCAGGCCGGGTGCTGCTGATGTTCCAGCCCGGCGAAGAGGGCTTCCACGGCGCCCGTTACATGATCGAAGAGGGGCTGCTGGACGAGCACGGCCGCCCGGACGCCGCGTACGCGTTGCACATCTCCTCGACCGTGCCCACCGGCGAGCTGCAGACCCGCGCCGGGCCGGTGATGGCCGCGGCCGACGTCCTGCGCGTCACCGTGACCGGGCGCGGCGGGCACGCGTCGGCCCCGCACGACGCGCTCGACCCGGTGCCCGCGGCGGCCGCCATGGTCGGCGCGCTGCAGGTGGCGCTCACCCGGCGGATCGACGCGCACCACCCGGCCGTGCTCACGATCGCGCACATCACGGCGGGTACCACCAACAACGTCATCCCGGAGACGGCGTTCCTGGAGGGCACACTGCGCACGCTGTCCGGCCCGGTGCGGGCCCGGCTGCTGGAGGAGATCGACCGGGTGTGCCTGCACACCGCGCTGGCCCACGGCTGCACGGCGGAGGTCGAGATCGAGCCGGGCTACCCCGTCACCGTCAACGACCCGGACGCGGCCGCCGCGGTGCGCGGGCTGGCCGTGGACATGCTCGGGCGCAAGAAGGTCGTCGAGATGGTGGCGCCGATCATGGGGGCGGAGGACTTCTCCTACGTGCTCACCGAGGTGCCCGGGGCGCTCGCGTTCCTCGGCGGCTGCCCGCCCGGCCTCGACCCGGCCACCGCGCCGCCCAACCACTCCAACCGCGTCGTGTTCGACGAGGCCGCGATGGTCGACGGGGTCGCGCTGTACGCCGGGCTGGCGCTGCGGGCCCTACGCTGCTGAGCCGTGCTCCCTTCCTTGCGTGATCTCGGGATGGCCCTGCGTTCGCGGGAGCTGTCGGTGGTCGAACACGTCACCGACGCGCTCGACCGCCTCGCCGCCGACCCCTACAACACGGTGATCACCCTCGACGACCGCGCACCGGAACGGGCGGCGGCGCTCGACGCCGAGCTGGCGGCCGGGCGGTGGCGGGGCCCTCTGCACGGCGTCGCGGTGGGGGTGAAGGACCTCATCGACGTGGCCGGGCTGCCGACGCGGTGCGGCTCGCTGGTCTTCGCCGACGCCCCGCCTGCGGCGGCCGACGCGCCGGTGGTCGCCCGGCTGCTGGAGGCGGGGGCGGTGGTGGTGGCCAAGCTGCACACGCACGAGTTCGCGTACGGCCCCACCGGCGACGTCGCCGCGACCGGCCCGGCCCGCAACCCGCACGACCCGTCCCGGATCACCGGTGGGTCGTCGTCGGGGTCGGCGGCGGCGGTGGCGGCCGGGCACCTGGCGCTCGCGCTCGGCACCGACACCGGGGCGAGCGTGCGCACGCCCGCCGCGCTGTGCGGGGTGGTCGGGCTGAAGCCCGCGTACGGCCACCTGTCCGCCGAGGGCGCGTTCCCGCTGGCCGAGTCGCTGGACACGGTCGGGCTGCTCACCGCCGACGTCCACTCCGCGTCGGTCGCGTGGGACGTGCTCGACCGGCCGGACGGCACCGGCGGGGGCATCCAGCAGCCCGGGGTCGGGGGTGTGCGGGTGGGGGTGCCGACGGACGCGTACTGGCAGCCCGCCGACCCGTCGATCGGCGCGGTCGTCGGGGCCGCGGTGGAACGGCTGCGGGGCGCGGGGGCGGAGGTCGTCGAGGTGACCACACCGATGATCGACGAGCTGGCCGCGACCTACCCCGTGATCGTCGGGGCGGAGGCGTGGGCGACGCACGCTGAGGCGTTCGAGAAGACGCCCGAGCTGTTCCAGCCGGTCACGCGGGAGCGGCTGGCGCCGAACGCCGGGCTGTCGGCGCGGGCGTACGTCGACGCCGTGCGCACCCGGCGGCGGCTGGTGGCGGCGATGCGGGCGGCGCTTCCCGTCGACGTGCTGGTGCTGCCGACGACCCGGCTGCGGGCCACGCCGATCGGCGCTGAGACCGTCTCTGTGGACGGGGCGGACGTGCCGGTGCGGCCGTCGATGTTGGGGTTGACGCTGCCGTTCAACCTCACGGGCTGGCCCGCCGCGTCGGTGCCGGGTCAGGTCGGGGCGGGCGAGCTGCCCGTCGGGGTGCAGGTGGTGGG
>DATAOO010000340.1:0-16489 GCA_036265695.1 Pseudonocardia sp. | reverse complement strand
GGGGTCGCCACCGCCGGGAATGGGGGGACCCCGCGGCGGGCTACCCTGAGACGTGAGCACTTCCACCTTGGCCGCGCCCGCGGACCCGTCCTCCGCAACCCGGGGGACCCGCCCGCACCTGCGCAACATCGCCATCGTGGCGCACGTCGACCACGGCAAGACCACCCTGGTCGACGCCATGCTCCGCGCCTCGGGCGCATTCGGCGAGCGGGCTGCCCTCGTCGACCGCGTGCTCGACTCCGGCGACCTGGAGCGCGAGAAGGGCATCACGATCCTCGCCAAGCACACGGCGGTCGACTGGCGCGGCATGACGGTCAACGTCGTCGACACGCCGGGGCACGCCGACTTCGGGGGCGAGGTGGAGCGCGGCCTGTCCATGGTCGACGGCGTGCTCCTGCTCGTCGACGCGAGCGAGGGGCCGCTGCCGCAGACCCGGTTCGTGTTGCGCAAGACGCTCATGGCGGGGCTGCCGGTCGTGCTCGTGGTCAACACGACCGACCGTCCCGACGCGCGCTGCGCCGAGGTCGTCGACGAGAGCCTCGAGCTCCTGCTCGAGCTGGCCGACGAGCTCCAGCTCGACGAGACCGTCACCACCGGCCTCCTCGACCTGCCCGTCGTCTACGCCTCCGGCCGCGCGGGCCGCGCCTCCCGCAACCGGCCCGCCGACGGCGACATGCCCGACGAGCCCGGCCTCGACGCGCTCTTCGACGTCATCGCGGCCACGGTGCCCGCTCCGGCCGACGACCCGGACGCGCCGCTGCAGGCCCACGTCACCAACCTCGACGCCACCAGCTATCTCGGCCGCATCGCGCTCTGCCGGGTGCGCGCGGGCGTGATCCGCCGCGGTCAGCAGGTCGGCTGGTGCCAGGCCGACGGCAAGATCACCCGCGTCAAGATCACCGAGCTGCTCCGCGCGGTCGCGCTCGAGCGCGTCCCCACCGACGCGGCCGTCGCGGGCGACCTCGTCGCCGTCGCGGGCATCGCCGACGTCACCATCGGCGACACCCTCGCCGATCCCGACGACCCCCGGCCGCTCCCACGCATCCACGTCGACGAGCCCGCCATCTCCCTCACGATCGGCATCAACACCTCGCCGCTCGTCGGCCGCGATCCGCACCCCGGCAACAAGCTCACCGCCCGCCAGGTGAAGAACCGCCTCGACACCGAGCTCGTGGGCAACGTGTCGCTGCGCGTGCTGCCCACCGAGCGCCCGGACGCCTGGGAGGTGCAGGGCCGCGGCGAGCTGGCGCTGGCCATCCTGGTGGAGACGATGCGCCGCGAAGGCTTCGAGATGACCGTCGGCAAGCCCGAGGTCGTCACGAAGACCATCGACGGCAAGCTCCACGAGCCGTTCGAGCAGCTGTCCGCGGACGTGCCCACCGAGAACCTCGGCGCGGTCACCCAGCTGCTCGCGAGCCGCAAGGGCGAGCTGCTCAACCTGGTGCACGGCGACACCCGCGTGCGCATGGACTACCGCGTGCCCTCCCGCGGCCTCATCGGCTTCCGCACCGAGTTCCTCACGATCACGCGCGGCGCGGGCATCGTCAGCCACGTCTTCGACGGCTACGGCCCGTGGGTCGGTCCGATCCGCGCCCGGCTGCGCGGCTCGCTGATCGCCGACCGCTCGGGGCCGGTCACCGGCTACGCCGTCGACCAGCTCGCCGACCGCGGCGAGCTCTTCGTCGGACCCGGCACCCTCGTCTACGCCGGGATGGTCATCGGCGAGTACACCCGCGCCGAGGACCTCGAGGTCAACATCGTTCGCGAGAAGAAGCTGACGAACATGCGCAGCTCCACCGCCGACGAGCTGGTCAAGCTCACCCCGCCCACGCTGCTGTCGCTGGAGCAGAGCCTGGAGTTCTGCGCGAACGACGAGTGCGTGGAGGTCACCCCCGAGTCGGTGCGCATCCGCAAGGTCGAGCTGGATTCGCACACCCGCGCCCGACTCCGCGCTCGGGCCCGAACCGCCGCGGGCTGACACCTGCGAGGCCACCCCGCGCCCGCGCCGCCCCGTCCCCCGGTGGGAGGATGGCGGCCCGGCCGCCGGTCGGGCCTGCGGGCGGCCGAGGCCGTCGCGGCGCATCGCGACGAATGAGGTGAACTCCCCGGTGACGCGCCTACGGCTGCTGCTCGTAGCTCTCGTCACCGTGCTCCTCGCGATCACCGCCGGGTGCTCCGACCAGCCGGTCGCGAACCGCCCGCCCCCGTCGAACACCCCGACCCCGACGCCCAAGGCGGAGCCCACCCGGCTCGTCGTCGGCGTCGCGGATCTCCCCCCGGGCTTCAACCCGCACCTGCTCGCCGACCGCTCCCCGGTCACCACCGCGCTCGCCACCCTGGTGCTCCCTTCGCCGTACAAGGTGGCCGCCGACGGCACGCTGCAGCTCGACCCGACCATCGTCACGAGCGCCCGCGTCGTCGAGAGCGACCCGTTCACGGTGAGCTACGAGGTCAACCTCGAGGCGTCCTGGTCGGACAACGCGCCGGTCGCCGCCGAGGACTTCGTCTACCTCTGGCAGCAGATGCGGAGCCAGCCCGGGGCCGCCGACGCGGCGGGCTACCAGCTGATCACCGACGTCCGTTCGCGGGCGGGCGGCAAGGCGGTCGACGTCGTCTTCTCCCAGCCGTACCCGGCTTGGCAGCAGCTCTTCTCCGGCCTGCTGCCCGCCCACCTGCTCAAGGACGCGCCCGGCTCGTGGATCGGCGCCACGGCAGGCGGGCTGCCCACCTCGGGTGGCCCGTTCAAGGTGTCGAGCGTGGACCGCGGCCGCGGCGAGATCGTCCTCACCCGCAACGACGCTTACTGGGACACCCCGACCGTGCTCGACCAGCTCGTGCTGCGCCGGGCGGGCCCGTCGAGCCTGGCGGCGGGCCTGGCCACCGGCGACATCGACGTGGGCCTTTCCGACGCTGACGAGACCGTGCGCACGGCGCTCGCGGGCGTGATGCCGCCGCCGCGGGTGCAGCAGGCGCCGCAGCCGAGCGTCACCCAGCTGGCGTTGCGCGCCGACACCGGCCCGCTCCGCGACGTGCACGTGCGCCAGGCCCTCGCCAAGCTGATCGACCGGAACGCCGTGCGCACCGCCGTCGCCCCCGAAGCGCTGGCCGCCGACGCGCTCGGCCTGGCCCCCTCCCAGGAGGGGTACGCGCCGACCGCCCCGCCGACGGTCGCGCCGGACCCGGCCGGGGCCGCACAGCTCCTCACCGAGGCGGGGTGGAAGCGCGACATCACGACCGGCCGCTGGAACACCGCGGACGGCAGGCCCGCGCGGTTGGTCGTCGGGGCGGGCGCCGACCGGCCCGACGACGTGCGCGTGGCGCAGGCCGTGGCCACCCAGCTCCGCGCCGCGGGCATCGACGCGCAGGTCATCGCGCCGACCGCCATCGACCTGCTGGCCCAGCCGACCGTGGCGCCCACCCCGCCGAGCACCGGCCCCACCGCCACCCCGACACCCACCGCCATCCCGACGGCCACCGCGGCCGGGGTGGCGGCGGACGTCATCGTGGGCCCGCGGGCTGTCGGCGGCGACCTCGGCACCGAACTGGCCAGCGCCTACGGCTGCCCGCCCGCCACCGCGCAGTACCCGGACCCCCCGCGGCCGCCCACCGGCTTCTGCTTCTCCTCGCTGCAGCCGCTGCTCAACGAGCTGATGTCGCCCGCGCCGCGCACGGACAGCGAGGCCGTGGTCGAGCGGGTGCTCTGGCAGCAGCTGCCCGTGCTGCCGCTCTTCCAGCCCGTCTCGCTCGTCGTGAGCACGGCCGAGGCCGACGATGCGACCGGGATCGGCCCCGGATCGCTGCTCGGCGGCCCGCTCGCCGCCGCACCCCGGTGGCGGCAGGCCGCCCACTGAACCACCATCACCCTTTGGTCACGATCGGTCGCTCGGCCGTGTCGGTGACACCACGGGGTTCTTACCGTTCGCAAGCCGAGGGGTCCCGGCGTGCGTCCTGATGAGGAGAAGTCGATGAGGAGAACGAGGGCGTCGCTGACGGCGCTCGCCGCGGCCACTGCGGTCGTGCTCGCGGCCTGTGGCACCGCCGACACGAACGGCGGCGGCACGTCCGGCGGTACGGGTGCAGCGGGCAGCGAGGAGGCGGTCCGCAACGGCACCGCCGACGGTGCGGCCCGGGGCGGCACCCTCAACATCCTCGGCACGAGCGACGTCGACTTCCTCGACCCCCAGGTCACCTACTACTCCGCGGGGTACACGGTGATCCGGCTCCTCAACCGGCAGTTCTTCGACTTCCCGGCCGACCCCGCGAAGAAGGACACGGCCCAGCCCGACATCGCCGAGCAGGTCCCGACCACAGCGAACGGCGGCGTCAGCGCCGACGGCAAGACCTACACGCTCACCATCAAGCAGGGCGTGCAGTGGAACACCAACCCGCCCCGCCAGGTGACGGCGGCGGACGCGGTGATCGGCGTCAAGCGCAGCTGCAACCCCGCTCAGCCGTTCGGCGGCCTGCCTGACTTCCAGGACCTCATCGCGGGCTTCAAGCAGTTCTGCGCCGGGTTCGCCGACGCGGGCCAGGACGCGCCCGCGATCAAGAGGTACATCGAGTCGACGCCGCTGCCGGGCGTCGTCGCGAAGGACGACCGCACGGTCGTGTTCACGCTGAACGCGCCCGCCACGTACTTCACCGACATGCTCGCCCTGCCGTCGCTCTCGCCCGCCCCGGTCGAGAACCTCAACTACGTGCCCGGCAGCACCGAGCTCGGCCAGAACCTGATCGGGAACGGGCCGTACAAGGTCGACAAGTACGAGCCGACGAAGCGGATCGAGATGTCGCGCAACCCGGCGTGGAAGGCCGAGACCGACCCGATCCGCGGCGCGTTCGTCGACAAGGTCGTCGTGGACGAGACCCAGAGCCAGGAGTCGATCCAGCAGCAGCTGCAGACCGGCGCGCCCAACGCCGACATGATGTTCGACATCGGCACGCCACCGTCGCAGGTGCCGGGCCTGCTGGCCGCGAACGACCCCAACCTCTGCCTGTGCCCGACGAACTCGTCGAGCCCGTACCTCGTCTACAACACCCGCTCGCCGAACAACAACGGCGCGCTGGCCAACGTGAAGGTCCGGCAGGCGGTCTCGTACGCGATCAACCGCGCCAACATCGTCCAGGTCAACGGCGGCCCGGACGTGGCGCCGCCGCTCACGCACGTGCTGCCGCCGCGCATCCTCGGCTCGCAGGACAACGACCCGTACCCCTACGACCCGGATAAGGCGAAGCAGATGCTCGCCGAAGCGGGCTACCCCAACGGTCTGACGCTGAAGTACCTGTACCGCAACGCTTCCGAGGGCAGCAGCAAGACCTTCGCCACGGTGCAGCAGGACCTCACGAAGGCGGGCATCAAGATCGAGGGCGTGCCGTCGCCGAACGCCGACTTCTACACCAAGTACCTGCAGGAGCCCACGGTCGCGCAGCGGGGGGTCTGGGACATCGCGAGCCTCTCCTGGGGCGCGGACTGGGCGGGCAACGCGGCCGCTTCCTACTTCAACCCGCTGCTGTCGGGCGCGCCGTCGTTCCCGCCCAACGGCAGCAACTACGGCTTCTACGACAGCCCGGCGACGAACGACCTGATCAAGCAGGCGCTCGGCGCGACCGACCCGCAGTCCGCCGCCGACGCGTGGGCGAAGGCGGACAAGCAGGTGATGGCCGACGCGGCGATCTACCCGGTCGCGAACCTGAAGTGGTCGACCTACCACGCGTCCCAGGTGCACAACGCGGTCTACCTGGACGGCCTGCAGTCGTTCGACCCGGCGAACGTGTGGCTCGACCCGGCCAAGAACGGCGGCTGATGGCGCTACTGGAGGTGGAAGACCTCCACGTCTCCTTCAACACCCCGGACGGCGTCGTGCGCGCCGTCCGGGGGGTGTCGTTCTCGGTGGAACGGGGACGCACGCTCGGCATCGTGGGGGAGTCGGGGTCGGGCAAGTCCGTGGCCACCCAGACGATCGTCGGCCTGACCCGGGGCGCGCGCGTCTCCGGTCGGGCCGCGCTGGACGGGGTCGAGCTGCTCGGCGCGAGCCCGGAGGCGTTGCGCCGCATCCGCGGCGCCCAGATCGGCATGATCTTCCAGGACCCGCTGTCGAGCCTGCACCCGTACTACAAGGTCGGGTGGCAGATCGTCGAGATGATCCGCGAGCACGAGCGCGGCACCTCCAAGGCCGCGGCGCGGGAGCGGGCGATCGAGCTGCTCGACGCGGTCGGCATACCGGGCCCGCGCACCCGGATCGACAGCTACCCGCACGAGTTCAGCGGCGGGATGCGGCAACGCGTGATGATCGCGATGGCGATGGCGCTGCGGCCCGCGGTGCTGGTCGCCGACGAGCCGACCACCGCGCTGGACGTCACGGTGCAGGCGCAGGTGCTCGACGTCATGCGTGGCGTGCAGCAGGAGTTCGGCACCGCGATCGTGCTGATCACGCACGACCTGGGCGTGGTCGCCGACATGGCCGACGACGTCGTGGTGATGTACGGCGGGCAGGTGATGGAGCGGGCGCCGCGCCGGGAGCTGTTCTACCGCCGACACCACCCCTACACCGAGGGGCTGCTGCGCTCGTTGCCGACGGCGGGCCGCCGCGGGCGGCTCACCCCGATCGGTGGCACCCCGCCCAGCTTGATCAGGCCGCCGCCGGGCTGCCCGTTCGCACCGCGTTGCCCGTCCGCGTTCGACGCGTGCGCCGAGACGCCGCCCTTCCGCGAGATCGGCCCGGGGCACGACTCGGCGTGCTGGCTCCCGGCGGAACCGTTGAAGAAGGCGCTATGACCGCGCTGCTCGAGGTCGCGGACGTCTGCAAGTACTTCCCGATCGGGCGACGCAGGCTGTTCGGTGCGGCGCCGCCGTCGGTGCGCGCGGTGGACGGCGTGAGCCTCTCGGTGGAGCGCGGCGAGACGCTCGGGCTGGTGGGGGAGACCGGCTGCGGCAAGTCCACGTTGGCGCGCTGCATGACCCGGCTGTACGACCTCACGGCGGGCCGTGTCACGTTCGACGGCACCGACATCAGCGCGTTGTCCCGCGCCGAGCTGCGCCCGTTGCGCCGCGAGATGCAGGTGATGTTCCAGGACCCGTACGGATCGCTGAACCCGCGCCGCCGCGTCGGATCGATCATCGGCGATCCGTTCGCCATCCACGACGTCGCCGACGGCGAGGAACGCAAGCACAGGGTGCAGGAGCTGATGGAGCTCGTGGGCCTCAACCCCGAGCACTACAACCGCTTCCCGGCCGAGTTCTCCGGCGGCCAGCGCCAACGCATCGGCATCGCCAGGGCGTTGGCGCTCAAGCCGAAGCTCGTGGTGTGCGACGAGCCGGTGTCGGCGTTGGACGTCTCGATCCAGGCGCAGATCATCAACCTGCTCGCCGAGCTGCAGGAGCAGCTGCAGCTCACCTACGTGTTCATCACGCACGACCTCTCCGTGGTGCGGCACGTGAGCGACCGGATCGCGGTGATGTACCTCGGCAAGATCGTCGAGGTGGCGGACACCGAGGACCTGCACGAGCACACCCGCCACCCCTACACCCGCGCGCTGCTCTCGGCCGTGCCCGTGGCGGACCCGGACGCGCTCGCGGGCCGAGAGCGCGTGGTGCTGCGCGGCGACCTGCCCTCGCCCGCCGCGCCGCCGTCGGGCTGCCGGTTCCACCCGCGCTGTCCGAAGGCCCGCGAGCTCTGCCTCACCGACGACCCCGAATTGGCCGAGCACGCGCCGGGCCACCAGGTGGCGTGCCACTTCCCGCTCGCCGACGGTGAGCTGCTCACGCTCTCGAAGCCCATGATCGACGACCTCGCCCCCGACCTGACGTTCGACCCGACCGCGGCCGAGGAGGGGACGTCGTGAGCGGCAACATCAAGACAGAGCTGAGCAAGCGCGATCCCGATCCGGCCGTACCGGAGGCCACCGAGCTCGAAGGCGAGTCGCGGATCCAGGGCCGCAGCCCCGCGCGGCTGGCGTGGGAACGGCTGCGCCGCGACCGCGCGGCGATGGTGTCGTTCGTCGTGATCGTGCTCATCGCGCTGGTCGCCATCGGCGCTCCGCTCGTGGCCACGCTGGTCGGCCACGGCCCCAACGACCAGTACCGCGACATCGGCCTCACGCCGCAGGGCCTGCCCAAGCCCCCCAGCAGGACCTTCCTGCTCGGCACCGACGACCTTGGCCGCGACCTGCTCGTCCGCATCGCCTACGGCAGCCGGATCTCCCTGCTGGTCGGGGTGGTCTCGACGCTGATCTCGGTGGTGTTCGGCGTGGTCGTCGGCGTGGTCGCGGGCTACCTCGGCGGCCGGGTCGACACGGTGATCGCGCTGGTCATCGACGTGGTGCTCTCGATCCCCTTCCTGCTCGCGGGCATCGCCATCGTGTCGATCGTCGGGCCGAGCCTCACCGTCACGATCATCGTGATCGCGTTCTTCAGCTGGTCGTCGATCGCGCGCATCGTGCGCGGCCAGGTGCTGTCGATCCGCGAACGGGAGTACGTGGAGGCGGCCCGCTCGCTCGGCGCGAGCGACTGGCGGATCATGTTCGTCGACGTGCTGCCCAACGTGCTCGCCCCGGTGATCGTCTACACGACGCTGCTGATCCCGCTGGCGATCGTGTCCGAGGCCACGCTGTCGTTCCTCGGCCTCGGCGTGCCCGCGCCCACGGCGACCTGGGGCGGGATGCTCGACGGCTCGCTCCAGTACTACCGCGTCGCCTGGTGGTACCTGCTGTTCCCCGGCCTCGCGCTGCTGATCACCACGCTGGCGTTCAACATCTTCGGCGACGGCGTGCGCGACGCGTTCGACCCGCGCACCGACCGGCTCTTCGCCGCCGAGACCACCACGGACGCCGGGGACGGGAAGTGATCCGCTTCCTCGTCCGGCGCGCCCTGCGCGCCCTCCTCGTCATCTGGCTGATCACGTTGGTGCTGTTCGGCATGTTCTTCGTGGCGCCCAGCAACGTCGCGCAGACCCTCGGCGGCCGCCAGGCCACCCCGGAGACGATCGCGCTGATCAACCAGCGGCTCGGGTTGGACCGGCCGCTCTGGCAGCAGTACCTGAGCTTCGTCGGCGGCGCGCTGCGCGGTGACCTCGGCTACGACTACTACAAGCAGATCCCGGTCACGTCGATCATCGCCGACGCGCTGCCCAAGACGGCGTCGATCGCGTTCGGCGCGGCCGTGATCTGGATGCTGCTCGGCGTGACGAACGGGGTGCTCTCCGCCGTGCGGCCCCGTACGTTCGTCGACCGCGGGCTCACCGCGCTCTCGCTGTTCTTCTACTCGATGCCGACGTTCCTGCTCGGCCTGCTGCTGCTGTACTACCTCTACTTCCAGCTCACGCTCGCCGGGATCCGGATCTTCCCGGCGGGCGGGTACGTCGACCTCACCACGAGCCCGCTCGGCTGGCTGCAGCACATGATCCTGCCGTGGATCACGGTGGCTCTGGTGTCTGCCGCGGCCTACACGCGCCTCACCCGCACCTCGATGCTGGAGGTGCTGGGCGAGGACTACATCCGCACCGCGCGGTCGAAGGGGATCTCCGAGCGGCGCGTGGTGGTGCGCCACGGCCTGCGCAGCGCGTTGTCGCCCGTGGTGACGCAGTTCGGCATCGACGTCGCTACGCTGCTCGGTGGTGTGATCATCACCGAGACCGTGTTCTCCATCGACGGCATCGGGCGCACCGCCATCGTGGCCATCGACCAACAGGACCAGCCGGTGATCATCGGGATCGTGCTGCTCGGCACCGTGGCGGTCGTCGTGGCGAACATCCTCGTCGACATCGGCTACGCGGTCCTCGACCCGAGAGTGCGGCTCACCTGACCAGAAGGCTGCTGTTCGTCCACGCGCATCCCGACGACGAGACCCTCGCCACGGGCGGCACCATCGCGCACTACGCCGCCGAGCCGGACACCGAGGTCACGCTCGTCACGTGCACGCTCGGCGAGGAAGGCGAGGTCATCGGGCCGGACCTGCAGCTGCTCGTCGCCGCGGAGGCCGACCAGCTCGGTGGCTACCGCATGGCCGAGCGCGCGGCCGCGTGCGCCGCGCTCGGGGTCGCCGACCACCGCTACCTCGGCGGCGCGGGCCGGTGGCGCGACTCGGGCATGGCGCTGGCCGGGTACGGCGTGCGGGCCACGGCCCGCCTGGCGCTGCACCCCCGGGCGTTCTCGGCGCCGGAGGCGTTCGCCGCCGAGGTCGAGGCGCTGGTGGCGGTGCTCGAGGAGGTGCGGCCGCAGGTGGTCGTCAGCTACGCCGAGGACGGCGGCTACGGCCACCCCGACCACGTCCGCGCGCACGAGATCACCACGGCGGCGGTGACCGGGATGTCCGGGGTGCCCGCGCGGCTGCTGTACGCGGTCGTCGGCCGCGGCACGCTCGACGCCGGGCTCGCCGCGCTACGCGCCACCCCGTTCCGGATGCCCGTGCCCGACGAGCTGCCGAGCGTGCCCGACGCGGCCGTCACCACCCGGTTGGACGTGCGGAGCGGGCACGCGCGCCGGATCGCGGCCATGCGGGCGCACGCCACGCAGGTCGTCGTCGCGCCGGACGAGCGGTCGTTCGCGATGAGCAACGGCGTCGCGCAGCCCGTGCTGCCCGTCGAGGAGTACATCGCGGTGGACGGGCGCCGCGGCGCCGACCTCTTCGGCGACGACGATGGCTGAGGGCATCGCCGTGCTCGCGCTGTTGATCGTGGACGGTGTGCTCACCGGCGCGGTCGGGCTGGCGTTCACCCCGCTGTACCTGGGTCCGGTGCCCGCGCCGCTCGGGGCGCTGCTGTCGGTGCTCGTGCTGCCGTGGCTCGTCCTTCGGGCGGGCGAGGTCGACCGGCGGTTCGCGGGGGCGCCGGTCTTCGCGTGGTTCGTCACGATCACGGTGCTCGGGCTGTTCGGGCCAGGGGGCGACGCGCTGCTCACGACGACGTGGCAGTCGCTGCTGCTCGTCGTCGGTGGGGTGGGGGCGGGGCTGTGGGCGTTGCGCCGCGTACGGGATCAGCCGCCGGACGGCACCAGGTAGCGGTAGCGGTGGTGCTCGGTCCAGCCCGCACGGGCGTAGAGCGCGAGCGCCGCGGTGTTGTGCACCGCCACCTGCAGCACTCCCCAGCGTGCGCCGTGCTCGCGCCCCCAGCGCGCGGCGGCGGCCAGCAGCGCGGCGCCGTGGCCGCGGCGCCGCACAGCGGGGTCGACGGTGAGCACCGAGACGTGCAGGTGGTCCTCCACCACGACCAGCCGACCCGCGCCCACCACGTCGTGCCCGACCGCGGCGGTCAGCGCCCCCGCACCCCCGAGCACGTGGCGCTGCGCGGGCGTCGGCGGGCCGCCGAGCACCAGCCGCCACCACGGGTCGGTGGGCTCACCCACCTCGACGACCAGCGGGCTGCCTGCCACGCCGCCCTTCCCGGCCGCCGACCCGCCCGCCTGCCCGTCGGCGATGCCGCCCATCCCGCCCGCCGTCCCGTCCACCGCGCTGCCGGCGTCGCCGCCCATCCCGCCCCCGCTCCGACCGGCGCCGTCGCCGGGCGCGGCGAGGTCGCTCACCTGCACCGACACCACCGACCCCGCCGCATGCCCGACGTCGAGCACCCACCCCTGCGCCGCGACCGCCTTGTCCCACGGCGAGCCCACCGGCGCCTGCACCCGCGGCGCGATCCCGTGCCGGTCGGCGAAGCTGCGCACGGCGGCCAACGCGGCCTCCGTCGGCATGCCGGGGTCGCCGATCGCGAGCGCGCTGTTGGCCCGCGCTGTGTACCCGCCTGCCGCGCGCAGCCGCCAGGCCCCGAGCCGCTCGTCGACGTATGCGGGCCACGCGTCGGCGCACAGCTCCTCCAGCCGGGCGATCGCCGCCAGCGACGCCCGGCGCGGCGGCGCGGGCGGTATCGCCCGCACGGCGGTCACCGCGGACCGCGCCACCCGCACGGGGCCGCGCCGGGTCTGCACCACGAGGTCCGGCCCGTCCGCGGCCAGCTCACCGACCGCGTCGGTCTGCTTGTCACCCACCCGGTGCCGCACGACCACTCTCCGCCCGATCAGGCCCGTAACGTTCGCGGCGTCACACCGCCCCCGCTCTGTCATCGCTCACCTCGCGATACATACTGTGCGAAGACTCTGTCAGCGCCCGTGGAGGATGGCCCACCCGTGACCTACGTGATCGCCGAGCCCTGCGTCGACCTGCTCGACAAGGCGTGCATCGAAGAGTGCCCGGTGGACTGCATCTACGAGGGCGCCCGAATGCTCTACATCCACCCCGACGAGTGCGTCGACTGCGGCGCCTGCGAGCCCGTCTGCCCCGTCGAGGCGATCTACTACGAGGACGACGTGCCCGAGCAGTGGGCGGCCTACACCAAGGCCAACGTCGACTTCTTCGACGAGCTGGGCTCGCCGGGCGGGGCGTCGAAGGTCGGCAAGGTCGACCACGACGTCGAGCCCGCGCTGAGCCTGCCGCCGCAGCAGCACGACGAGTGAGGCAGTTCGCGCTTCCCGATTTCCCCTGGGACTCGCTCGCCGAGGACAAGGCCCTCGCGGCGGCGCACCCCGGCGGCATCGTCGACCTGTCGGTCGGCACGCCCGTCGACCCGGTTCCCGCCGTGGTGCGCGCGGCGCTCGCAGGCCCGGCCGCCGACGAGCCGGGCTACCCCACCACGCACGGCACCCCTGCCCTCCGCGAGGCCCTCGCCGGGGCGCTGAGCAGGCGCTTCGGCGTGGTCGTCGACCCGGTCGCGGTGCTTCCGACGATCGGCTCCAAGGAACTCGTGGCGTGGCTGCCGACGCTGCTCGGGCTCGGGGCGGCCGACACCGTCGTGATCCCTGAGCTCGCCTATCCGACGTACGAGGTAGGCGCCCGGTTGGCGGCCGCGCAGTTCGTGCGGGCCGACGCCACCACCGCGCTCGGACCCGCCCCGGTCGCACTCGTCTGGCTGAACTCGCCGTCCAACCCCACCGGCAAGGTCCTGCCGCCCGCCCACCTGCGCAAGGTCGTGGCGTGGGCGCGGGAGCGCGGCGCGGTCGTCGCGGCCGACGAGTGCTACCTGTCGCTGGCGGGCGACACCGAGCCCGTCTCGATCCTGCACCCGGACGTGTGCGGCGGCTCCCACGAGGGGCTGCTGGCCGTGCACTCGCTGTCGAAGTCCTCGAACCTCGCGGGCTACCGGGCGGGCTTCGTGGCGGGCGACCCGGCGCTGGTGGCCGCGTTGTTGGAGGTCCGCAAGCACGCGGGCATGATCGTGCCGTTCCCCGTGCAGGCGGCGATGACGGCGGCCGCGTCCGACGACGCGCACGTCGCCGCCCAGACCGCGCTGTACGACGCCCGGCGCGCGGTGCTGCGGCCCGCGGTGGAGAAGGCGGGCCTCACCGTCGAGCACTCCGAGGCCGGGCTGTACCTGTGGGCCACCGCCGGGGAGCCGGGCCGGTTGACGGTGCGACGCCTGGCCACGGAAGGTGTGTTGGTGGCACCCGGGGAGTTCTACGGTCCGGCGGGCGAGCGGCACGTGCGCATCGCGCTCACGGCGTCCGACGAGCGGATCGAGACGGCAGCCCGGCGCCTCGCCAGAAGGTGACCCGCGCAGGCGGCACCCGCGCCGCCGTCGGGCCGGGCGTGGTGCTCCTGGGGATCCTCGCGCTCGCGGTGAACCTGCGTGCGGCGCTCGCGGGCTACCCGCCGCTGCTGGAGACGGTGCGGGTCGACCTGGGCCTCTCCGCGGGCGTCGCCGGGCTCGTGCAGGCCGGGGCCGTGCTGATGATGGCGGCGGGCTCGTTCGCGGGGCCCGCTCTCGCCCGCCACGGAGGACGGGAACGCGCGCTGGGCGTCGCCGTCGGGCTCGTCGCGGCGGGCAGCCTGGTCCGGGGCGTGCCCGCGGTCGCCGCGCTGATCGGCGGCAGCGTGCTCGTCGGGCTCGGCATCGGGCTGGCCGGTGTGCTGATCACGGGGGTCGTGAAGGAGCACCTCGCACAGCGGGCGGGCGCGGCGACCGGCGGCTACGTCGTCGCGATGATGGTGGGCGCCACCGTCGCGAGCGCGGTCGCCGTGCCGCTGGCCACGCTGCTGGGCGGGTGGTCGTGGTCGCTCGCGGTGTGGGCGGTGCCCGCCGTGCTCGCCACCGCCGTCTGGACGCCGATCGCCCGGCGCATACCGGCCGCGGAGCCCGTCCGGACGCCGTTGCCCTGGCGGCGGCGCACCGCCCGGTTGGCGGCGTGCTACCAGGCCGGGACGTCGCTGATGTTCTACGGCTGGCTCACCTGGCTCTCGCCGTACTACGAGGGGCAGGGCTTCCCGCCGGAGCGCGCGGGCCTGCTGCTCGCGGTGTGGAGCATCGCGCAGATCCCGGCCGCGCTCTTCGTGCCCGCGCTCGCCGAGCGTCGGCGGAAGTGGCGGTTCTGGACCGGGCTCACCCTGCTGTGCGGGCTGGCGGGCACGGTGGGGGCGCTGCTCGTGCCCCTGCCGCCGGTCGTGGGCCCATGGCTGTGGGCGGCGCTCATGGGCGTCGGCGTCGGGGCCGGGTTCCCGTTGGGGCTCTCCGCGATCGCCTGGCGCTCGCCCGACGCCCACACCGCAGCGGCGACGAGCGGCCTCGCCCTCGGCGTCGGCTACACCGCAGCCGGTCTGGGCCCGTTGCTGATGGGCGTGCTGATCGACGTGAGCGGCGGCTACGCGGCGGCCATCGGGCTGCTCGTGGTGGCGGGCCTCGTGCAGGGGTGGGCCATCGTCAAGATCGGTGATCCTTAGACCTCGGCGATGCGGGCGTCGACGAGCACCCAGGCCCCGCGCCACTCGCGGCGCTTCTCGGCCGCCCGGTGGATCTCCCGTTCGACGAGCCTGCCCGCCACGAACACGGTGTCGGGCGCCACGTCCAGGCTCGCGAGGAGCCCCCGGATGCGCTGCTCGGCGACGCACGCGTCCTGGTGGTCACCCAGCACCTCCTGCAGCGCCGTCGTGGCCGTCAGCAGCCGCTTCACCGACCTGCCCGCCGGGGTGCCGCGCAGCGACGGCGCCACGAGCTCGCCCGTGTACCGCACCCGCTTCCCCCGGATGCGCAGCGCGTGCAGCACCTCGTCGGCGGGGTCGTCACCCGCCCGTGCGACGGCGCGGCGGAGCTTGCGGGCCTCGGCCCGCACGAGGTCGACGAGCGCGGGTTCGGCCGCGTCGCCGGGGGCGGGCGCGGGCAACGGCGCGCGGACCGTGTCGGCGAGCCGTTCCAGCAAGGCGAAGTAGCGGGGAGTGGTGAGCGCGTCGAGCATGGCCGCGCGGGCCGTCGTCCGCTCCCGTTCCAGTGCGTCGAGCAGCACCCCGCCCGCGCTCTGCTCGGCGGCCGGCAGGCCCGCGATCTCGCGGTGCAGCCGCAGCAGCAGCACGTCCAGGTCGCGCACCGGGCCGAGCGCCCCGCCGAGCCAGCCCAGCTCGGCCCGCAGGTCGTCGGCCCAGGCGGTGTCCAGCAGCGGCTGCGCGGCCTTGAGGGTGGCCCGCATCCGCCGCACGGCGACGCGCATCTGGTGGAGGTCCTCGATGTCCTGCCCGGTGCGGGTGCCGGGCTCGTGCGCGAGCAACGCCTGCAGGCGTTGCTCGAGTGACGCGCGGACGTGCTCGACGGGTGCGGCGGCGGGATCGACCGTCGCCGGCTCGGACGGTCGAGGCGGAAGCGGGGCGACGGACACGTCGTTCGACGTTACCCGGATCCGGTGATCAGTTGGCGTGCAGCACGGCGTTCAGCGCGACGCCCGCACCGGTGCGGGCCAGCACCTCGACCGCACCCGTCACCGAGTTGCGGCGGAACAGCAACCCGTCCTGACCGGCGAGCGTGCGGGCCGCGACGACGCTCCCGTCCGGCAGGGTGACCTTGGTACCCGAGGTGACGTACAGGCCCGCCTCCACCACGCAGTCGTCGCCCAGCGGGATGCCGAGGCCCGCGTTGGCGCCCAGGAGGCAGCGCCTGCCGATCGTGATGACCTCCTTGCCGCCGCCCGAGAGCGTCCCCATGATCGACGCGCCGCCGCCGACGTCGGAGCCGTCACCGACCACCACCCCAGCCGAGATCCGGCCCTCCACCATGGAGGAGCCGAGCGTGCCCGCGTTGTAGTTGACGAAGCCCTCGTGCATCACGGTGGTGCCCGACGCGAGGTGCGCGCCGAGGCGTACGCGGTCGGCGTCGGCGATGCGCACGCCTGAGGGCAGCACGTAGTCGACCATGCGGGGGAACTTGTCGACGCCGTACACGGTGACGGGCCCCTGGGCGCGCATGCGGAGGCGGACCCGTTCGAAGTCGGTGACCGCGCACGGGCCGCGGTTGGTCCAGACCACGTTCGCGAGCAGCCCGAAGATCCCGTCGAGGTTGGCCTCGTGCGGGGCGATGAGCCGGTGCGACAGCAGGTGCAGCCGCAGGTAGGCGTCGTGGGCGTCGGCGGGCGGCTCGGCGAGCGAGGCCACGGCGGTGCGCACGACCGTGGTCGTCACCCCACGGGCGCGGTCGTCGGTCGCCAGCCCGGCGAGATCGGCGGCGAGGTCGTCGGCGTCGGCGATGCGCACGCC
>DATAOO010000339.1:0-2527 GCA_036265695.1 Pseudonocardia sp. | reverse complement strand
GTGCCCATCGACCACCCGGCGTCCTCGGGCGCGTCGGGCCAACGGGTCGCGCGCAGTCAGTCGCACGCGCAGGTCCGCGAGCACCTCGGGGGCGGTCTGCGGGGTGAACGGCTCGGGCACGGGAGCACCTTACGACCCCCGTGATCGATCCATAAAGACAACGATTATCGTTTCCGTGGTCGCCCGCTCGAAACTGGAGGTTCTCGCCATGTCGCTCGATGTCCCGCCCGCCGTCCTCGACGCCGCCGAGCGCGGCCCGGTCGACGACGCCACGTTCCTCGACGTCGTCCGCACGTCGCTGCCCTACGCCTGGGAGGTCGTCGCCGCGGCTGCCGCCGACCAGGCACCCGGCCGCCCGTTCGGTGAGCACGAGGTGCCGCCGCCGTCGGAGGCCGAACGCGGCCAGCTGCTGCGTGCACTGGCCAGCAACGCGATCCGCGGGGCGCTGGAACGCCACCACGGCGTGGTGCTCGCCTTCCAGAACTGCCACCGCGTGGCCGCGTTCGCCCCCGCCGCCGTGGACGGTGCCGCCTACCGCGCCTTCGTGAGCCCCCGCGCGCAGCTCCTGCACCAGTCGCCGGAGCTGCGCGACTGCTAGCGACGGATTTCCGGCGCGCGACGGGTCTCGATGGGGACGCATCCCACCGTTGAACGGAGTCCCCCCATGTCGGACACACCCACCGCCGTCGTCACCGGGGCCAGCCGCGGCTTCGGGCGCGCGATCGCCGCCGCACTGGTCGCCGCGGGCCACGCCGTGATCGGCATCGCCCGCGGCGAGCCGGACCTGCGCGCCGTGCACGCCGAGCTCGGCGACGCCTTCACGCCGCTGGTCGGCGACGCCACCGACGAGGCCCTCGCGCGGGCCGTGCTCCACGACCACCGTCCCGACCTGCTGGTGCTCAACGCGGGGACCACGCCGCACATGGCGCCGATCCACGAGCAGACCTGGGAGACGTTCAGCCGCAACTGGCACACCGACACCCGCCACGCCTTCACCTGGATCAGGGCGGCCCTGCGCGAGCCGTTGGCGCCGGGCAGCGCGGTGATCGCCATGTCCAGCGGCGCCGCGCTGGCCGGGTCGCCGCTCAGCGGCGGCTACGCCAGCGCCAAAGCCGCCGTCCGCTACCTGCGCGGGTACGCCGCCGACGAGGCCGAGCGGGCCGGGTTGGGCCTCCGGTTCGTCGCGCTGCTGCCCCAGCTCACCCCGGCGGGCGGCGTCGGGGCGGTCGGGGTGGCGGGGTATGCGGCGCGCCAAGGCGTCGACCGCGACACGTTCGTCGACGGCATGCAGCCCATCCTCACGGCGGAGCAGGTCGGCAAAGCCGTGCTGGAGCTGGCCGCCGATCCCGCGCCCGCCGCGGAGTACCAGCTCAGCGGGGCTGGACTGCGTACGCTCGGCTGATGCCGTCGAACGCCGAGTTCGCCGCGCTCACCGAGCCGTTCCGGACGGAGCTGCGGGCTCACTGCTACCGGATGCTCGGCTCCATCCACGACGCCGAAGACGTGGTCCAGGAGACCTACCTGCGCGCCTGGCGGGCCATCGACCGGTTCGAGGGCCGCTCCTCGGTGCGGCGCTGGCTGTACGCGATCGCCACCCGGGCGTGCCTCACGGCGCTGGAGACGCGCGCCCGGCGGCCGCTGCCGTCCGGGCTCGGCAGGCCGTCCGACGACCACCGCGTGGAGGTGGCGGCAGCCGAGCCGTCGGTGTCGTGGTTGCAGCCCGCGCCGGACGCGCTCGTCGGCGATCCGGCCGAGGTGGTGACGGGCCGGGCGGGTGTGCGGCTCGCCTTCATCGCCGCGCTCCAGCTCCTGCCCGCCCGGCAACGGGCCGTGCTGGCGCTGCGCGACGTGCTGGCGTTCCGCACGGCCGAGGTCGCCGAGATGCTGGACACGACCCCGGTGGCGGTCGACAGCCTGGTGCGCCGCGCCCGGGCGCACCTGGCCGCCGAGCGACCGGTCGAGCACGAGTTGGTCGAGCCCGCCGAAGCGGCCGAGCGCGTCCTACTCGACGCCTACGTCGAGGCCTTCACCCGCGCCGACGCCGGTGCGCTGGTCGAGCTGTTGCGGGTGGACGTCGAGATGGAGATGCCGCCGACCCCGACCTGGTTCACCGGGCGCGACGCGGTGGTCGGGTTCCTGGCCACGCGGGTGCTGCGGGTGGCGGGCCAGTGGCGGATGCGACCGACCCGGGCCAACGGCCAGCCCGCGTTCGTCGTGCACAAGGGCACGGATGACGGCTACGGGCCGTACGGCGTGCAGGTGCTCGGTCTGCTCGGCGGCCGGATCGCCCGCATCACGGCGTTCAACGATCCCGGCCTGGTCCCGACGTTCGACGGCTTCGCCGCGCGTCAGGGCAGCTCGTAGGGTTCCGCGGGCGCCGGGATCGCGGTCACCGCCGTGGCCGCGATCCGCGCGGTCGGACGGCCGTCGACGGGAGGCGAGGCGATCCAGGTGCCGGTGACGCGCTGCCAGGTGTTCGCGACCGGCGGACGGCCACCGCCGTCGACGGCCACCAGGTAGCTGCGTG
>DATAOO010000338.1:0-9664 GCA_036265695.1 Pseudonocardia sp. | reverse complement strand
ACGCCCGGGTAGTCGACGATCAGGCCCGCGGCGTCGTACGCCAGCACGGCCCGGAAGTCGGTCTCCGAGGTGTAGGCGAAGTGGTGGGCGTCGATCCGTCGGTAGGTCTGCTCCAGCCGCGTGACCGAGAGGTCCAGCGCCCGCACGTACACCGCGGCCGCGTGGACGACCTCGCCCACCGGGAGCGGCATGCGGTGGATCGGCAGCGTGTTCGTGCAGGCCGAGGCCTCGAGGTCGACGTCGAGCAGGCCGTCCAGGTGCGGCGCGGGCACCCCGTCGAGCGTCCAGCTGCCGTCGCCGTCGGAAGCCAGGACGATCTCGCCCGTCCGGTCGAGGGTGTCGGCCCACACCCGGGCGCGGCGGGTGCGCCAGCGCTCGTCGAGTTCGATCTCATAGCCCACGGCGTACGGCCTGTCGTCCTCCACCGCGGAGGTGTGCCCCCGCAGCCGACCGCGCGCCGGGTAGACGACCTCGAAGCCGTCTACCCCGTCCACGAACCGCCAGGCGGCGAACTCGGGCAGGTCCGTCATTGCGGCGTGACCAGGCGGGTGGCGGCGAACGAGACGTTGAAGCGCGCGCACCAGATGCTCACGCTCGGCAGGGCACCGAGGTCGACGTCCGGCGGGATCAGGTAGTTCGAGCTGCCGATGTTGCCCTTGAGCTCGCCGAGGTCGACGTACCGGCCGTCGTCGAAGACGTACCAACCCGCGCTCCCCTCGACGACCGGGGCGTCGGCGAGCCAGACGTGCAGGGCCGGGCCGTTGCTGGTCCGCAGGTCCTCGACGCGCAGCACGCGCGACCCGTCGGCGAGGCGGTAGACGACGACCGAGCCGCTGCTCTCGTGTTCGTGGCTGATCAGCAGGCCACGGGCGAGGACGACCTGGTCGGCGGTCGCGCTGCCGGCCGGGGCCGCGGCCGCCGCGGGCGGTGCCTCCTCGACCCGCTGGTCGACGAACAGCTTCCACGGCTCGAACACCAGCGCACCCACCACGACGACCACCAGCCCCGCGGCGAGGACGACCCACGTGAGGCGGCGACGAAGGAGGCGGCGGTACAGCTTCGGGTCCGTCATGTCTGAGCAGTGCGCATCGGGGCGGGCTTCGTTACACCACACCGCGGTGTAACGGCCGCCGGGTCGCCCGGCACTGCGTCGACGAACCCGTTCCTCGACCCTCGGAGCGTTTGCAGATGGACGCGAGCCTGATCCCGATCGCCCGCCTCGACGCGCTGCCGGACGACACGCCCGCCCACGCGGAGGCCGACGGCATCGACCTCGTGCTCGTGCGCCGCGGTGCCGCGGTGCACGTGTTCGAAGGCCGCTGCCCGCACCGGGGCGCACTGCTGGCCGACGGCCGCGTGGAGGGCGCGAACCTCATCTGCGGCGTCCACGGCTGGGACTACCGGCTCGACACCGGCGTCTCCGCCTACAACCCGGCGGAGCGGATCTACAAGTTCAGCTGCCACGTCGTCGACGGCGAGGTGCTGCTGGACAAGGACGAGCTCGTCGACTACCGGTCGATGCGGCCCGAACGGCGCGTCGCGTCGACCTACGACCGGCTGTTCGACGACCCGCACCAGGACACCCCCGAGGAGCCCTTCGTCGCGGAGATCCATCGGCTGGCCAAGAACGGCCTGGCCGGGGCGCACGGCGCGGTCGCCGCCATGGGCGTGCCCCGCGACCAGCTCCCCACGTGGGACGACCTGCAGGTCCTCACCGCCCAGCTGCACCGCTTCCCGCGGCTGGACGACGAGCGCGTCGACACGTCGGTGACGATCGGTCCGGCCGCCGCCCGGCCGTTGCGCCTCGACATCCCGGTGTTCGTGTCCGACATGAGCTTCGGCGCGCTGTCGGCGGAGGCGAAGGTCGCGCTCGCGCGCGGGGCCGAGGGCGCGGGCACCGCGATCTGCTCCGGCGAGGGCGGCATGCTGCCCGAGGAGCAGGCGGAGTGCTCCCGCTACCTCTACGAGCTCGCGTCCGGCCGGTTCGGCTGGGACGAGATGCACCTCGACCGGGTGCAGGCGCTGCACCTCAAGCTCGGCCAGGGCGCCAAGACCGGCACCGGCGGGCACCTGCCCGGCCCGAAGGTGGTGGGGCGGATCGCCGAGGTCCGCGGGCTGCCCGAGGGGACGGCCGCGGTGTCGCCCGCCCGGTTCGTCGACTGGACGACGCTGCTGGACGCCCGCGCCCTGGTCGACCGGATCCGGGAGCGGTCGGGCGGCATCCCGGTCGGGGTGAAGATGTCGGCCCAGCACATCGAGGCGGACCTGGACGCCGCGTTGGACCTCGGCGTCGACTACGTGATCCTCGACGGCCGCGGCGGCGGCACCGGCGCCGCGCCGACGATCTTCCGCGACACGATCAGCGTGCCGACGATGGCCGCGCTCGCCCGCGCCCGCCGTCACCTGGACCTGGCGGGCGCCCGGGACGTCACGCTCGTCGCGACCGGCGGCTTCCGGCGCGCGCAGGACATGGTCAAGGCATTGGCGCTGGGCGCGGACGCGATCGCGGTGTCCAACGTGGCGCTGCAGGCGATCGGCTGCGTCGGGATGCGGGCCTGCCACACCGACAACTGCCCGATGGGCATCGCCACGCAGAAGCCGCACCTGCGGGCCCGGCTGCCCGTGCAGCGCGCCGCGGAGCAGCTCACCCGCTACCTCCGCGCGATCACCGAGCTGATGGTGGTGCTCGCCAGGGCGTGCGGCCACGACTCGCTCTCGCACTTCACCCCGCGCGATCTGACCAGTTGGAAACGCGAGGTCGCCGACCTCGTGGGCGTGAGCTACGCGGGGGTGTCGGTCCGATGAGCGAGCTTGCGAGCGAATCGTCGACACAGCGCCCGCGAAGCGTCGACCGAGCGCAGCGAGGGAGTGCGATGAGCTGGCACCGCGTCGACGAGACCCCCGACGAGGGTCGGGTCCGCACCGCCGTCGTGGACGGCCGCTCGGTCGCCCTCACCCGCTGCGGCGGGCGCGTCGGGGCCTTGGACAACCACTGCCCGCACCAGGGCGGGCCGCTCGGTGAGGGCTCGATCGAGAACGGGTGGCTGCGCTGCCCGTGGCACGGTTACGACTACAGCCCGACGACGGGAAAGCCACCCGCTGGCTTCTCCGACGCGCCCGTGGCGTACCCGGTGGAGGAGCGCGCGGACGGCACCTACGTGCAGTTGCCGGAGGTGCCGGAGCGCCCGCGAACGGTGTCCGACGTGCTGGTGGAGACGCTCGTCGCCTGGGGTGTCGACACGGTCTTCGGCATGGTCGGGCACTCCAACCTGGGGTTCGCCGAGGCGCTGCGCCGCGCGGAGGCCCGCGGCGAGCTGCGCTACGTCGGCATCCGCCACGAGGGCGCGGCCGCGTTCGCCGCCTCCGCCTACGGCAAGCTCACCGGCCGTCCCGCGGCGTGCTTCGCGATCGCCGGACCGGGCTCGACGAACCTGCTCACCGGGCTCTACGACGCCAAGCTGGACGGCGCACCGGTGCTCGCGATCTCCGGGCAGGTGCCGTCCAAGGTGCTGGGGCGGGGCGCGTTCCAGGACCTCGACCTGTCGGCGGTCTTCCGCGACGTGGCGATCTCCACGGTCACCGTGCACGCGGGCTCCGACCACGCCGAGCTCGCCGCCACCGCCGTCAAGCACGCGGTCGACGGGCGCGGCGTCGCCCACCTCGTGCTCCCCGACGAGGTGCAGGACCTGCCCTCGGACGCGCCCGCTGCGCGGCCCGAAGGCCGCCGGGCCGACCTGCGCATCGCGCCACCCCCGCTCGACGCCGCGCTCGACCGGCTGCGCGCCGCGCGCCGTCCCGTGATGATCGTCGGGCAGGGCGCGCGGGGGGCCACCGACGCCGTGCGCGCGCTGGCCGAGCGGCTGGGCGCCCCGGTGCTCACCACGTTCCGCGCCAAGGGGTTGGTGCCCGACACCCACCCGCTCGGCGCGGGCGTGCTGGGCCGCTCGGGCACGCCGGTGGCGTCCTGGCTGATGAACGAGTCCGACACCCTGCTCGTCGTGGGCGCCTCGTTCTCCAACCACACGGGGATCGCCGCCTACAAGCCGATCGTGCAGGTCGACGACGTGCCGTCGGCGATCGGCCGCTTCCACCCGGTCGACGTCGGCGTGCTCGGTGACGCCGAGGTCACGCTGCGCGCGCTCCTGGCCGGGCTGGGCGACGTGGCGGCGGTCGACCAGCGGCCGGACGTCGCCGCGCGCTGGGCGATCTGGCGTGCGGAGAAGGGCCGCCGCGCGGTCGACGACCGCGGCCGGGGGGTGGCGAGCGCCGCCGTGTTCGCGGCGCTCGGCGAGCACTGCCCGACCGACGCCGTGATCGCGGTGGACGTCGGCAACCACGCCTACTCGTTCGGCCGCTACTTCGAGAGCGCGGGCCAGCCCGTGCTCATGTCGGGCTACCTCGGCTCGATCGGGTTCGGTTTCCCGGCCGCGATGGGCGCGGCCCTCGCCCACCCCGACCGGCCCGTTGTGGCGGTGACCGGCGACGGCGGGTTCGGCCAGTACCTCGCCGAGCTGACCACGGCGGTCAAGCACGGCCTGCCGGTCAAGCACGTGCTGCTCGACAACGGCGTGCTCGGCAAGATCAGCAAAGAGCAGCTGGCCGGGCAGTACCCGGTGTGGCAGACCTCGCTGGTCAACCCGGACTTCACGGCCTACGCCCGGCTGTGCGGCGCCACCGGCATCCCGGTGCACCGCGCCGACGAGCTCGACGACGCCATGAAGGAGCTCTTCTCCGCCGACGGGCCCGCCCTCCTGCACGTGCACGCCGACGCCGAGCTGGTGTGAGCGATGTCCACCGGACTGGTCGTCGTGCTGGCCGTCGCCGCACTGGCGCCGCTGGTGGCCGTGCGGCTGCGGCTGCCGGGCGCGCTGCTGGAGATCGTCGCCGGGATCGTGCTGGGCCCGGCGGTGCTCGGGCTGGTGCGGCCGGACGCGACGCTGAGCGCGGTGGCGCTGCTCGGCCTGTCGTTCCTGCTGTTCCTGGCCGGGTCCGAGGTCGACCTGCGCCGGTTCCGCGGCACCCTCGGCAAGCGGGTCGCCGTCTCGCTGGCGATCTCCCTGGTGGCCGCGGCGTGCGTGGTCGGCGTGCTGGTCGCGCTCGGCGTCGGTGGCGCCGTGGTGATCGGGGTGGCGCTGCTGGCCACGTCGCTGGGCCTCGTCGTGCCGGTGCTGGCCGACGCGGGGGCGCTGGGCCGCCCGATCGGCCGGATCGCGATCGCCGGGGCGTCGGCGGGGGAGGTCGCCGCGGTCGTGCTGCTGTCGGTCGGGCTGGCCGAGAGCGACACCCCGCTCGCGGGCCGGATCCTGCTGCTCGTGCTCCTGCTCGCGGGCCTGGCCGCGATCGGCCTGGCCGTCGCCGGGGTGGAGCACTCGATGCCGCTCACCGCGCTGGTGGGGCGGCTGGCCGACACGAGCGCCCAGATCCGGGTCCGCTGGACGGTGCTGCTGGTCGCGGGCCTGGCCCTGGCCGCGCAGGCGCTGGGCTTCGAGGCCATCCTGGGCGCGTTCCTCGCGGGCATGCTGGTGCGCGCCCTCGACCCGGACCCGGAGCGCACCCACCCGCTCTACCCGGTCAAGCTCGACGCCGTCGGCTACGGCCTGCTCGTGCCTGTCTTCTTCGTGACCAGCGGGCTCACCCTCGACCTGCGCGGGCTCGTCGAACACCCGGCCGCGCTGGCCACTGTGCCCGCGTTCCTGCTGGCGCTGCTGGTCGTGCGCGGTCTTCCCGCGCTGGCCTTCCGTCGGGAGCTGGCCGGGCGGGAGCTCTCGGCGCTGGCGCTGCTGCAGGCGACGTCGCTGCCGTTCCTCATCGCCGCGACCGCCATCGGCCGCGAGATGGGGTTGCTCGACCCGGCGGTCGCCGCCGGGCTCGTCGCGGCCGGGCTCGCGTCGGTGCTCGTGTTCCCGGCGGTCGCGGTGGCGCTGCTGTCCCGGATCACCGAGCCGGTTCCCTCGTGAGCGGGTCTACTGTGCTCCCGTGCTCGTCGCGGACACCGAGGTTCTCGCACGCCTGCGGGCGGGCGACGAGGTGGCGTTCGCCCGGATCGTGCGGGCCTGGTCGCCCGCGATGCTGCGGGTCGCGCGGGCCCACGTGCACAGCCACGCCACCGCCGAGGAGGTCGTGCAGGAGACGTGGATCGGCGTCCTGCGCGCGCTCGACGGGTTCGAGGGCCGCGCCCAGCTGCGGACCTGGGTGTTCCGGATCCTCGTCAACGTCGCCCGCCGCCACGGCAAGCGGGAAGCCCGGATGAATGCCGAGCTCGCGGGCCCGACGGTCGACCCGGCCCGGTTCCGCGGCGACGACGACCCCGAGTGGCCCCGGCACTGGCGGGACGAGGGCGTGCCGGTCGAGACCGATCCCGAGCCCGCGCTGCTCGCCCGGGAGTTTCGTGATGTGCTGGCGGTCGCGCTCGCCGAGCTGCCCGAGCGCCAACGGGCCGTCGTCGAGCTGCGCGACGTCCACGGCCTCGACGCGCAGGAGGTGTGCGAGCTGCTCGACCTCACGCCCGCCAACCAGCGCGTGCTGCTGCACCGCGGCCGGGCCCGGCTGCGCGCTGTGTGGGAGGCGGCGGCCTCATGACGCCGCGCGACATCGCCTGCCAGGAGCTCGTCGAGCTGGTCACCGAGTACCTCGAGGGTGCGCTGCCGCCCGACGAGGTCGCCGCGGTCGACCGGCACCTGGCCGACTGCGACTCCTGCCTGCGTTACCTGCGGCAGATGCGCGCGACCGGGCGCGCGCTGAGCCTGCTCCCGACCGAGCAGGTCAGCGAGACCCTCTCCGAGGAGGCGGTCGACACGCTGTTGGCGGCGTTCCGGCGACGCCACTGAGCGCACGCATACCGTGCGGGTCCCGCGCACACCCCCCGCGGTGCGCGCGGACCCCACGCGGTGTGCGCGAGCGCGGCCGTCAGTGCTTCACCAGCGTGGCGCGGGTGTAGAGCAGGTCGAAGCCGCGGCGTTGCGCGTTCTGCTGCGACGTGGAGCCCGGCTGGGTGACGATCACGGCGACGTCGCACCCGGCGGCCCGCGCGTCGGCGAGCCGGGCGGCGACCAGCGCGCTCTGCACGCCGTGGCGGCGGTGCGCCGGGGCGGTGGCGGCGCCCGCGAGCTGGGCGATGCCGTCGGTGATGCGGAAGTCGGCGCCACCTGCGAGCACGCCGTCGCGGAAGGCGGCGTAGCGGGTGCCGCCCGCTGCGGCGAAGTCGCGCTCGGCGTTCTCGACGGCGTCGCGGGGGAACTCGTCGTGCCAGGGCAGCCCCTGGGTGTCCGGGTGTGTGCTGGCGTCGGCGACGACCGCGACCCAGGCGTCGAGCTCGTCGGCGGTGCTGCGGCGCACCTCGATGCCGGGCGGGGTGATCGGCTCCTGGTCGCCGTCCAACGCGAGTCCGAGGACGTTCTCGAACGACTCGAGGCGGTAGCCGCGGTCGCTGAGGAGCTCGCCGATCGCCGACTCGGCGAGGTGCGCGAGCTCGACCTGGGTGGGTGCGCCGCGGTCGGCGAAGGCCTTCTCGACCACGTCGAGCTCGCCTGCGCTCGGCACGCCGTCGAAGCCGAGGCCCACGACCTTGTTGAACGGCGAGTCCGGCTCGGCGAAGCTCGCCAGCCCGCCCGCGAGGGGGATCAGGAAGCCTTCGACGCCGGTGCGGGCCTGCGTGGCCCGGCTGGTGTCGGCGATGAGCCTGGTCTCGGCCCGTTCGATCCGACGGGCGAGCGCGGTGTCGCAGAAGAGGGGTGAGCGGGTGGCCATGGTGTGCCTCATCTCGTGGTGGCGACCGTGGGCGCGGTCGGGAGGTCGGGGGGCGGGCCGGACCGGTCGTCCGTTTCGGCGCGGGCCAGGATGACCAGGCACGCCAGGATGAGCGCCCCGCCCGCGGCTTGCCCCGCGACGAGGGGCTCGCCGAGCAGCGCGACCGCGGTGAGCGCTCCGGCCAGCGGCTGCAACGTGAACAGCAGGCCGGCACGGGAGGCGCTGACCGCGCCGATCCCGAGGTTGAACGCGAGCAGGGCGCCGAGGCCGCAGAACAGCACGGCGGCGGCCGCGACCAGGTGGTGGGGCTCGGCCGTGGTGATGTGGCTCCCGCCCGTCCACCAGGAGCCCAGCACGAAGGGCAGCACGGCGAGGGTGGCGCCCAGGAACTGCCACGCGGTGCGGCCGACGCCCTCCTCGACCGGTCGGGCCGTGCGGCGGGACCAGACGACGTACGCCGCGCCGCCGACCACCGACGCCAGCACCAGGAGGTTGCCGAGCGTCTCCGAGCCCCCGACCGCGGCCACGCCGTCGTCGGGCGCGTTGACCGCGACGAGGACCGTGCCCGCCGTGCCCAGCGCGAGCGCCGCGCCGACGGCCCGGCCGACCCGCTCCCGCAGGAAGAGCGCCGAGAGCAGCACCGTGGCGATGGCGTCGATGCTGGACAGCAGCGCGCCGCTGGTCGCGGTGGTGCGGGCGAGGCCGAGGTCGCCGAGGAGGAAGCTCAGGCCGGGCAGCACCGCGCCCTGGGCGAGCGCGCTGCCCGCACCCGCGCGGCGCAGCCGCCCGGTGGCGGCCGCGACGGTGAGCAGCACGGCGGCGGAGCCCGCGAGCTCCACGGCCAGCAGGTCGGCGGGCCGCAGCCCGTGCAGCGCGACCACGGAGAGCGTGGTGCCCACGCCGAACGCCACGGCCGATGCGGCGATGGCGGCCTGCCCACGCCGCGCCATCTGCCCGTTCATCGTCTGCTCCTCACCGTGACCAACGTTCACAAGTTGCGGGCGCCAACTCTAGGAGTGCTGAGTGACCAGTCAAACTTATTTGCTGGTTACGAGAGTCTGACGGTCGCGCCAGGCGCGGTTCTTGGCCCGGTTGCCGCAGCCCGCCATGGCGCACCAGCGCCGCGAACGGTTGCGGGTGGTGTCGACGAACGCCCACCGGCAGTCGGGGGAGCCGCAGACCTTGAGGCGCGGCCACTCGCCGCGGGCCCGCACCGCCAGGTAGGCGGTCGCCGCCACCGCGATGGCGAGCCCGCCGCTGGTGGCGGAGGTCGGGGTCAGCCGCGGCTCTCCGCCTGCGGCGAGGTCGACGAGCAACGGAGCCCGCCGCAGGACGGCCTCGGCGTCGGCCACGGCCGCCGCGTCCGCCTCCGCTCCGCAGTTGACGGCGGCGAGCTGGCGCAACCCCTCCCGCAGCGCGAGCAGCTCGGCGGGTGGCGGGGCGAGCTCGTCCGGTGTGGGCGCGCCCGCCTCCGCCAACCACTGCTCCAGCCACGGCCCCGCCCGCTCGTCGGCCAGCTGGTCGTCCCCGTCGGGCAGGTGGGCGGTGTTGAGGAAGGCCACGAGCCGGTGCGCCTCCGGGCTGCCTCCGGCGACGTGCGGTGCAGGCGCGTCCGTGGTGCTGCGTGGCGCGCCCCTACGGTGTGTGGCCAGCAGTGCTGCGGCGGCGGCGCGGGCCGTTGTGGCGGCGTCGCCTGCGGCTTGGGCGGCGGCTTCGTGGAGCAGCAGGAGTTGGGCCGGCAGGGCGGCGGGGTCCGGCGCGGTGGGCCCGGTGGTGAGGTCGGGGGTGAGGTCGGTGAAGGTGTCGAGGAGCCACTGCCGGTGCTCGCGCGCGACGGCCGCCGCGGGGTGGTCGGCGCCGAGCTCGACGCACGCGTTGGCGAAGGGGGAGCCGCGGTAGCCGGGCTCGGCGAGCTCGA
>DATAOO010000337.1:0-11164 GCA_036265695.1 Pseudonocardia sp. | reverse complement strand
CAGCCCGGTGGTGCTGCACCGGGTGCTGTTCCGCCAGCACGCCCGCCGCACGCTGGTGTCGGTGGGCCAGCGGTTCGCCATCGCGGGCTTCTGCACGCTCGGCCTGGCCGTGGTCGGGGTCTGCGCGCTGATCTTCGACGTCGTGCTGGGCGTCACCGCGGGCGTGGTGGCCGCGGTGGTCGCCTTCGTGGTGTTCGCGGTCCTGTGGGCGGTGTGGCCGATGGCGCTGCGGCGCCGTACCGCCGAGCAGGAGGAAGAGGAGGCGTAGGAGCGGCCGATTTCACGTCGCCTGCGGTGGACCCGGGCGTGCCGGGCTCGTACGGTCGGTAGCGATGACAATCACCGGCGCCCGCCATGAGCGGGGCTCGGTCGGCTTCCGGCGCCTCGGCCTCGCGATGTGGTGCGCGGGCCTGGCGACGTTCGTGCTGGTGTACGCCGTCCAAGGGCTCCTGCCGACGCTCGCCGCGCAGTTCGGCGTAGCGGCGTCGACCTCCAGCCTCGCGCTGTCGGCCACCACCCTCACGCTCGCGCTGGCGATCGTCCCGCTGTCGGCCGTCGCCGAGTCGTGGGGCCGCACGCGGGTGATGACCGTGGCGCTCGCGGCGGCGGCGCTGCTCGGCCTGGCCGCGCCGCTCGCGCCGTCGTTCGCGGTGCTGGTGCTGCTGCGCGCGCTGCAGGGGGTCGCGCTCGCCGCGCTGCCCGCGCTGGCGATGGCCCACGTCACCCGCGAGGTGGCGCCCCGCCACCTCGGCGGCGCGGTGGGCCTGCTGATCGCGGGCAACACCATCGGCGGGCTGTCCGGACGGTTGGTGGCCTCCGCGGTCGCCGACGTCGCGGGCTGGCGGGTCGGGCTCCTGGCGGTCGGGCTGCTGTCGCTGGTGTGCACGGCGGCGTTCCGGCTGCTCCTGCCGCCGCCGGTGGCGCCGCCCGCACCGCCCGTGCGGCTGCGGGCGCTGGGTGGCCAGGTGCTCCGGCACCTGCGCGACCCCGGCCTCGCCTGCCTGTTCGGGCTCGCGTTCGTGCTGATGGGCGCGTTCGTGACCGTCTACAACTACCTGGGCTTCCGGCTGCTCGGCCCGCCGTTCGCCCTCCCGCCCGCCCTCGTCGCACTGATCTTCCTCGGCTACCTCGCGGGCTCGTGGGCGTCGACCACGGCCGGACGCCTCGGCGACCGGTTCGGCCGTCGGACGGTGCTGTGGATCGGCCTCGTCGTCGCGATCGCGGGGGTCGCGGTGACGGCACCGGCGTGGCTGCCGTCCGTGCTGGTGGGTCTGGTGCTGCTCACGGTCGGCTTCTTCGCAGCGCACTCGCTGGCCAGCGGTTGGGTCGGCCGCCGGTCGGCCAAGCTGCCCGGCGGATCGCCCGCGGTGGCCGCGTCGCTGTACCTGTTCTGCTACTACGCGGGCAGCAGCATCGGCGGCACGGTCGGCGGCCTGGCGTTCGACTACCTGGGCTGGATCGGCGTCGTCGGGTACGTCGCGCTGCTGCTCGTTGCGGGGCTCGCGCTGGCGTTGGGGCTGCGCCGCGTGTCACCCGTCTGAGCCCAGCCGACGGCGGCCGCGCCGCGCTGCCGATGGCGGCGGTCGTTCGCGGCCCTCCTGGCCACCACGCTCCTTACACTACGTTCGTGACCGTCTCCGCCGAGGACTTCGGCCCGATCGTGGCGCAGGTGCGGGAGTTCGTGCGGGACGCGGTGGTGCCTCGCGAGCGGGAGATCGCCGAGACCAACGCCGTGCCGGACGACCTGCGGGCGCAGGCGGCGGCGATGGGCCTGTTCGGCTACGCCATCCCCGCGGAGTACGGCGGGCTCGGCCTCGACCTGACCCAGGACGTGGAGCTGGCGTTGGAGCTGGGGTACACGTCGTTGGCGTTCCGGTCGCTGTTCGGCACGAACAACGGGATCGCCGGGCAGGTGCTGGTGGGCTACGGCACCGACGCGCAGAAGAAGCGGTGGCTGGAGGCGATGGCCGAGGGCCGCGTAGTGGCCTCGTTCGCGTTGACCGAGCCGGAGGCCGGGTCGGATCCGTCGGGCATGCGCAGCACCGCCACCCGCACCGACAGCGGCTGGGTCATCAACGGGCAGAAGCGGTTCATCACCAACGCGCCGATCGCCGATCTGTTCGTCGCCTTCGCCAAAGTCGACGGCGAGGTGGCCGTGTTCCTCGTGCCCGCCGACACCCCCGGGGTCACGGTGGGGCCGAAGGACCACAAGATGGGCCAGGAGGGCGCGACCACGGCCGACGTCACGTTCGAGGACGTGCACGTCGACGCGGACGCCCTGGTCAGCGGCGAGGTGCGCACCGGTTTCCGCGCGGCCATGACCGTGCTGGCCCGAGGTCGCGTGCACATCTCGGCGTTGGCGATGGGGTTGGCCCGGCGGGCGCTGGACGAGTCGGTGGCGTACGCGGTGGCGGTCCGCCAGGGCGGGGTGCTGATCGGGGAGCGGCAGCTGGTGCAGGCAATGCTCGCCGAGCAGCAGGCGCTGGTAATGGCGGGCACCGCGATGGTGCGGGAGACGGCGCGGCGTTACGTGGACGGCAGCGACCGGCGCATCGGGCCGTCGGCCACGAAGCTGTTCTGCACGGAGGCCGCCGGGAAGGTGGCCGATCTCGCGGTGCAGGTGCACGGCGGCAGCGGCTACATGCGGGAGACGACCGTCGAACGGCTCTACCGCGACGTGCGGCTGCTGCGGTTGTACGAGGGAACCAGCGAGATCCAGAAGCTGATCGTCGGCCGCGAGCTGCTCAAACGGGAGCTGGCCACGTGAGCGGCCCGCTCGCCGGGATCACCGTGCTGTCGCTCGAACAGGCGATCGCGGCTCCGCTGTGCACGCGCCACCTCGCCGACCTCGGCGCCCAGGTCATCAAGGTCGAGAACCCCGGCGTGGGGGACACCGCCCGGCACTACGACGGCGCGGTGCGCGGGCTCGCCGCCCACTTCGTCTGGCTGAACCACGGCAAGGAGTCGGTGGAGCTGAACGTGGCCGACCCGGCCGACGCCGAGGTGTTCGCCCGCCTCCTCGGCCGCGCTGACGTGCTGGTCAGCAACCTCGCGCCCGGCGCGCTCGGCCGCCTCGGCCTCGCCCCCGTCGACCTGGCCGAGCGACACCCGCGGCTGATCGTCGTCGACATCTCGGGGTACGGCACCGGCGGGCCGCTCGACCACAAGCGCGCCTACGACCTGCTCGTGCAGGCCGAAGGCGGGTCCTGCGCGATCACCGGCCTGCCCGGCGCGCCCGCGAAGTCGGGGATACCCGTCGCCGACATCGGCACCGCGCTCTACGCCTACTCCGCGGTGCTCGCCGCGCTGTACGACCGGGAGCGCACCGGCCACGGCGCCGTGATCCCGGTCGCGATGCTCGATGTCGTCGCCGAGATGATGGGCTTCGCGCTCAACACCGTGCTGCACGGCGGCGAGGAGCCCGAGCCGGTCGGCATGGGCTCGCCGATGGTGGCGCCCTACGGCGCCTACCCCACGCGCGACGGGCAGACGGTGGTGCTCGGCACGACCAGCGACCGCGAGTGGCAGCGCCTCGCGGGCGACCTCCTGGAGCGCCCCGACCTGGCCGCTGACCCCCGCTACGCGCGCAACTCCGACCGGGTGGCGGCCCGCGCGGTGCTCGACGCGATCGTCGGGGCCTGGTGCGCCGAGCGCGACCTCGCCGACATCCAGCGCCGGGCCGACACGGCGGGCATCGGCAACGCGCGGCTCAACACCGTCGCCGACCTCGCAGGGCACCCGCAGCTCGCGGAGCGCGGCCGGTGGCGCGACGTCGACACGTCGGTGGGCCCGGTGCCCGCCGTGCTGCCACCCGCGCTCGCCAGGGGCTGGACGGTGCCGCGCGCCCGCGTGCCCGCGCTGGGGGCCGACACGGAGGCTGTGCGCCGCGAGCTGGCTAACGGTTCTCCGGCTGGCGGCGAGCCGCCTCGCTGAGGTGCCGGGCCTTCGCCGCGGTGACGATCAGCTCGACGCACAGCGGGGGCGGGATGCGCGTGCTGTCCAGCACGATGTCGTAGTGCTCGGGCAGCGCCGGGTCGGTGCGGTAGAAGTGCCGCACGTAGGCCGCGCGGGCCTGGTCGTTGCGGGACAACGCGTCGCGCGCCTCGCGCTCATCGATCCCGAGGATCGACATGGCCTGCCGCACCCGCAGCTCCGGGTCGCCGTCCAGCCGCACGTGCAGCGCGGTCGGGTGGTCGCGCAGCACCATCGCACCCGCCCGGCCGAGGATCACCCCGCCGGTGTCGTCGGTGCAGCGGCGGATGGCCTGCTGGGTGCAGGCGAGGATGCGCTCGTCGGGCAGCAGCGCGACATAGGGCGGGTCGGAGCCGATCATCCATTCCGTGGACACGGGTGCGGCGGCGGACAGCCAGCGCGTGACCCAGCTCTGCACCTGCTCGTCGCGGGTGAGGGCGTGCTCGACGCTGATGCCCAGGTCGTCGGCGACGCTGGTGGGGATGGCCCGGTCGACGAACGGCACACCGAGCCGTTCCGCGACCGCCGGGCCCACCACCGAGCCGGCGGCGCCGTAGGTGGCCGAGATCGTGACGACGTGCATGCGCAGGCCTCCGTTCCGAGGCGGTGCGCACAAGGGTAGAACCCGCGTCAGGCCAGTGCCAGCACGGCGAAGCCGAACCCGTCGACGGTGACGCGGATTCCCTCGATGGTGGCGCCTCGGGCGAGCAGCTCGGTGGCTCCCGCGGCGCCCGCGAACTCGACGCTCGCCGTCTCTTTCCGCGGGTTGACGACGACGAGGTGCGTCCCGCCCCGCACGTAGGCGAGCGGGTAGCCCGCGCACACCACCTCGGTGTCGGCCCGGCCCCCGAGCGCGGGGGTGGCCTTGCGGAGGGCGATCAGCTCGCGCACGAGGTGCAGGGTGGAGCTCGGGTCGGCGAGTTGGGCGGCCACCGTCGGCCGGTCCGGCTCCGGGTCGACCGGCAGGTACAGCCGATCGGGGTCGGCCGTGGAGAAGCCCGCGTTCGGCCCGTCGTCCCACTGCATCGGGGTGCGGCAGCCCGCCCGGTTGTAGGCGGGGTTGCACACGGCGCCCTCGACGTCGGGCATCCCGCGCAGGTAGCGCATGCCGATCTCGTCGCCGTAGTAGAGGCACGGCACGCTGCCCCAGGTGAACAGGAAGGTCAGGGCGGCGCCGAGCTGCTCGGGCCCGCGCGGGCCGCAGCGCAGCCGGTCGTAGTCGTGGTCGGCGGTGGAGAGCAGCACCGGCCGCGCCGGGTCGGGCGTCTTGGCCGCCGCCCACGCGTCCCGGAACACCTCGGTGCTGCCCTCGCCCGCCGCGTCGAAGAACGGCGGGCGCTGCGGTTGCCAGGGCAGGGTGCCCGCGTAGCCGTTGTCGAAGAGGCTCGCGTGCGCGGCGTGGATCACCAGGAAGAAGTCGGCGTGGAAGGCGAGCGGGCCGCCGGTACGCGGCTCGCGGCCCTCGGGGATGAGCACGGCGTCGGGGTGGTTGGCGTCGAGCCACGCGCGGATCTCGCGCCACAGCGCGACCGTCGCCGCCTTGTCCGGGTCGTCCTTGACGAGCGAGAACGCCATGTCGACGCGGAAGCCCGCGATGCCGCGGCGCAGCCAGAAATCCAGGATGTCCTTGAGCGCCTGGCGGTTGCGCAGCGGGCCGGGCGCGTCGACGGCGTCGCGCCACGGCTCCTCGGGAGGCAGCGCCGCCCAGCCGAAGTTGAGCGCGGGCTGGGCGTCGTAGAAGTTCTTGAGGTACCAGCCGGGGCGGGGGCCGGGCGAGGGCACCCAGGCCGCCGTGCCCGGGAGGTCGCCGCTCGTGTCGCGGTGGGGCGGCTCGAGGCACCACACGTAGCGGTCGCCGTCCGGGTGCGGGCCGTCGGCGGCGAGCTCGGCCTGGAACCACGGGTGCTCCACCGAGGTGTGGCCCACCACCAGGTCGAGGAGCACCCGGATGCCGTGCTCGCGGGCCTTGTCGACGAGCTCGACCATGTCGTCGTTGGTGCCGTAGCGGGGCGCGATGTGCAGGTAGTCGGCCACGTCGTAGCCCGCGTCGACGAAGGGCGATGCGAAGCACGGGTTGAACCAGATCGTGTCGACGCCCAGCCAGCTCAGGTGGTCGAGGTGGTCGATCACGCCGCGGAGGTCGCCGATGCCGTCGCCGTTCGCGTCGGCGAACGACTGGGGGTAGATCTCGTACAGCACCGCCTCGGCCAGCCAGTCCGCACCCATGGTGATCAAGCCTAGGCGAGCAGGCGGTCGGGGTCGCGCTGCACGGCGTCGAGCACCGATTCGGCCGCGCCGCGCACGGCCGCGGCGTCGCCGTGGTCGGAGGCCAGCACGCGCGCGGGCGCGAGCGCACGGGCGGCCAGCTCCGCCCGCAGCGCGGGTTCGACGGCGGGCGCCAGGCGCGCGAACGTGCCGCCCAGCACGACCACCGGCACGTCGAGCACGTTGAGCACCGAGGCCAGGCCCGCCCCCAGCGCGGCGGCCGCCCGGGTGGTCGCGGCGGCCGCGCGCCCGTCGCCGTCGGCGAGCGCGGCCACCAGCGCGTCCAGGTCGGCGGCGCCCGCGTCGGCGAGCAGCGCAGCCGTGCCGGCGGAGCGCTCGACGCAGCCGCGGCCGCCGCACCCGCAGGCGGGCCCGGCGCGGTCGACGACGACGTGCCCCAGCTCGCCCGCGAGGCCGCGGGCGCCGCGGTAGACGCGGCCGTCGAGCACGAGCCCGCCGCCGACGCCGATGCCCGCGGAGACGTAGACGAGGTCCGGCGCGAGGTCGAGGTGGGCCAGCGCGCCGAGCGTCGCCTCGTTGTCGACGGTGACGGGGCAGCCCAGGCGCTCGGCGAGGGCGTCGCCCGGGCGGCACCCGTCGAGGCGGGGGAGGTTGGGCGCCCGCAGCACGACCGGCGAGTCGGCGCCCGCGGGTCGGCCGGGCGCGTCGTCGGCCCCGTCCGCGGCGCCGGACGCCGCGCTCAGCAGCGCGGGCAGGGCGAGGCCGACGCCGAGCACGCGGGCGTCGGCCCGCACCTCCCGCACGAGCGCGGCGGCGCCGTCGAACACGGTGGCCGGGGTGAGGGCCCGGTGGTCACGGGCGTGCCGTCGGTGCGCGCGCACCACGCCGTCCAGCCCGACCGCGCACACGGCGAGCGCGTCCACGTCGACGGCCACGCCGAGCGCCACCGGTCCGCCCGCCGCGAACCGCACGGCCCGCGACGGCCTGCCGACCCCCCGCGGCGTCGCTGCGTCCTCCGCGAGCACCCCGGCCCGCAGCAGCGGCTCGACCAGCGTGGCCACCGTGGCCCGGGTGAGCCCGGTGCGCGCGGCCAGCTCGGCCCGCGAGGCGCCGCCCGCGGCCCGCAGCGCCGCCAACACCAGCCCGAGGTTGTGGCGCCGCAGGGTGGGCGGCCCCGCGGGCCGGGGGTTCACCTCGCGCCGGTGAGGTGCTCCACCGCGAGCTGCTGCAGCCGCACGAACCCGTACCCGCGCGCGCCCGCCGCATCGGCGTCGAAGTCCTCGAACGCCGAGCGGTCGGCCAGCAGCTCGGTGTAGGTCTCCCCGGGGTTCAGGGTGGGCTCGGCGAGCGCGGTGACGCCCGCCGCCGCCATCGCCTCGGCCACCTCCGGGTCGGCCCGGAACGCCGCCGCCCGCTCCTTCAGGAGCAGGTACACGCGCATGTTCGCGGCCGCCGACACCCACACGCCCTCGATGTCCTCGGTGCGGGAGGGCTTGTAGTCGAAGTGCCGCGGGCCCTCGTACCCGGCCGTCTCCAGCAGGTCGACCAGCGAGAACGCGTTGAACAGGTCGCCGTGGCCGAACACGAGGTCCTGGTCGAACTTGGGCCCGTGCTGGCCGTTGAGGTCGATGTGGAAGAGCTTGCCCGCCCACAGCGCCTGCGCCACGCCGTGCACCATGTTCAGGTTGGACATCTGCTCGTGCCCGACCTCCGGGTTCACCCCCACGAGCTCCGGGTGCGCGAGCTGCTCGATGAACGCCAGCGCGTGCCCCACGGTGGGCAGCAGGATGTCGCCGCGGGGCTCGTTGGGCTTGGGCTCGATGGCGAACTTCAGGTCGTAGCCGCGGTCGATCACGAAGCCGCACAGCAGGTCCATCGCCTCGCGGTAGCGGTCGAGCGCGGCGCGGATGTCCTTGGCGGAGTCGTACTCGCCGCCCTCCCGACCGCCCCACAGCACGAACGTCTTCGCGCCGAGCTCGACGGCCAGCTCGACGTTGCGCAGCACCTTGCGCAGCGCGAACCGGCGCACCGAGCGGTCGTTGCTGGTGAACCCGCCGTCCTTGAAGACGGGGTGCGTGAACAGGTTCGTGGTGATCATCGGGACGGTCATCCCGGTCTCTTTCAGCGCGTCCTGCAGCCGGGTGATCTGCTTGTCGCGCGTGCCCGCGTCCGGGAGGAAGCCGAAGAGGTCGTCGTCGTGGAACGTGAGGCCCCACGCGCCCAGCTCGGCCAGCCGGTGCACGGCCTCGACGACGTCCAGCGCGGGCCGCGTGGCCTCGCCGAACGGGTCCACCGCCCGCCAGCCGACGGTCCAGAGGCCGAACGAGAAGCGGTCGGCGGCGGTCGGCGCGGCGGCCATGGAGCCCTCCCGATTTTGATGGAACCTGAACTAAATCGGGAGGCTACTCCGGGCCGGGCGTGCGGGCTATGGGAACTCAGGCCGCGCGCGCCCGGGCCTGCGCGCGCTCGAGCGCCCACAGCAAGGCGGGGTAGGACTCGAACTGGGCGTCGGGGAGGGCGCGGAGCTCCTGGCGGGTGCGGGCGTCGGCGCCGTAGTGCTCGGCCTCGACGATCACCTCCCACCGCCGGGCGGGGAAGGAGAGTCCGGCGAGGACGTGGCGAAGCCGCTGATCGGTACCGGTCATGACATCTCCTTCGTTGGGGATGCATGAGATACTACGCGATATCGCCTGTTATCCCAAGCGAAACCCGTCTTCCGGTCATCAGCGACTCCGTGACGGCCAGCGCCCCGGCCAGCGACCGCACGCCGTCCTCGCCGGTGCAGGGCGGGTCGCCGTGGCCCGCCACCGCTTCGGCGAACGCCCGGAGGCCGCGGACGTAGAGGTTCTCCCGCTCCCCGACGTCGACGAGCACCTCTTCCCGGTCGGCCCGGCGGAGCACGACCTCCCCGTCCGGCGTCTGCGACATCGCCTCGGTGGCCAGCGCGGACGCCGTGGTGCCGAACACCTCGAACGCCGTGCGCGCGTGCGGCGTCGTGAACGCGTCGTGCAGGTGCAGCGTGGCGTCCGCTCGGTCGACGCCGCCGAGGCGGCCCGCCACGGCGACGGCGTCCAGGCCCGACATCCCCTGCGCCACCCCGATCGCGGCCACCTCCAGCACCTCCATCCCGGTGACGAACCGGACGGTGTCGACGTCGTGCACGGTGAGGTCGAGGACCACGCCCGCACCCGCCTCGCTGCCCAGCCGCCAGCCGCGCAGCCGTTCGGGGAGCAGGTTGGTGTGGGCGACGCGCACCCCCAGCACGCGGCCGAGCGTGCCGTCGGCGACGAGCCCGCGCAGCGTGCGGATGACCGGCGAGTTGCGCAGGTGGTGGTTGGTCGCCATCACGACGCCCGCGCCCGCCGCCGCGTCCACCATCGCCCGGGCCTGGTCGAGCGAGGGGGCCAGGGGCTTCTCGCACAGCACGTGGCAGCCCGCGCCGACCGCGGCGTGCACACCGGCGGCGTGCCGCTCGTTGGTGGTGGAGACGTAGACCGCGTCCACGCCCGCCCCCAACGCCTCCTCGATCGACGTCGTGCCGTACCCGACGCCGTTGCGGATGGCGTAGCGGGCCGTGCGCTCGCCGTCGGACCCGACCACGACGACCGGCTCGTGCCCCAGCTGCCGCAGCGCGGGCAGGACCTGGGTGGCGGCGATGTCGCTCGCGCCGATCATGGCCCACTTCACGGCTGCGCCAGCAGCTCGCGCGAGGCCGTCATCAGCGTGCGGGCCGTGACGTCCAGCCCGCTCGCGATGAGATCGTCGTTCATGGCCTCGACGCTGACGACGTAGGGCTGCACTCCCTTGTCCCGCAACGCCCGCACGAGCTCGATCACGTTGCCGAACCCCCGGCCCGGCGGCAGCCGCCAGTGCAGCGCCTCCGGCCGCAGCGGCTGCATCGGCCGCTCGATGACGTCGTCGATCTGCACGGACACGATCCTCTCCGCGGGGATGCGGGCCAGATCGTCCAGGGTCGAGCCGGAGCGCCGCCAGTGCCAGAAGTCGACCAGCAGGCCGCCGTTGGCCGCGCCCGCCTCCTCGACCACCGCCCAGAGCGTCGCGAGGTCGGGCACCGCCCCGAACGGGAGGAACTCGAGCGCCACCGTGAGCGGCCGGGCCCGCTCGCACAGCGCGGCGAACCCGGCCACCACGGACTCCAGCGGCTCCGGCCCGATCAGGCCCGCGTTCACATGCGGCACCCCGAACGTCCGCGCGATGTGGAAGATCGTCTGTTCCTTGGCCTGCTGGTCGGCACTCCGGAAGCCGCACCAGTCGGTGAGGTACTCGACTTCGGCCAGCCGCACCCCGTGGGTGCCGAGGATCTCCAGCATCGACGCGTCGTCGAGGCCCGCCCCCTGCGCGTCCCAGTAGTTCTCGGCCCGGATCCCGACCCCGGCGAACCCCGCCCGCGCCGCCACCCGCACGCGCTCGGCGAAGCTCACGGTCGTGCCCAGGCAGTAGGAGCTGAGGACCAGCGGCTGGTCGGCGTCGAGGACGGGCATGGTCGCAGTGTGGCGCGCTGGTCAAGCAGCTCACCTAGAGTCAGATCATGGCACTGCGGCCCGACCTCGTCGGCGCGTCCGGCGACCCGGTCGAGTTCGGGTTCGTCGAAGTGGAGGCCTGAGGTGGGGGTGCTGGAGGGCCGCACGGCCATCGTGACCGGCGGAGCGCGGGGGATCGGGGGCGCCATCGCGCGCCGGTTCGCCGCCGAGGGCGCCGCCGTCGTGGTCAACGACCGGGGCGGCGCCACCGACGGCGCAGGCCGCGACGCGGGCGCGGCGCAGGAGGTCGTGGACGCGATCGTCGCCGCGGGCGGCCGGGCGGTCGCCGACGCGGGCGACGTCGCCGACGCAGCCACCGGCACCCGCCTCGTCGAGACGGCGGTCGAGCGGTTCGGCGGCATGCCCGTCGTCGTCAACGCGGCCGGGATCGTCCGCGACCGGATGATCTTCAACATGTCCGACGC
>DATAOO010000336.1:0-2536 GCA_036265695.1 Pseudonocardia sp. | reverse complement strand
GGCCCTGATCACGGTGCGCTCCGCCGGCGCGACCCTGCTCTGCACCGTCGAGCTGGCCGACCACCGCGACCTCGTCGCCGTCGTCTCTCGAGTACGCCGCCTGCTCGACCTCGACGCCGACCCCGCGGCCGTCGACGCGTCGCTCACCGCCGACCCTGCCCTGGCGCCACTGGTGCGGGCACGCCGCGGACTGCGCTCACCCGGAGCCGTGGACGGGTTCGAGCTGGCGATCCGGGCGCTGGTCGGCCAGCAGATCTCTGTCGCCGGCGCGGCGACCCTGCTGGGGCGAATCGCCGCGGCGCACGGCACGGCCGTCACGATCGGCGACCAGCCCCGGCGGGCGTTCCCGACGGCGAGCGAGCTCGCGGACGCCGATCCGGCCGCCCTGCCGATGCCCCGCGGCCGGGCCGCTGCCGTCCATGCGCTGGCCGCCGCGGTCGCGGGCGGTGATCTCGACCTCGACCCGGGCGCTGACCGGGCCGCCACCCGGGCTGCGCTGCTCAAGCTCCCCGGCGTGGGGCCATGGACCGGGGACTACGTCGCGATGCGCGCGCTCGCCGACCCGGACGTGCTCATGTCCAGTGACCTGGGCGCCCGCCGCGCCGCGGCAGCGCTCGGTATCGACCTCGCGGACGGACGTCCGGGGTGGGCACCGTGGCGCTCATACGCCACCCACCACCTCTGGGCGAGCCGCGCCCCTGCCGACACCTCACCCGCGATGACCGCCCTACCCACCACGACAGAGGACACTCCATGACCATGCGCTACACCCACGTCGACTCCCCGCTCGGCCCGCTGCTGCTCACCCGAGACGAGATCGGCATCACCGGCTGCTATCTGCCCACTGGCAAGCACGAACGGCGAGTCGAGGACACCTGGACCCGCGACGACGCCGCGTTCGAGGACGCCCGCAGCCAGCTCGCGGAGTACTTCGCCGGTACCCGTCACACCTTCGAACTGCCGCTGCACCCGGCCGGCACGCCGTTCCAGCAGCGGGTGTGGGGGGCGCTGCGGGACATCCCGTACGGCGAGACGGCCAGTTACGGACAGACCGCGGTCGCGGTCGGTGCGCCGAGCGCCGCGCGCGCCGTCGGCCTGGCCAACGGGCAGAACCCGATCTCGATCGTGGTCCCCTGCCATCGCGTGGTCGGTGCCGACGGGTCGCTGACCGGCTACGGAGGCGGGCTGCCCGCCAAACAGTGGCTGCTGAGCCACGAGGCCAGCCACGCCGGGCTCTTCGCCCCAGCGGCGTCCTGAGCGTCCTGGCGCCGAGCTAGTCGTTGTACTCGTTCTGGGCCGCCTCCAGCCCGTCGCTGACCAGGAGCTGTACGGCGTCGGCGGCCCGCTCGACATGGAAGGCGAGGTCCTTGCGCTCGGCGGCAGTGAACTCGCGCAGGACGTACTCTGCCGGGTCTTGCCGCCCGGGCGGGCGGCCGACGCCGAAGCGCACCCGTAGGTAGTCCTTGCCGGCGAGCGCGGCGCTCGTCGAGCGCAGGCCGTTGTGGCCGCCCTCGCCGCCGCCGCGCTTGAGCCGCAGGACGCCGTAGGGCAGGTCGATGTCGTCGTGGACGACGATGAGCCGCTCGAGCGGCACCTTGTAGAACGCGGCCACCGAGTTCACCGGGCCGCCCGACTCGTTCATGAACGACCGGGGCTTGGCGAGGACGACCGGGGTGCCGGCCAGCCGCCCCTCCAGGACGTCGCAGCGGCTGCGGTGGGACTTGAACCGGCCGCCCATGCGGGCAGCCAGCACGTCGACGATCAGGAAGCCGGCGTTGTGCCGGGTACGCGCGAAGCCCGGCCCGGGATTGCCCAGGCCGACGATCAGCTGCCGCTCGTCGGACATGACAGGGCGGGCTCGGACAGCGGCCCGCTACCCAGCCTCGGTCGTCCCGCCTTCGCCGCCGCGGCCCTCGCCGCCCTCGGCTGCTGCTGCCTCGGCTGCCGCGGCCTGTGCGGCGTCACTCGGCTCCTCGACGATGCCGAGCTCCTCGGCTGCGGCCTCCATCTCGGCCTCGACCTCCTCGGCGGTCGGTGCCTCGGCGATGATCAGCAGCACATGCTCGGCGTCCACGGCGAGTGTCGAACCCGCGGGCAGCGTGAGATCACCGGCGGTGATCTGGGTGCCGATCTCCAGGCCCTCGATGCTCACCTCGATACCGGTGGGCAGGTGGGTGGCTTCGGCTTCCAGGGCAACCGTCGTGCTCTCCTGGTTCAGCAGCCCGCCGGACACCACGTCGCCGATGACGGTCAGCGGCACGTCGATGGTGACTTTCTCGCCGCGGCGCACGGCGAGCAGGTCCACGTGTTCGAAGATCCCCTTGATCGCGTGGCGCTGGATCGCCTTGGGGATCGCCAGCTGCTCCTCGCCCTGCAGGTCGAGGGTCAGCAGCACGTTGGCGCCGCCGTGGCGGATGGCGTTGGTGAAGTCGCGGGCGGGCAGCGAGACGTGCCGGGGCGCGTCCCCGTGGCCGTAGATGACGGCCGGGATCTTGCCGGCGCGGCGGGTGCGGCGCGCGCCGCCCTTGCCGAACTC
>DATAOO010000335.1:0-8261 GCA_036265695.1 Pseudonocardia sp. | reverse complement strand
GATTCGCGTAGGGTCCGCGCATGGTCGAATACGAGACGCGCGGACGCGTCGCAATCCTCACCATCAATCGCCCCGAGGCGCGCAACGCCGTCAACGGCGCCGTCGCCACCGGCATGGAAGCGGGAATCGACCGCCTCGAGGCCGACGGCGAGGTGTGGGCCGGCGTGGTCGCCGCCGCGGGTCCGGTGTTCAGTGCGGGCGCCGACCTCAAGCTGATCGCGTCGGGTGGGTTCGCGGAGATGGAGACCGAGCGCGGCGGCTTCGGCGGGATCGTCCGACGCGAGCGACGCAAGCCGCTCGTTGCCGCGGTCGACGGTGCCGCGCTCGCCGGCGGCTGCGAGATCGCGCTGGCCTGCGACCTCATCGTGGCCGCGCGCGACGCCAAGTTCGGCCTGCCGGAGACGAAGCGCTCGCTGGTGGCGGGCGCGGGTGGGCTCTTCCGGCTGCCGCAGCGCATCCCGCGCGCGATCGCGATGGAGTACGCGCTCACCGGGGAGTTCTTCTCCGCCGAGGACGCCAACACCTGGGGGCTCGTCAACCGGCTCACCGACCCCGGCGAGGCGCTCGCGGGCGCGTTGCAGCTGGCCCGCAAGATCACGGAGTGCGGACCGCTCGCCGTGCGGGCCACGAAGAAGATCGTGCGTGACGGCGGCGACTGGCCCGCGGAGGAGCGCTGGGCCCGTCAACAGGAGATCATGGGGCCGGTCATGACCTCGGCCGACGCGCGCGAAGGCGCCCGCGCGTTCGCCGAGAAGCGCGCCCCCGTCTGGACCGGGAAGTAGCGCCATGCCCCTGCCGATCACCGACGACCACCGCACGCTGGCCGGGGTGGCCCGCTCGTTCCTCGCCGGACAGCGCGCCGCTGGGATCAGCGGAGCCCGGGCCCTGTTGGACGCGCCCACCGAGCCGGTGCCCGCCACGTGGAAGGAGGTCGCCGGGCTCGGCTGGCTCGGGCTGCACGTGCCGGAGGAGCACGGCGGCGAGGGCGCGGGACTGCCGGAGCTCGCCGTGGTGCTGGAAGAGCTGGGCCGCGTCGTGGCGCCCGGGCCGTTCCTGCCCAGCGTGCTCGCCTCGGCCGTGCTCGTGGAGGCGGGGCGGCCGGAGCTGCTGCCCGCCCTGGCCGACGGGTCCACGATCGGCGCGGTCGGCCTCGCGGGCGTCGAGGTGGACGGCCAGGTGGTCGACGACCTCGTGCCCGGCGGCGCGCTCGCCGACGTCGTGCTGCTCGTCGTCGGCGACGACGTGCTGGTGAGCGACCAGTTCACGGCCACCGTCGACCGGCGGGTGCTCGACCCGACCCGGCGCGCCGCCACCGTGGTCACGTCGTCCGGCACCCGGATCCCGGGCGCGGCGGCCATCGCGCGCAGGCTCGCCCGCACCCTGGCCGCCGCCGAGGCCGCGGGCATCGCGCACGCGTGCCTCGACATGGCCGTCGCCTACGTCAAGCAGCGGGAGCAGTTCGGCCGCGCGGTGGGCACGTTCCAGGCCGTGAAGCACCACTGCGCGAACCTGCTGCTCGACGCGGAGCTGGCCACCGCGGCCGCGTGGGACGCCCAGCGCGCCGCGCCCGGCACCCCCGAGGCCGAGCTGGCCGCGGCCGTCGCGGCGGCCCGGGCCGTGCCCGCCGGGGTGCGCGCGGCCGAGCTGGCCATCCAGCTGCACGGCGGCATCGGCTTCACCTGGGAGCACGACTGCCACCTCTACCTGCGCCGGGCCGTCACGCTCGCCGCGTTCGTGGACCGGGCGGGCGACGCCGTGGTCGACACCGCCCGGCTCGTGCAGGCCGGGGTGGCCCGCGCCCCCGACCTCGACCTGCCCGCGGAGGCCGAGCGGTACCGGGCCGAGGTGCGGGCGTTCGTCGCCACGCTCGACGGCCTCGACGCCACCGGCCGCCGCGCCCGGCTGGTCGAGAGCGGCTACCTGGTGCCGCACTGGCCGCCGCCGTGGGGCCGCGACGCCTCGGCCGCCGAGCAGCTCGTGATCGAGCAGGAGCTGCGTGGGGTCGAGGTGCCCAACCTGGGCATCACGGGCTGGAACATCCAGACGATCTCCCAGCACGGCACCGCCGAGCAGGCCGAGCGTTGGGTCGGCCCGACGCTGCGCGGCGAGATCACCTGGTGTCAGCTCTTCTCCGAGCCCGGGGCCGGGTCCGACGCCGCGGCCATCGCGACCCGCGGCGTGCGCGTGGACGGCGGCTGGCGGGTCACCGGGCAGAAGGTGTGGACCACCGGCGCCCACCAGTCCGACTGGGGCTTCGCCACCGTGCGCACCGACCCCTCGGTGGAGAAGCACGCGGGCGTCACGATGATGGCGATCGACCTGCGGAGCGCGGGCGTCGAGGTGCGGCCGTTGCGCGAGCTCACCGGCGAGGCGCTCTTCAACGAGGTGTTCTTCGACGACGTGTTCGTGCCCGACGAGTGCGTGGTCGGCGCGGTCGGGCAGGGCTGGCGGGTCGCGCGGGCGACGCTCGGCAACGAGCGGGTGTCGATCGGCGGCGGCGGCGCGGGCGTGCTGCCGTTGCGGGCGAAGGACCTGTTCGCGTTGGTCGCGGGCGCCCCGCAGGCCGAGCGCGAGGTGGCGGCGCTCGTGGCGGACGAGCTGGCGATGCGGCTCATGCTGCTGCGCCAGGCGGCCCGCGCGGTCGGGGGCAGCGAGCCGGGGCCGGAGGGCAACCTCTCGAAGCTCTTCTCCAGCGAGCACGCCCAGCGGCTCACGGGCCTCGCGGTGCGGCTCGCGGGGGCCGCGGCGGTGACCGGGCGCAACGAGCTGGTCATGCGTTCGTACCTCTGGGCGCGGTGCCTCACGATCGCGGGCGGCACCTCGGAGATCGCCCGCAACCAGGTGGCCGAACGCATCCTCGGGCTGCCACGCGACCCGCTGCTGCGCTGACAAAAGCGATCATTCCGACAAACGTCTCCGCAGGTCAGAGGGGTTTACCTAGTCGCAACCGGTGATCACTCGACTAGCCGATGGCAGGCGTGGCGACCGCGCGCAGCATGGCCGGATCGGTCCCGAGGGGACCGCTTCGGAGGTGCGTGTTGTCGGACGTGAACGGAGCGCCGAGCGGCCTGCGCCGCAACGTCGGCCTGACGTCGTTGATGTTCATCTCGCTCGGCTCGATCATCGGCTCGGGCTGGCTGCTGGGGGCGCTCACCGCCGCGAAAGCCGCGGGCGGGGCGTCGCTGATCTCGTGGGTGCTGGCCGGGGTGATCATCATCCTGCTGGCCCTCGTGCACGCCGAGCTCGGCGCGGCCTACCCGCTCGCGGGCGGCACCGCCCGGTTCCCGCGCCTGGCGTTCGGCTCCATCGCGGGCTTCACGGCGGGCTGGGTGGCGTGGCTGCAGGCCGTCACGATCGCGCCGATCGAGGTGGAGGCGGCGCTGTCCTACCTGGACCACATCTGGCCCGGCATGGTCGACGACAACGGCGCGCTGGTCGGCAAGGGCCTCGTGATCGCCGTCATCCTTATGCTGGTCTTCACCCTGATCAACATCGCGGGCGTGAACTGGCTGGCCGAGTCGAACAAGGCCACGGTGATCTGGAAGACCGCCGTGCCGCTCCTCACGATCGTCGTGCTCATCGCGGTCGCGTTCCACGGCAGCAACTTCACCGCGGGCGGCGGGTTCGCCCCGTTCGGCGCGCACGGGGTCTTCGCCGCGCTGCCGCTGGGCGTCGTTTTCGCGTTGCAGGGCTTCGAGCAGGCCGTCCAGATGGGCGGCGAGGCCAAGAACCCGCAGAAGGACATGCCGCGCGCGGTGATCGGCGCGGTGCTCATCGGCACGCTGATCTACATCGGGCTCGAGGTGGCGTTCATCGGCGCGCTCGACGCGAACAACCTGACCGGCGGCTGGGCGAACCCGATCGGCGAGGGCGACTTCGGCCCCTACGCCACGATCGCCACCACGCTCGGCCTCGGCTGGCTCGCCGTGATCCTCTACATCGACGCGTTCATCTCACCCGCGGGCACCGGCCTCATCTACGTCGGCACGTCGGCGCGGCTGTCCTACGCGCTCGGGCACGCGGGCTTCGTCCCCAAGGGCGTCAGCAAGATCTCCTCGCGCGGCGTGCCGTGGACGTCGGTCATCCTCGCGTTCGTGGTGGGCCTGATCTGCTTCCTGCCGTTCCCGAGCTGGCAGGGCCTCGTCGGGCTCGTCACCTCGGCCACGGTGATCATGTACGGGTTCGCGCCCATCACGCTCGTCGCGCTGCGCAAGGCCGACCCGGACCGGCCGCGGCCCTACCGGCTGCCCGCGGCCACGCCCATCTCGGTGCTGGCCTTCATCGCCGCCAACCTGATCATCTACTGGACGGGCTGGGACACCGACTGGAAGCTGCTGGTGGGCGTGCTGGTCGGCTACGTGATCTTCGGGGTCTCGTATGCGGTCAAGCGACCGGTGGAGAAGCCGCCGCTCGACCCGATCGCGCTCGCCTGGATGCTGCCGTGGTTCCTCGGGCTCGCGGTGATCTCGTTCCTCGGCCAGTACGGCGACGGCCTCGGCGTGCTGCCGGAGTGGATCGACCTGCTGGTGGTGGCGGTGTTCAGCATCGCGATCTTCTTCCTGGGCGTGCGCATGGCGCTGTCCAAGGCGCGGGTGCAGGAGGACTTCCGTCACGAGGAGGCCGAGGCGGCGGCCGACCCGGTCCTCGCCGAGGGCTGAGCCTCGGGTTCGGGGTGGCCCAGGAACGTCAGCCACCCCCGCAAGACCCGGTGCAGCGCCTCCGCGCCGACGATCTCGTCCGGCGCGGGGAGCGCGGCCGGGTAGATCAGGAAGCCGCGCGACTGCGGCCCGCCCATCCCGCCGTGCGACCCGACGTGCACCTCGAACGGCGAGGCGTCGTCACACATCGGGTCGTACCGGCTGTTGATCATGACGTCCGGGCAGTGCGGGAAGCCGTCGACGCGCCGGACGAGGTCGGCGGCGTGCGGGCCGTAGGGGGCGAGCGGGTCCTCGCCGAGCACCTCGTCGGTCGCGAGCCTGCGCACGCCGTCGCGGCCGAGCACGACCGGGCCGAACTCGGCCGAGCGCACGAGCGCGAACCCCACGCCGGGGTGGTCGACCAGCGCGGGCAGCAGGTCGGGGAACTCCGCCTCGATCGTCTCCAGCGCGACCCGGCCCGGGTGCTCGACGAACGACACCATCGCGACGTGCCCGGACGAGACGGCCACCACCCCCGGCGCCACCCGGGTGACCAGGCCGGGCTCACCGGACGCCGTGCGCGGGCGGTCGGCGCGGGTGCGCTGCACCCGGGCGCGCAGCCGCTGCGCCACCGGGCCGCCCGCCTCCGCGAACACCGTGCCGACCTGCCAGGACTCGGTCGGGCGGCGGGCCTCGCGCTTGGTCGAGCGACTCGGCGGATCGCCGCCGCACAGCCGTCCGACCAGTTCCTCCACCGACTCGCCGAACCGGTGGGTGAACGCCTCGCCCTGGGTCTGCCCGTGGTCGGACAGCGCGACCAGCAGGTAGCGCCGCGGCGCGAGCTGGGTGGCCCGGTAGAGCCGACCGATCTGGCGGTCGATCTCGCGGAGCACGCCGAGCGAGTCGAACCGCTCGATGCCGGAGTGGTGGGCGACCTCGTCGTAGCCGAGGAAGTCGGCGTACACGCAGGCCCGGCCGTCGAGCATGTCCTCGATGATCGCCGCGACGACGACGTCACGGGCGATCACGTTGGTGCCCGCCCGGGCGAACGGGTAGAGCCCGCCCCGGCTGACGCGCGGCCGCACCCCGGCACGGCGCTGCCCGACCGACGCGGTGATCTCGCGGACGATGTCGGCGATCGCGGTGCCCAGGGTGCGCACGGCGTTGTAGGGGTTGGCGAAGTAGGCGTAGTAGCCCGCGCCGAAGGCGCCGCCGCGCAACCCGCGCCGCCCGCGTCGACCCGAGCCCGCGAGCAGCGGCACCGCGCTCATCGTGAGGCTGACGTGCGGGGCGTCGCCGGTGAAGAGGTTGCCGCGGGAGGCGCCGTCGACCGCGAGGAGGCCGCGCCCGTCGGCGTGGCGGCGCTCGATCTCTGCGGCGTCCTCGGGGTGCGCGCACGCCATGACGTGGTCGCGGTCCTTCTCGTACCAGCGGAAGCCGAGGATGTCGTCGTTGCGGCCGTGCAGGATGCCGCACACGCTCGCGCCGGTCTGGGAGCTCCAGTCGCAGTGCCACTCGGTGAGCGCGTGGCTGCCCTGGGCGAGCCAGAAGGCGAACGTGGGCATGTCGCCGTCGCGGACCGCACGCCGCACGGTGTCGAAGCCCAGGCCGTCGACCTGCAGGAACAGCACCCCCGGCGGACGGTCGTCCGGGGTCGTGTCGGTGCTGCGGCGGGCGGCGCGGCGGAAGAAGATCTCGTCCTCGTCGAGGCCCAGCACGCTGGACACGAGCGCCGCCACCGCCGACATCGCCACGACGACGATCACCGCGGTGCCCAACCCGGCGATCACGACGCCCGGGATGATGAACGAGACGGCGAGCAGCGCCGCGCCCATCAGCAGGAACGAGCCGATGCCCAGCGTGTAGACCGCGACGGGCAGCGCGACGCGGACGATCAGCGGCCACACGACGGCGGACAGCACGCCGAACGCCAGCGCGATGACGGTCGGCTGCCACCACTGCGGCATCGCGAAGCCGGGCAGCCACGCGTCGAGGAGGCGCAGCGCCAGCACCGACACCAGCCACACCAGCAGCACCCGCGCGACGGCCCGGCCGCCGCGCACCAACCGTCCCCTCACGTCCGCTGCCTCAGGAGCCGTCCGACCATCGCCGACACCGCCGCGACCGCGAGCACGAGCACGGTGGCGAGCAGCGTGGCGACCAGCGGGTCGTCGAAGATCCCGCCACTGACGACGCCCAGCACCGCGTAGGCGATCGCCCACAGCAGGCAGCCGAGGGCCGCGGCGGGCACGAGCCGCCGCCACGGGTAGTCAAGCGCGGCCGCGGCGAGCAGCACCGGGATGCGGCCCGCGGGGAGCAGCCGCCCGATGACGACCAGCCGCCCGCCGTGCGCGGCGAACCGCTCCCGCATGGCGGCGAGCCGCTCGGGGGTCTGGCCGCGCGTGACCAGCCGCAGCGCGAGGCCGCTGCCCGCGCGGCCTGCCGCGAACGTGACGAGGTCGCCCGCCAGCGCGGCCACGGTGGCCAGGGCGATCACCGCGGGCAGCCAGAGGTGCCCGGTGGTGGTGGCGATCGCGGCGGCCGCGCCGACCACCGCGCCTGTCGGCACCACGGGCACGATCGAGCCCAGCAGCACGCCCGCGCCGAGCGCCGGGTAGCCGATGGAGGCGGGGTCGGTCCAGTCGAAGACGGCGGCGAGGGGGTTCACGGCCGCACCTTCATCGGGCCACCGGGAGGCGCACCGCGTCGCCCGGCTCGGTGACGGCGACGTGCGTGCCCGAGCCGCCCGCGGCGACCGTCGCGGCGAACACCCGCGGCGGGTGCACGAGCAGGCGGCGCATGCGGGCGCCCGGCCCGCCCGGCACGGCGGTGAGGCCCGCCACGGCGAAGGAGCCCCAGTGCACGGGCACGGCGACGCGCGGGCGCAGCCGGTGGACGGCCTCGGCCGCCCGGGCGGGGTCGAGGTGGCCGGGCCCGAGCGTCGGGCCCCAGCCCCAGACGGGCAGCAGCGCGACGTCGATCGGCCCGAGCGCGGCCATGCCGTCGAAGAGGTCGGTGTCGCCCGCGGCGTACACGCGGTGGCCGCCCGCCTCCAGGAGGTGGCCCATGGCGGCGGCCTGCGGCCCGGCCGTCGAGCGCGGGCCGAAGCGGTGGCCGCTGTGCTGCGCGGGCACGCCGAACACGCGCACGCCGCCGTCCACGAGCTCCTCGTCGGGGGCGAGCTCCTCCACGCCGCGCACGCCCTTGGCCCGCAGCCAGGCCCCCGCGCCGCGCGGCACCACCACGCGCGTGGTCGACGGCAGCCGGCGCAGCGAGGGCAGGTGCAGGTGGTCGCCGTGCAGGTGGGAGATCAGCACGAGGTCGGCGTCGCCGTAGGCGTCGGGGTCCGGGCTGGGCCCGATCCGCCGCAGCGGCCCGACCCGGCCGGTGAGCAGCGGGTCGGTGAGCACGACCCGGCCGCCGATCTCGACGCGCACCGTGGAGTGCCCGAGGAACGTGAGCCGCACGTCAGCAGTATCGCCCGGGGTGTCAGCAGGGTGACACTGCGGGCGTTGAGTGTCCGCGGTGTCACCCTGCTGCCATCTAGGCTGCGCGCGTGGGGTGGCTGCTATTGCTCTGCGCCATCGCGGCGGAGGTCGCGGGCACGATGGCGTTGCGGGCGCT
>DATAOO010000334.1:0-18013 GCA_036265695.1 Pseudonocardia sp. | reverse complement strand
CGTCGGGCTGGCGGGTGCGCGGCGTGCGGGGCAGTGTCCTGGCTCCCGGATCGTCGCGCGCCCCGGCCTTCCAGGCGTGCGCCCGTGGCCGTCGGCGGGGTCTGCTCCCCGGTGACAGTGGCGGGACCGCTCCGGATTCGCACCGGATTCCTGGCCGCCGCTCGCCGTATGGAGTTGTCGGTCCCGGCCACTCTCCGGTCCGCTACGACGGCCCGTCAAGCCCTGTGACGGTTCGCTCCTCGTGGCGCGGGCCGCGACGACGGGCGCTTACAGTGTGGCCGTGTCCCTCCGCCCCGACGCCTGTCCCGGGGTGTTCGCCCTGCACGACGCGGCCGACGGCGCGCTCGCCCGGGTGCGGCTGCCCGGCGGCGCGATCGACGCCGCGGCGCTGCGGGTGGTGGCCGACTGCGCCGAGGAGCTCGGTGACGGCGCCGTCCACCTGACCTCGCGCGGCAACGTGCAGCTGCGCGGGCTGCGCCGCGACGACCCCCGGCTGGCCGCCCGGCTGGCCGCGGCCGGGCTGCTGCCGTCGGCGACGCACGAACGGGCCCGCAACCTGCTCGCCTCCCCGCTGTCCGGGATCGCAGGCGGCTTCGCCGACGTGCGCGACCTCGCCCGCGAGCTGGACCACGGGCTGTGCGCGCGCCCGGCGCTGGCCGCGCTGTCGGGCCGGTTCCTGTTCGCGCTCGACGACGGCGGCGGCGACGTGGCCGCCGAAGACCCCGACCTGTGCTGGCAGGCCGTCGGCCCCGACGACGGACGGCTGCTCGTCGCGGGCGCGCCCGTGGCGCGCGTGCCCCGCTCCCGGGCGGTGACCGCCCTGCTCGACGCCGCCGAGGCCTTCCTCGCCGGCTCCGACGGCGCCTGGCGCACCCGCCCCGCCGGTTCTCCGCCCGCCGCGCCTGCCACCCCGGCGCCGGTCGGGCCGAGCGGCGACGCGAGGCCGCACGCGCCGATCGGCGGGCCGGGTGGCGACGGGAGGCAGCCTGCCCCCGCCCCGGCCAGCGGACCGGGCCGCGACGCGAGGCCGCACGCGCCGATCGGCGGGCCGGGCGGTGGCGCAGAGCGGCTCGCGGGCCACGCCGGGCCGCCGCTCGGCTGGGTGGGTGGTGGCGCCGCGCTCGTGTGCGCGCCGGTGCTCGGCGAGATGTCCGCGGCCCAGCTGCGGGCGCTCGCGGACACGGCGCCGCGGGCGATCGTCACGCCGTGGCGCACGGTCGTGCTGCCCGGCGCGCGGGAAGGGGCGGACGCGCGCCTGGCCGCCGCCGGGTTCGTGGTCGACCCCGACTCCCCCGTGCCGCTGGTGAGCGCCTGCGCCGGACGGCCGGGATGCGCCAAAGCACTGGCCGACGTGCGGGCCGACGCCCGCGCGGGCCTCGCCGCGGGGCAGTTCACCCAGCGCGTGCACCTCTCCGGGTGTGCGCGGCGCTGCGGCTCCCCCCGCGGCCCGCACCGCGCGCTCGTCGCCCTCGCCGAAGGGCAGTACGCCGGATGAGGTACGTCCGTGAGTACGTCCGGGACGGCGCCGAGATCTACCGCCGCTCGTTCGCCACCATCCGCGCCGAGGCCGACCTGGGCGGGCTGCCGCCCGACCTCGTGCCCGTCGCCGTCCGCATGATCCACGCCTGCGGGCAGGTCGACCTGGTCGCCGACCTCGCCCACTCCCGCAACGTGGTCGCCGCCGCCCGCGGTGCGCTGCGGGCGGGCGCCCCCATCCTCTGCGACGCGGCGATGGTGGCCTCCGGCGTCACCGCGGCCCGCCTGCCCGCGGGCAACGACGTCATCTGCACCCTGCGCGACCCGCGGGTGCCGGACCTCGCGCGGCAACGCGGCACCACCCGCAGCGCCGCCGCCCTGGAGCTGTGGGGCGAGCGGCTCGACGGCGCGGTCGTCGCGATCGGCAACGCGCCGACCGCCCTCTTCCACCTGCTCGACATGATCGACGCCGGGGCTCCGCGGCCCGCCGCCGTGCTCGGCATCCCGGTGGGGTTCATCGGCGCCGCCGAGTCCAAGGACGAGCTGGCCGCCCGCACCGACCTGGAGTTCCTGGTGGTCCGCGGGCGCCGAGGGGGTTCGGCGATCACCGCGGCGGCGGTCAACGCGCTGGCCCGCGAGGAGGAGATCCTGCCGTGAGCGCCGGCACCCTCTACGGCGTCGGCGTCGGGCCCGGCGACCCCGAGCTGATCACGCTCAAGGCTGCCCGGCTGATCGAGGCCGCCGACGTGGTCGCCTACCACTGCGCCCGCCACGGCCGCTCCGTCGCCCGCGGCATCGCCGCCGCCCACCTCCGGTCCGACCAGGTGGAGGAGGTGCTGGTCTACCCGGTCACCACGGAGGCCACCGACCACCCCGGCGGCTACCAGGGCGCCATCGACGAGTTCTACGCCGAGGCCGCCCGCCGCCTGGCCGCCCACCTCGACGCCGGCCGCGACGTGGTGCTGCTCGCCGAGGGCGACCCGCTCTTCTACGGCTCCTACATGCACATGCACAAGCGGCTCGCCCCGCACTACCGCACCGAGGTCGTGCCCGGTGTCACGTCGGTAAGCGCGGCGTCCGCGGCGCTCCGACAACCGCTGGTGGAACGCGATGAGGTGCTCACCGTGCTCCCCGGCACGCTGCCGCGCGCGGAGCTGGCCCGGCGCCTGGCCGACACCGACTCCGCCGCGGTGCTCAAGCTGGGCCGCACGTTCACGACCGTGCGCGACGCGGTGGCCGACGCCGGGCGCCGCGCGTTCTACGTGGAACGGGCGACCACCGACCGGCAGCGCACCGCCGACCTCGCCGACGTCGACCCGTCGTCGGTGCCCTACTTCGCGATCGCGCTGCTGCCCGGCGCGGTGGCCGCCGCGCCGCCCACCGACGACGCCGTCGGCCGGGGCGTCGGCGAGGTGGCCGTCGTCGGCACCGGGCCCGCGGGCCGGGACTGGACGACACCGCAGGTCGCCGCGGTGCTCGCGGCGGCCGACGACCTCGTCGGCTACGGCCCCTACCTCGACCGCGTGCCGCCCAACCCGCGTCAGACCCGGTACCCGAGCGACAACCGCGTCGAGGCGGAGCGGGCCGCGCACGCGCTCGACCTCGCCGCGGCGGGCCGCCGGGTCGCCGTGGTGTCCGCGGGCGACCCCGGGGTGTTCGCGATGGCCGCCGCCGTGCTGGAGGTGGCCGCCCAGCCCAAGTACGTCGACGTCGCGGTGCGGGTGCTGCCGGGGGTGACGGCGTCGAGCGCGGTGGCCGCGGCCGCGGGCGCCCCGCTCGGGCACGACCACGCGGTGATCTCGCTGTCCGACCGGCTCAAGCCGTGGGACGTCGTGGTGGCGCGGCTGGTCGCCGCCGCACGGGCCGACCTGGCCATCGCGATCTACAACCCGCGCTCCAAGGCCCGGCCCTGGCAGGTAGGGGCGGCCCGCGACGTGCTGCTGGAGCACCGAGCCCCGGGCACCCCGGTCGTCGTGGGGCGCGACGTCGGCGGCGCGGGCGAGCGGGTCACGGTCACCACCCTGGCCGAGCTGGATCCCGAGCAGGTCGACATGCGCACGCTGCTGATCGTCGGCTCGTCCACCACCCGGGTCGTGACGCGCGGCGCGACGACGGTGGTGCTCACCCCGCGCCGCTACTGACCCAGTCGCGGGCCGCGTCGACCGTTGACACCGCGTTCACGCCCCGCGGCAACGGGGGCCGCTCCACCACGACCACCGGCACGCCCAACTCGCGGGCGGCGGTCAACTTGGCGGCCGGGCCGCCGCTGTTCTTCGTGACCAGCACGTCGATGGCGTGCTCGCGCAGGAGCGCCCGCTCGCCGTCGAGGGTGAACGGGCCGCGGTCGAGCAGCACCCGCATCCGCGCGGGCACGGGTGGCTCGGGCGGGTCGACCGAGCGCACCAGGAACCAGCGGTCGACCGGCGCGAACGCCGCGAGCCCGGTGCGCCCGGTGGTGAGGAACACACGATCACCCTGCGCCGCAACGGCTTCGGCCGCCGCCGCGAGATCGGTCACCATCCGCCAGTCGTCCCCGGGAACCGGGGTCCACGCCGGGCGCTGCAGCCGCAGCAGCGGCACGCCGACGAGGGCGCAGGCCGCGGCCGCGTGCGCCGTCATCGTCGACGCGAACGGGTGCGTGGCGTCCACGACCGCGTCGGTGCCGTGCGCCCGCAGCCACGCGGCCAGGCCGTCGACGCCGCCGAACCCGCCGACCCGTACGGTGCCGGGCAACGGGAGGGGCGAGCGCACCCGCCCGGCCAACGAGACCGTGACGTCGTGGCGCGCGACCAGCTCCCCCGCCAGCAGCCGCGCCTCGGTGGTGCCACCCAGCAGGAGCACCCTCACCACGTACTCACCGCCGCCGCCGGTCGGAGTAGAGGTGGCTGTCCGGGAAGTGCTCGGCCGCCAACGCGGGTCCGACGATCACCACCGCGGCCATCCGGATGCCCGCGTCGCGCACCTGCTCCGGCAGCGACGACAGCGGCCCCCGCAGCACCACCTGGTGCTCCCGGCTGGCGAAGGCGACGACCGCGGCCGGGCAGTCGGGCCCGTAGACGTCCGACACGGCGGCCACGACCTCGTCGATGCGGTGGACGGACAGGTGCAGCACCAGGGTGCCGCCGGACCGGCGGAGCTCGGCCAGCCCCTCGCCGTCGGGCATCGGGGTGGCCAGCGCGGAGATGCGGGTGAGGGTGACGGTCTGCGCCACGGTCGGCACGGTCAGCTCGCGCCGCAGCTCGGCCGCCGCGGCCGCGTACGCGGGCACGCCAGGGCACAGGTCGTAGGGCACGCCCGCGGCGTCGAGGCGCCGCATCTGCTCGGCGAGCGCGGAGAACACCGAGAGGTCCCCCGACGCCAGCCGGGCCACGTCGAGCCCGGCTTCGTGCGCCGCCACCATCTCCGCGACGATCTCCGAAAGCGAGAGGTTGGCGGTGTCGACCTGCCGGGCGCCCGGCGGGCTCAGCGCGAGCATCTCCGGCGGCACGTACGTCCCCGCGTACAGGCACACCGGCGACGCCGCAATGAGGTCGCGCGCCCGCAGCGTGAGCAGGTCCACCGCGCCCGGACCCGCCCCGATGAAGTGCACCGTCATGGCTTCGCCGCGCTCCAGATCGTGACGGGCATGGCCGGGCGCCAGCCGGTGAACCCGCCCACCGGGGCGGCCCGGGCCACCGACAGCCGGGTGAGCTCGCCCCCGAGCCGGGCCCGCGCCGCCGCGAGCACCCCTTCCGACTCGACGGTGACCGCGTTGGCCACCAGCCGCCCACCGGCGGGCAGCGCGTCCCAGCACCGCGGCAGCACGTCGTCGGCGGTGACACCGCCGCCGATGAACACCGCGTCCGGCGTCGGCAGCCCGGCCAGCGCCTCCGGGGCCCGGGCCTGGACGACGCGGACGCCCGGCACCCCGAGGGCGTCGGCGTTGGCCGCGATCCGGGCCGCGCGGGCCGGGTCGGGCTCCACGGCCACGGCCCGGCACGTCGGGTGGGCCCGCAGCCACTCCAGCGCGACCGAGCCGTTGCCCGCGCCGACGTCCCACAGCAGCTCGCCGCGCCGCGGGCCGAGCAGCGCGAGCGCGACCGCGCGGACCTCGCGCTTGGTCAGCTGGCCGTCGTGGTCGAAGGCGTCGTCGGGGAGGCCCGGCGTGAGGGCCCGGCCCGGCCCGACGCCGCACAGCGCCACCAGGTTCAACGGGTCGCCCGGCGGATGGGGCCAGTCGCGGGCGGTGCCGTCGAGGCGGCGCTCGGCCGGGCCGCCGAGCTGCTCGAACACGGTCAGCGCGGTGTCGCCCCACCCGTCGGCGGTGAGCAGCGCCGCGAGCTCACCCGGGGTCTCCGCGCCCTCGCTGAGCACCAGCACCCGGACCCCCTTCCCGAGCACCCGGCGCACCGCGGCGAGCGGCCGCCCGACCGCGCTGACCACCTCGACCGACTCGGCCGCCCACCCCATCCGGGCGCACGCCAGCGCCGCCGACGACGGGTGGGTGAGCACCTCGACCGGGCCGAGCACCCGCGCCAGCGTTGCGCCCAGGCCGTAGTGCATCGGGTCGCCGCTGGCCAGCGCGCACACCCGACGCCCGCGCAGGCCCGCGAACAGCTCCGGCAGCGCGGGCAGCATCGGCGAGGGCCACTCCCGCGTCTCGGCGGCGGTGCGCCCGGCCACCAACGCGAGCTGCCGTGGGCCGCCCAGCACCACCTCGGCGTCGCGCACCGCCACCCGGCCCGGCTCGGCCAGCCCGGCCCACCCGTCCGCGCCGATCCCGACGACCGTGACGACGGCGGGCACCGTCACCGCACGCTGCCCAGCAGCCGGTCGACCGCGATCTCCAGCACCACCCGCTCGGGGTGCGGCTGCGGCACGCGGTAGCGCTGGGCGTAGCGCCGCTCGGCCTCGGCCACCGAGGGCCGGTCGGTGCGGACCGCGCCGAGGCCTTGCAGCGTCGACCAGTGCCGCCCGTCGATCCCGGTGACCGCGACACGCGCGCCGCCCGGGCCTGCCGCGAGCACGTTGCGGATCTTCTGCGAGCCCCGCCGCGCGATCACCCGGGCCATCCCGCCCGCGATGTCCACCGTGACCCCGACGGCGACGACGTGCGGTGTGCCGTCGTGCGCCACGGTGGCGAGCAGGCAGATCCGCCGCTCGGTCCAGAACTGCTCGAACTCCGCGCTGACCCCGTCGAACACCGCACCCACGCCGCCATCCTCTCCCGAGGGTGGCGGGCGTGTCCTCCGACCCGCTGAACAACCGGATCGGAGCCATCCCGGGGTGTAGGTTGATCCCGTCCAGGAGCACTTCGATCACCGCGTCAGAGCGTGATCGTTCCGGGGCACCCAACCGGCCGCCCGCGGTCGAGGACGGAGCAGACATGCTGTCTGGCCCATCCCGAGCATCCGACGGTGTCGCTTCCGCGCTCCCCCCGATCCCCGCCCAGGCGGATCTCCGGCGGTCGACACACCGGCACGGCGAGTACGACCGCGCGCGCACCGCGGAGGGCGACCACGCCCAGCGCGAACGCGCGCGGGCCGCGCGCACCGTGGCGGGCAACGCCCACAACTTCAACGACTGCAGGCTGCTGCTGTCCATCCTCGGCCTCGACCCCGCCGAGTGCAGCGACCCCCTGAACGGCAGGCCCGGCCCGGCGCCCTTCTGAGCGCCGTCAGACCGAGTAGCGGCAGAGGGTCTCCCCGCCGTCGACCTTGATCAGGTCGCCGTGGATGTAGCTGGAGTCGTCGGACGCCAGGAACACGGCGAGGTTCGCGATGTCCTCGACCTCACCCCACCGCTTGAGCGGGATCGACTCGGTGAAGACCTGGTCGAAGTCCTTGTCGTCGAACAGCTCGCGGGTGAGCGAGGTCTTCGCGTAGGTCGGGCAGATCCCGTTGACCCGGATCCGGTCCTTGCCGTACTCGATCGCCAGACACCGGGTGAGGTTGGCCTGCGCCCCTTTGGAGATGTTGTAGACGGACTGGTTGGGGTGGCCCTGGAGCCCGGCGGTGGATACGAGGTTCACGATCACTCCGCCGTCGCCCTGTTCGAGCATCCGCCGGATCGCCGCCTTGGCGCCGAAGAACGTGCCTTTGACGTTGACCTCGTAGCAGACGTCCAGGTCGGCCTCGTCGAACTCGTGCAGCCGCTTGCCGTTGCGGTACACGCCCGCGTTGTTGACCATCACGTCGATCCGCCCGAAGGCGCGGACGGTCTCCGCGACCAGGTTGTCGACCTGGTCCTCCTTCGTGACGTCGCAGCCGACGTAGGTGCCGGTGCCACCCCGCTTCTCGATGGCTTCCACGGTGGTGAGGGCCGCGTCGTCCTCGAAGCCCCCCGCGTTGGGGTTCTCGTGCACGTCGCTCACGACGACCTTCGCGCCTTCCGCGGCGTAGGCCTTGGCGATGGCGCGGCCGAAGCCGGAGCTGGCCCCGGTGACCACGGCCACCTTGTCCTGCAGCTTCGCGCCCATCAGCGGCTCACCCCGAGGTGCTCCACGAACCAGTCGCACGCGGGCGCGCTCGCCTCGTCGAAACCGTCGACGTAGGCGTCGAAGTGGCCACCCGGCAGGATCACCAGCCGCTTGGGCTCGCGGGCGCGCTCGTAGGCGTCGATCGCGAGGTGGGCGGGCGTGAGGTGGTCCTGGCGGGCCACCACCATCAGCAACGGCGTCGGGCTGATCCGCCCGATGTAGGCGGCGGGTTCGTACTCACCGAGCATCTCGACCGTGCGCAGGGTCACCTCGTTCTTCCACGACGGCGCGCGCGTCTTGCCGGTCTCGGTGAACCAGGTCCACGAGTCGGGTGTGGGCAGGGCCGACGGCGCCAGCGGGTCCTCGGCGACGACCGGGACCATCGCGGGCGGGTCGCCGCGGTACCGGGCGGCGCGGTCGTCGTCGAACATCTGCCGGAACCCGGCGCGGAAGTCCACCCGCACCAGCTCTGCGACGTTGGCCGAGCCGCTGACCAGCGGCACCTGGGCCACGACGGCCTTCACGCGGCGGTCGATCGCGCCGAGCACGAGCACGTGGCCACCCGAGTAGCTGCTGCCCCAGGCCCCGATCCGCGTCGGGTCCACCTCGTCGAGGGTGGTGGCGTAGGTGATGGCGTGCCGGTAGTCGCGCACCTGCTGCACCGGGTCGATCTCCTGGCGGGGCTCGCCGTCGCTGGCGCCGAAGTTGCGGTTGTCGAACACCAGCGCGTTGAGGCCCGCTGCGGCGAACGCCTCGGCGAACCTGTCCAGGTACATCTCCTTGACGGCCGAGAAGCCGTGCGCCATGACGACCGTCGGCGCCGCCCCGGACGCGCCGTCCGCGTCGTAGAACCAGCCGCGCAGGGTCACGCCTTCGGCGTCGAATTCGATGTCGCGTCGAGCCATGGGGTCTCCTTGGTGAGGGGTGACCCCAGTCTCACCGGCCGGTGACCAGGCTCTTTGTACCTAAGTGCCAGATAGTTGAACGGATCGGCCGGCCGTGCGGTACTCGCGCGGCGAGGCGCCGTAGTGGGCTTTGAAGCTGCGGGTGAAATGGCTCGGGTCGGAGAAGCCCCAACGGTGGGCGATGGCCGAGACCGACAGGTCGGAGTCGATCAGGTCCTCCCGCGCGCGGGCCAGGCGGCGTACGCGGATCACCTCGCCCACGGTCTGACCGGTGGCGTTGAAGATCCGGTTCACCGTGCGCACGGAGACGCCGTGCGCCACCGCGATGTCGTTGAGGGTGACCGCGCCGTCGAGGAGGTGGCGCTCGATGTAGCGGTCCATCGCGGCCCGCAGCGCGGGCTGCGCCGCACTCGTCGTCGGGGTGTCGCCCTCCGCCCGCAGCGCGCCCATCAGCAGCTCGAGGGTGGCGTTGCGGGCCGCGGCCACGGCGGACGAGCTGAGCGCGGGCAACGTGGCGCTCAAGGTGTCGAGGTAGGAGACGAGCAGCCGCGCGGCCGGGGCGCCGCCGTCGAGCATCACGGCCGCCGGACGCCAGGCCCGCCCGTTGACCTCCTCCAACGCCGCCAGCGGCACCAGCAGGCTGCGCTTGGACAACGGCTCCCACACGCTGAACCGCGCGGGCTTCGTGCTGTCCCAGACCACCGCGTCGCCCGGCTTGAGCACCGCCTCGGTGTCGCACTGGCTCACGGTCTCGCGGCCCGCCCGGGTGATCAGCACGACGACGAACTCGCCGTCGGTGTCGCCCAGCTGCCTGCGCTGCCTGCTGCCTGAGCAGGGGCCGCACTCGCAGTCGACCAGGGCGAGGTCGTCGATCCACCAGCGCCGCACCCACGCCTCGAACGGGCGGTCCTCGTCGCGGCGGCCGTCGATCTGCACCGTCCACGGCAGGTGTGTGGCGGAGAGCATCGCTTCCCACTCGCCGGTCCGCTCGTCGCGTCCCGCCTCCGCGTTGGTGCTCCAGTACTCGCCTGCCCGCAGCGTCACCCGACACCTCCGGTCCGACAGCACCCGCCTCCGACCCTAGGTGCTCGCGACGCCCATCGGTAGAGAGCGCCTGCCGGTCAGGTCCGCAGGCTCAGCACGTCGAGCAGGTGCGCCACGGTGCCCGCGATGCGCGTGCGGGCGGGCCGCAGGTACTTGCGGGGGTCGACGAGCCGGTCGTCGGCGGCCAGCGCCGCCCGGACGGCGGCGGTGTACTCGACGTTCAGGATCGTCCCGATGTTGATCTTGACCATGCCGGAACGCACCGCGGCGGCGAGCTCGCCGTCGGGGACGCCGGACGAACCGTGCAGCACCAGCGGCACCGGCACCGCGCGGGCCAGGTCGGTGATGAGCGTGTGATCGAGCACGGCGGAGCGATCGGTCATGGCGTGCGAGCTGCCCACGGCGACGGCCAGCGCGTCGACCCCCGTGGCGGCGACGAACTTCGCTGCCTCACCCGGGTCGGTGCGCACGCCGGGCGCGTGCGCGCCGTCCTTCCCCCCGACCTCGCCGAGCTCGGCCTCCAGGTAGAGGCCGTTGGCGTGGGCCCATTCGCGGGCCGCGCGCGTCGCCTCGACGTTCTTGTCGTAGTCGAGCGTGGAAGCGTCGTACATGACCGAGCTGATGCCGAGGCCTGCCGCGCTGCGGAGGAGGTCGTCCTCCTGCACGTGGTCCAGGTGCAGTGCCACCGGTACGGTGGCGATCTCGGCGATCGCCGCCGCGGCCGCGGCGACCGGTCCGAGCCTGCCGTGGTGGAAGCGCACCGCGTTCTCGCTGATCTGCAGGATCACCGGGGTGTCGACGCGCTCGGCGCCTTCGACCACCGCTTCGGCGTGCTCCAACGTGATGATGTTGAAGGCACCGACGGCGAGGTGGTGCGCGGCGGCGCGGTCGACCAGCTCACGGGTGGCGACCAGGGTCATGGCGACCGTCCCTCGGCAGGCTTGACAGCTTCCCAACGGAACGCAACGGTACCCATCAATACACAAGCAAACAACCCGTGAAAGCCAACGGAGGGCGGATGCCGCTCTACTCCGAGCAGCGCAAACAGGCCATCCTCACCACGCTGGCCGCGGCCGGTCGGGTCGACGTCGCGGCGATGTCCGAGCAGCTGGCCGTCACCAGCGAGACCGTGCGCAAGGACCTCATCGCGCTCGAACGCCAGGGGCGGCTCCGCCGCGTGCACGGCGGCGCGATCCCGCTGCAGAACCTCTCCTTCGAGCCCGAGGTCACGGCCAGGGTCGAGTTCGCGGAGGAGAAGCGGCGCATCGCCAAGGCCGCGCTGGCGCACCTCCCCCGCACCGGCACGATCCTGATCGACGCGGGCTCCACCACCGCGCTGCTGGCCGAGCTCATCCCGCCCGACCGGCCGCTCACCGCGTTCACCAACACCCTGCCGATCGCGCTCGCGCTGGCGGCCAAGCCCCACGTCACGGTCTACACGCTCGGCGGCCGCGTCCGGAACGTCACGCTCGCCGAGGTCGACGCCTGGGCGGCGCGCACGCTCGGGGAGATCAACGTCGACGTCGCCTTCCTGGGCACCAACGGCATCTCCCCCCACCGGGGCCTCACCACACCGGACCCGGCCGAAGCGGCCGTCAAGGGGCTCATGCTGGCCTGCGCACGTCGGCGCATTCTGCTGGCCGACCACAGCAAGATCAACCAGGTCGCGACGCACAAGTACGGCGAACTGGCCGACATCGACCTGCTCATCACCGACACCGGCATCCCCGCGGCCGACGAGGACGCGCTGAACGCCGCCGGGCTCACCACGGAGACAACGTGATCGTCACCGTCACCCCCAACCCCGCCGTCGACCGCACGGTCTTCGTCGACGCACTGCGCCCGGGCGCGATCACCCACGGGGCCCGGAGCTGGAGCGAGCCGAGCGGCAAGGGCGTCAACGTCGCCCTCGCCCTCCAGGCCCACCAGCGGCCCACCGTCGCCGTGCTGCCCGTCGGCGGCCCGGCGGGCGTGCACCTCGTGGACATGCTGGAGCGGGCCGGACTCGAGTACCAGGCGGTGCCGATCGCGGGCGACGTCCGCGTCAACATCAGCATCGTCCAACCCGACGGCGTCGTCACCAAGATCAACGAACGGGGACCCGCGCTGTCGGACGCCGAGGGTGACGCGCTCCTCGCCGCGGCCCGCACCAAGGCCGGAGCGGGCGGCTGGGTCGCGGGCTGCGGCAGCCTGCCCGGCGGCCTCGCCGACGGGTTCTACGCCCGGCTCGTCGAGGCAGGCCACCGCGCAGGCACCCGGGTGGTGATCGACACCTCGGGAGCGCCGCTCGTCGAGGCGCTGGCGGCCCGGCCCGACCTGGTCAAGCCGAACGCCGACGAGCTGGCCGACGCGGTCGGCGGCGCCGTCACCACGATCGGCGACGTCGTCGACGCCGCCCAGGAGCTGCGGGCCCGCGGCGCGAAGGCTGTGCTGGCGAGCCTCGGCGGCGACGGCGCGGTGCTGGTCACCGGCGCGGGCGTCGTGCACGGAACGGCCCCCGTCGAGAAGGTCGTCAGCACCGTGGGTGCGGGCGACGCCCTGCTCGCCGGGTTCCTCTCGGTGGGCACCGACGACGAGGCCGCGCTCGCGGTCGCCCTGGCCTGGGGCGCCGCCGCCGTCCAGCACCACGGCACGCTCTTCACCACCGCGGACCACCCCGCTCGCGTGGTGATCAGCGAGCGGGTCCCGTCGGCGCGGAAGCTCTCGCACTGACGCCGTCCCCGACGCCGTCCGGACTCGGGCAGGCTGACGGCATGGAGCCAGCCGGAGCCGCGGGGACCGACCGCGCGCTGTTCGACGTCCCACCCGAGATCGCCTACTTCAACACCGCGAACCTCTCGCCGCACCTGCACGCCGTGCGGGAGGCGGGCGAGGCGGCGCTGCGCCGGCGCGGCAGGCCGTGGACGATCACCGCGCGGGACTGGTTCACCGATGTCGAGCGGCTGCGGGAGCTGTTCGGCGGCCTGGTCGGCGCCACTGCGGACGGTGTCGCGTTGGTGCCCGCGACCAGCTACGGCTTCGCCGTCGCCGCCCGCGCCCTCCGCGTGGGACCGGCCGACCGCGTCCTGGTCCTGGCCGAGGAGTACCCGTCGGGCGTCTACACCTGGCGGGCGACGGGCGCCGAGGTGGTCACCGTCGAGCGCGATGCGGACCGGCCGTGGACCGAGGCCGTGCTCGACGTCCTGGACGAGCGGATCTCGGTGGTGAGCGTGCCCAATGTGCACTGGACCGACGGAGGCCTGGTCGACCTGGCCGCCGTCGCCGACCGGAGCCACGCCGTCGGGGCGCGCCTGGTGATCGACGGGAGCCAGTCCGTCGGGGCGATGCCGCTGGACGTGGCCGCACTGCGTCCCGACTTCCTGGTGGCCGTCGGGTACAAGTGGCTGCTGGGCCCGTTCGGCGTCGGCTACCTCTACGTCGCGCCCGAGCACCGCGACGGCGAGCCGGTCGAGCAGAACTGGATCAACCGCGCGGGGTCGGAGGACTTCGCCCGCCTCGTGGACTACCGCGACGACTACCAGCCGGGCGCGCGCCGGTTCGACGTCGGCCAACGCACCAAGTTCGAGCTGGTGCCGATGGCCATCGCCGCGCTGGAGCAGCTCACCGCCTGGGGCGTCGACGGCGTGGCCGCGCGGCTCGCCGAGGTCACCGGGGCGATCGCCGAGCGCACGAGCGGGCTGGGGCTCGACGCCATGCCGTCCGCGCAGCGCGGCCCCCACCTGCTCGGCCTGGCCGTGCCGGACAGCATCCGCGACACCGTGCTGCCCGCCCTCGCGAAGGCCGACTGCTACGCCGCCCTCCGCGGCCGCGCCCTGCGGATCTCTCCGCACCTGCACGTCACGGAGCGCGACGTCGACCGCCTCGTCGAGGCGCTCCGCGACGCGACCGCGGGCTAGTCCGCGATCGCGACCGCCCGCGTCGGGCCGCCGTGCGCGCCCTGCAGCTTCAGCGGGAAGCCGACGAAGGTGAAGCGGGTGTTGACGACCTGGTCGAGGTTCGCGAGGTTCTCGTAGTGGGTGATGTGCTCGCGCCTGCACATCATGTGGCACGGGTAGGAGGTGCTCGTCGGGTTGTCGGGCGTGGGGCTGTCCACCCCGAAGGTCTTGATGCGCTTGTCGACGATCCACTCGCTCGCCGAGGCGCCGAGGCCGGGGAACTCGCTCAGGTAGCGCTTGTCGCCCGCGTACCGGTTCCACGTCGCGGTGTGGAAGAGCACGATGTCGCCCGCGTTGACCTCGACGGGCGCGGCGGCCACCACCCGGTCGAGGTCCTCGGCGGTGATGTCGGTGTGCGGCTTGAACTCCGTGACGTCCAGGCACACCGCGGTGCCGTAGAACAGGTCGAGCGGCATCTTCTCGATCGTGTCGGCGGAGGGGTCGGGGTCGAGGTGGGAGAACGAGTCCACGTGCGTCGGCCCGTTGTCGTTGAGCATGAAACCCGTGGTCTGGAACGAGAACCCGCCCTCGAAGCGGGGGGCGGTCTCCTCGTGGGTCGCGTGCTCGAACTGCACGGTCTTCAGATGGCCGGGGTAGACCTTCATCCCCTCGTAGATGTCCTGTGACAGGTCGATCAGCCGCATTCCGAGCCCCTTCCTCGTCCATGACCTAGTACATGACCACGCCTGCCGTGACGTTCAGGTCCTCCCCCGTCACCGACGCCGCCGCGGCCGAGGCGAGGTACGAGCAGGCCGCCGCGACCTCGCGGGCCTGCACGAGCCGGGCGAGCGGCGACGCCGCGGTGAACTCCGCGAGCGCCTCGGCTTCGCTGATCCCGCGGGCCGCGGCCTGCTTGCGGATGACGTCGTCGATGCGGGGGCCTGCCACCGCGCCGGGGCACACCGCGTTGACGCGGATCCCGTGCGGCCCCAGTTCGACGGCCAGCGTGCGGACGAGCCCGATCACGCCCATCTTCGCCGCCGCATAGGGGGTGCGGCCGTGCAGCGGCCGCTTCCCGGTCATCGACGAGACGGCCAGCAGCACGCCTTCGCCCGCCGCGACGAGCGCCGGGACGAAGGCCCGGAAGGTGAGGAACACCCCGTCGAGGTCGGTGGCCAGGGTTTCCCGCCACTGCGCCAGCGTCACGTCCTGCAGTGGGGCCGTCGGCCCGGCGATGCCCGCGTTGGCCACCACGGTGTGCACCCGGCCGAGCTGCCCGACCCGTTCGGCGAGGCCTGCCACGGAGTTCTCGTCGGTGACGTCGCACGCGAACGGCACGGCCTCGTGACCGGCTGCGGTGATCTCCTCGACGGTCTCGTCGAGCGTCGCGGTGTCCCGCGCCGTGGCGACGACGGTGAAACCGTCGGCGGCGAGGGCCACCGCGATGGCCCGTCCGATGCCGCGGTTGGCGCCGGTCACCACGGCAAGGCGCTGCGTCATGGCAACCTCCGGCGTGATCCGCCGATCCTGACGCCCTGGCGAAGGGGTGGCCATAGGCTGAGGCACAGAACAACAGCGCTCGGTTTGGGTGGCCGAACAACGCCTCAGTCGGCGAGCCAGATGATGTCGTGGACGGTCAGCGCCAGCTGCAGCTCCAGTCGGACGTCGGGCAGCCGCAGCTCGCGACCGGTCAGCTGCTCGATCCGGCCGAGCCGGTAGGTGACCGTGTTGGGGTGCACCACCAGGGCCGCGGCGGTGGCCTGGACCGAGAAGCCGAGCTCGAGCCACGCGCGTAGGGTCGCCAGCAGGTCCCCGCCGCGTTGGGCGTCGTAGGCGGCCACCGGGTGCAGCAGGTCCTGGGCGAAGCGCCGGAGCGTGTCGGGCGCACCCGTCTCCAGCATGAGCGCGGAGAGCCCGAGGTCACGGACGTCGACCACGCCGCCGCGCCGGTGCGCTCGGCGCAGCCGGGCTGCGCCGCGGGCGACGCGGAACACCGTCGGCAGCTCGGCGACGGCCGTGAACGCGCCCACCGCCGTCGCGACCACCAAGCCGGGCAGCGCCTCTTCCACCAGCGCCGACACCCGCCGCACCGCCTCCATCGGGTCCGGCTTGCGGGGCAGCACCACCACGTGCACGTCCTCGTACCAGCCGTCGAGCGCCGGTCCGTCTACACCCGCTCGCACGAGCTCGCCCAGCCGCGGCACGCGTTGCGGCGGTTCCGGCGCGAGCACGGCGACCACGTGCGGCTGCCGGAGGTCGGTCCCCAACGCCGCGGCACGGTCGAGGAGGCCCTGCTCGTGGGTCGGGCCGCCGGGGCGGAGCAGGTCGCCGAGCAGATCGCCGGAGAGCCGTCGCTCGACGTCGCGCAGGTGCCGCTGGCGGAGCAGCTCGATGCCCACGACCAGCGCGAACCGCTCGATGAGCCGACGCTCGAACGGCTCGGGCGCCGCCTTCCGGTCGGTGATCCACAGCCTGCCCGCGAGCTCGCCGCCCAGAACCACCGGTGCCACCCACGCGGTCGAGCTCACGCTCGAGCCGGGCACGTGCACGACCTCGAACCGCTTGCTGAGCACCTCCAGGGCGGTCCGCGTCCGCCCTCGGCGGCGGGCGGCCGCTTCCGGCGGCGGGTGGTAGCCGACCGCGGGCGCCAGCGCCAGCAGGCCACCGTCGGAGTCCTCGACGGTCACCGAGGCGTCGAGTGCCTGCGCCAGCCCGCTGACGATCCGGTCGAGCCCGACGTCGGCGAGCACCATCGCCATCAGGTCGCGGTGCTGCTGTTCGGCGCGCTCGAGGGCGGCCCTGCCCGTCCGCAGCTCGACGTTGGCCAGCGACAGCTCCCGGATGACGCTCTGTTGATCAGCGCGCAGCCCGCTCGTCTCGAGGGCGAGTGCCGCCTGGTCGGCCAGCAGCTCGATCAGCTCGATCTCCAGGTCGCTGAAGGCCCGCGCGCTCATCGAGTAGGCGACGACCACCCCCGCGAGCCCCGACCGGGCCGTGCGCAGCGGGGCGGCCAGCAGCGCCCGGTAGCCCTGGGTCGGCGCGAGGCTGCGCATCCGACCGTAGTCGTCGGCGGCGCCCACGTCGGGCACGGCGACGCTGCGACCCTCGCGGAACGCCTGCGCCGCAGGCGAGTCACCGTGCGGGCCGGTCGGCCGCACCGGGAGCGCGGCACCGTCGCGCACCAGCGCGACGTAGGCGTCGGAGAGCCCCGACCAGCCGACGGCGTGCAGGTGGGTCTGGTCGTCGTCGGCCAGCATGACCGCGCAGTGGTCGAAGCCGATCAGGGCGCACACGCGCTCGGCGATCAGCGTGAGCAGCACCTCGAGCGGCTCCCCCGCGTTCACCGCCCGCGAGATCTCCCCGACCGCGGTCATCCACGGACGCAAGGACGTCGAGACATCGACCGCGCTCACGCGTCCTTCTCACCACGGATCGGCCGGGAAGGCAAGCACATCCCTTGTGGCGGTCGCCAGATCCGTCCGCGCATCGCTGTGCCCGCAGACATAGCCGCCGGACGAGCGGGCGCGCGATCCTACGTCGCAGCCCGTCGGCCGAGCACCGTCAGAGAGGACGTGGCCATGCCCAGGAAGGTCGTCCCGACGCTCCTCCCGACGACGATGATCGGCTCGTACCCCAAACCACGGTGGTACACCCGCTACAACCTGGCGGGCGCCGACATCCTGGAATGGTGGAAGCTCGAGGAGAACTGGCACGCCTGGTGGGACGCCACCACGGCGTGCATCAAGGACCAGGAGCTCGCCGGGCTCGACATCGTCACCGATGGCCAGATGCATTTCGACGACTACGGCGGCGGGATCGGCTCCTTCGTCTGGTACTGGTACGAGCGACTCGACGGGTTCACGAAAGCGAAGCTGCCCAATCCCCTCGCGGCCGCCATCGAGGCCAGCGAGGACGGTGACCTCAGCCAGGCGGCGTGGATGCACAACTGGGGCGGCACGGCGGTCACCGGGCCCGTGGGCCGGGGCATCCCGGGACGGCTGTCGGAGATGCACACCGCGGCCCGTCAACTGACCGACCGGCCCATGAAGGTGTCCGTCGGCGCCGGGCCGCCGAACCTCACCTACCACGTCGACTTCAACCACCCCAGCTCCCGGTACAAGGAGGCGCGGCAGCTCGCCGAGGACCTCGTGCCGATCTTCAACGCGGACCTGAAGGACCTGGTCGCGCACGGTGCGACCTACATCCAGGTCGAGGACCTCGGGGCCTGGATGCTGGCGCTCGACGACAAGAGCGAC
>DATAOO010000333.1:0-3736 GCA_036265695.1 Pseudonocardia sp. | reverse complement strand
CCAGTCCGGTCGACTTGTGGGACGAGTAGGTGGTGGCCGCGACCACGAGAAGAACACCCACGATGGCGTACGCCGCGCCCTTCGCGGCATACCCGATCCGCCCGGTGCCGACCGCGACCTGGCGCGTGCGCGCCCGCATCTGCCCGACCCGCAGGTTGCGCTCGAACTGTTTGGTGAGGCCGTACCACGCCACGACGAGGCCGACCACCACGACGAGGACGCCGGCGAGACCGACCAGGAAGGGGCCGCCCGGCTGGCCGAGCACGCCCGCCGTGGCCTTCTGCCCTCCGCCGCCGCCACTGCCACTGCCCGCGGCCGTGGTTGCGGCCCACACCGCGAGGGTGGCGAACACCACGACCTTGAATGCGGACGCGGCGCGCTTGCGCAGCCGCTTCTTGTCGTCCGAGACGTACCGGTATCCCCAGATGGCCTGGCCCAGGCGCCACAGCGCGATGGCGACGAACCCGAGGACGATCACCCAGAGCAGGACCTGGCCGAAGGTGTTGTCGGCCAGCTCCTGGAACGCCCCCTTCTGGTTGGCCTGCTGACCGCCGCCGCCGAACGCGACCTGCAAAGCGATCCAGGCGATGAGCAGGTGCGTGACGCCGTAGGAGGCCAGCCCGACGCGCACACCGGTGCGGACCCATCGGTTGTCGGTGGCTTCGTGGGCCTTGTGGCTGGCTTGATGCGAGGCGGAGCCGGCGGCGCTGGTCATGCAAGGAAGTACCCACTAGAGAGGGTCGGCAAGCACACGCGCGACGTCCGCCCCGAGACGCTGCAGGTTTTCCACGAAGCGGGGGTAGCCGCGGTCGATGTGCTCGACGTCCCAGACCTGCGTCACGCCGTCGGCGCACAGGCCCGCGAGCACCAGCCCGGCCCCGGCGCGGATGTCGCTCGCCCACACCGGCGCGCTGGAGAGCCGGTCCACGCCCCGCACGACGGCGTGATGCCCGTCGGTGCGCGCGTCGGCGCCGAGGCGCACCATCTCGTCGACGAACCGGAACCGGGCCTCGAACACGTTTTCGGTGATCATCGACGTGCCGTCGGCGACGGCGGAGACCGCGATCGCCATCGGCTGCAGGTCGGTGGCGAAGCCGGGGTAGGGCAGCGTGACGAAGTCGACCGCGCGGGGACGACTCGCCATGCGCACGGTGAACTCCTGCGTGCCCGCTTCGGTCTCCGCCCCGGCGCTGCGCAGCTTGTCCAGCACGAGGTCGAGGTGGTGCGGGTCGACGCCGCGCACGGTGACCTCACCCCTGGTCATCGCCGCGGCGAACGCCCAGGTGGCGCCCACGATGCGGTCGCCGATCACGCGGTGCTCGGTGGGCTGCAGCGCGGTGACGCCGTGCACCGAGAGCGTCGACGTGCCGATGCCTTCGATCTTGGCGCCCATCTGCGTGAGCATCGCGGCGAGGTCGACGATCTCGGGCTCGCGGGCGGCGTTGTCGATCACGGTGGTGCCGTCGGCGAGCACGGCGGCCATCAGGATGTTCTCCGTGGCGCCCACGCTCGGGAAGTCCAGCCAGATCTGCGCGCCGCGCAGCACGTCACCGCGGGCGACGACGCGGCCGTGCTCGATCTCCGTGGTGGCCCCGAGCTTCTGCAGGCCCGCCTGGTGCATGTCCAGCGGCCGCGACCCGATGGCGTCACCGCCCGGCAGCGGCACGACCGCCCGGCGGCACCGCGCGATCAGCGGGCCGAGGACGCACACCGAGGCCCGCAGCTTCGACACCGACCGGTAGTCCGCCTCGGCGCCGAGCTTCGCGGGCACGTCGATCGCCACGACATCGCGCTCCACGGTGACCCCGCAGCCCAGGCTGCGCAGCACGTCGGCCATCAGCGGGACGTCGAGGATCTCCGGACAGTTGGTGAGCGTCGTCGTGCCCTCGGCCAGCAGCGCCGCCGCCATGAGCTTGAGCACGCTGTTCTTGGCCCCGACGACCTCGACCGAGCCCACCAGCCGGGCTCCGCCGGTCACCGCGAAATGCTCTGCCACGGCGGTCGACGTTATCTGCTCGTGCTCGCCGGGTTACCGTCCCCCCATGGCCGTGCACCTGACCAGGATCTACACCAAGACCGGCGACGACGGCACCACGGCGCTCGGCGACTCCAGCCGCGTCCGCAAAACCGACGTCCGGCTCGCGGCCTACGCCGACACCGACGAGGCGAACGCGGCCATCGGGGTGGCGGTCACCGTGGGCAGGCTCGCCGAGGACGTCGTGGGCCCGCTGCGGCAGGTGCAGAACGACCTGTTCGACGTGGGCGCGGATCTCTGCACGCCGATCGTGCCGGACCTCCCGTACCCGCCGCTGCGCGTCACCGAGGAGTACGTGACCCGGCTGGAGGGCTGGTGCGACGCGTTCAACGCGGACCTGCCCAAGCTCGCCTCGTTCATCCTGCCCGGCGGCACGCCCGGCGGGGCCTACCTGCACGTCGCGCGCACGGTCACGCGGCGGGCCGAGCGCTCGGTGTGGGCGTTGCTCGAGGCCGATCCCGAGCGCACCAACCCGCTCACGGCGCGCTACCTCAACCGGCTCTCGGATCTGCTGTTCATCCTCGGCCGGGTGGCGAACCCCGACGGCGACGTGCTCTGGCAGCCCGGCGGCGCGGCGGCGGGCGAGCGGTAGCGGCCGACTCTCCGCGCCGAAACGGCCAACTCACGGGGGCGGATCGCACGACTCACCGCGGTGGATCGTGCGACTCACCGTCAGGACGCCACGCGGTAGCCCGCGGGGCCGGGCGGTGCCGACTCCAGCCACGACAGGAAGCCGGTGAGCACGCCGGGGGTCATGGCCAGCTCCACCTCCCGCTCCCCCATCCGGCAGAGCAGCACCGACGCCGCCTGGGGCAGCGCGTAGGCCTCCGCGGACTCGGGGTGGCGGCGTTCGACGATCTCGACCCCGCTGCGGTCGAGCACGGCGGTGGCGCCGGGCCGCAGCGACGTGAGCCGGTACCAGGCGAACTCGTTGCCCTGGTACTTGCCGACGCCGAAGTGCCAGCCCGCCGCGGCGTCCCGGGGAACGCGAGCGGGGCGGCGGCCCGGACCCGGCCTTCGCAGGCACACATCCACACCACCGCCCCGCATGAGGCGCACCCGCCGTACGGCGAGGTATCCGAGGCAGAGACAACCCAGGAGCAGCAGGATGCCGGCGACGGACGCCACTGCCCCCATGTGCGACGCCTACTCGGCGCCCGCGGCTTTGAGCCGTACCTGGGCGCGGGCCGCGGCGGCCGCACCCTCGGGATCGGACTCGTCGGCCCGGTCACGCGCCGCCCTGGCCCGGGCGACGTCGATCTCCTCGCCGATCTCGGCCGACTCCGCCAATATCGTGACGTTCTCCGGCGTGACGTGCAGGAACCCGCCGTGCACCGCCACCGTGGTGGGTGGCCCGTCGACCCCGTCGATGCGGACCACGCCCGCCTCTTCCAGCTGCGCGAGCGTCTGCTCGTGCCCCGGCAGGATGCCGATCTCGCCGACGGTGGTGCGCGCGAAGACGAAGCTCGCCTTGCCCGACCAGACCCGTCGCTCCACGGCGACGAGCTCGACCGTCATCTCAGCCATCCTTGTCGCCTTCCAGCTTCTTCCGGTTGCGCTCCAAGTCCTCGAGCCCACCGCAGAGGAAGAACGCCTGCTCCGGCACGTTGTCGAACTCGCCCTTGGCGATCTTGTCGAAGGACTCGATCGTCTCCTTGAGCGGCACGGTGGAGCCCGGCTGGCCGGTGAACTGCTCGGCCA
>DATAOO010000332.1:0-3654 GCA_036265695.1 Pseudonocardia sp. | reverse complement strand
GAGGGCCTCGCCGAACAGGTAGCGCGCGAGGACCGGCACACCGCACACGCTCGAGGTGTCGTCGACCACCCCGCACGCGGCGTTCCACGCGTGTGCCGGGATGGCCGCGCGGGCCTCGTGGGCGCGCAGCCGCGCGGCGGGCGAGGCCGCCCACGCGTGCCGCAGCACCTCTTCCACCTCCGGGGTGCGCGGCCCGTATGCGGTACCCGGGGTGAGCGAGGTGGGCAGGCAGGCGCCCGTCCAGCCCTGCAGCAGCACCTCGTTCGCCTCGGGCTCGTCGGGCGTGCCGGGCGCCAGCGCGAGCCCGGCGTCGAACACGGCGAGCACGCCCGAGAAGTAGGGCGCGAGGGTGCGGTGCACGTGGTCGGTCACGTCGAAGGGCGCGAGCAGCAGTCGCGCGGCGGCCGTCGGCGACGCGGGCAGGCGCGGCAGGCCGAACATGCGGGCCCAGCGGTACCAGCGGGTGCCGAGCCAGCCGTCCCCCTCGAGGTGCGAGACCCCGCCGATCACGCGGATCCGGGCCTGCGCCCGCTCTTCGGCGGGCGCGGCGAGCTCGCCCATGCGCAGCACGCGGTCGACGTCGAGGCGCGCGACGGTCACGTCGAGCATCGTCCGCCGGACAGCGGGCTCCATGACGGGGGTGGTGCGCACGGCGACGGGGAGCAGATCCAAGGACATCAGACACCAGGCTTCGAGCGGGGAGCGGGTAGCGGGTCGTCCAGACCGTAGGCAGGGGCCCGACGCCGGTTGCCGTACCTGAGGGAGCGGCCTGCCCAGCGGGAGATCACCGGGGGACGAGCGGTAGCAACCCTCAGGAAGATGGGCCGTTCGGCGCAGCGTCACCGCCCGATCGGCCGATGCCCGCTCTCAGCGCGACCCCCCGCCCGCTCGCCGACCCGTTCACAGCTACGGGATGACCGCGACGAACAGGAACGCCGCGAAGATCACGAGGTGTACCACGCCGCCGAGCACCATGGCGCTGCCGAGCCCGACGGTGAGCGAGCCGACCACCGCGGTGACCGCGAGCAGCACCAGCTCCACCCCGGAGAGCCCGAGCAGCAGCGGGCCGTCGATCCAGATGGAGGCGACGGCGATGGCCGGGATGGTCAGCCCGATGCTGGCCAGCGCGGAGCCGTAGGCGAGGTTGAAGCTGGTCTGCAGCCGGTCGCGGGCGGCGGCGTTGATCGCGGCGAGGGTCTCGGGGAGCAGCACGAGCAGCGCGATCGCCACGCCGACCACCGCCAGCGGCGCCCCCGCGGCCGTGACCCCGTCCTCGATGGCGGGCGACTCCGCCTTTGCCAGCCCGACGACCGCCACCAGCGACACGAGCAGGAGCCCGAGGCTGGTCCACGCGGTGCGGTTGCTCGGCGGCTCGAGGTGCTCCTCGCAGTTCTCGGCCCCGTTGTCGTCCGAGCCTTCGGGCGCCACCGGGAGGAAGTAGTCGCGGTGGCGGACGGTCTGCACGAAGACGTACACGCCGTAGAGCACGACCGAGACGACCGCGGCGAACACGAGCTGCGGTGTCGCGAACGTCGGCCCGGGCGAGCTGGTGGTGAAGGCGGGGAAGACCAGGCACAGCGTGGCGAGCGTGATCACCGCGGCGAACGCGCCGCCGCTGCCCGCCGCCTGGAACTCGACGACGTGGTGGCGCACCGACCCGACCAGCAGCGACAGCCCGACGATCCCGTTGCAGGTGATCATCACGGCGGCGAAGACGGTGTCGCGCGCGAGCGTGGCGGTCTGCGGTCCCCCGGAGGCGGTGATGCTGAGGATCAGACCCACCTCGATGATCGTCACGGCGACCGCGAGGATCAGCGAGCCGAACGGCTCCCCCACGCGGTGGGCGACGACCTCGGCGTGGTGCACGGCCACCAGCACCGCGCCGATGAGGACGAACGCGACGATCGTGACGAGGACCGGCCCGAGCTCGCGATTCCACACGAGCACGAGGAGCAGCAGGGCGAGGAGCGGCGTTCCGGCGGTGCGGAGCACGGAGACCGAGGGCACGGAGCCGAGGCTGTCACATCCGCTCAAGATCCGGGCGCGGGCTTGTCCCCCGTGTTGCGCAGCGAAGCCAGCCGGGTGAGCACCTGGAACCAGAAGGGCGCGCCGAGGCTCGCCGCGAGCACCGAGAGCAGGAGCCCCGCGATCACCGCGACGACGTCCCGCGGGGTGTAGGGGCGGCCCGCTGCGGCAGCAGGCACGCGCCGATGTCGGTGAACGCACATCCCGCGAGCGGGCCGACGGTGAGGCCCGCCGTGCGCAGGCCCTCCGCCTCGGTGTTCAAGCAGGCGAGGTAGGCCTGCTGGTCGGTCTTCTGCGCGTCGCAGGTGCTCCCGGCGGTGTCGCGCGCGGCGAGGGCGACGGCGGCCTGGCGCACCTCGGGGTCGTGCCAGAGCGTGCCCGCCATGGAGAGCGCGTCGATGTGCAGCACCAGCACGAGCACGGCGGCGATCACGAGGATCCACCGCTTGATCCACCGTTTGTAGTAGCCCGAGACGCGGGCCATCTGCGCGTCGTACCAGGCCTCGACGGCCGACGCGAACGCGGTGACGCTGCCGTCGGCCTGGCGGGCGAGCGCGGTGAGCGTGGTGGACAGCGGCTCCGGCAGGGCGTTGGCGGCGACCCGGCCTTCGAGCATCGCGCTGGGGTCGTCGCCGACGAACTCGTCGAGCACGGCCGCCGCGACCGTGGACGCTGCGAGGTAGGACGGCGGACGGGTCACCGAGCCGCCCGCGCGCCGCTGGGCCTGCGCGGCGATGAGGGGGTGGCGCAGCAGCCGCGCCAGCGGGGTGCCGTCCGCGGCGGAGGGCCGGGTGCCGTCGAGCACCCGCAGCGCCTCCTTGGTGATCGCGCGCTCGGCGTGCGCGGCGGTCCAGAAGCGCGTGGTGCCGCCGTCGGCGTCCTCCGGGGTGCCCTCCAGCATCGCCCGCAGGCCGCGCAGGAGGTACTTCGAGCGCTTCTGCAGCACGGTCGCGACCCACTCGGCGATGGCCGAGGCGGCCAGGCTGAGCACGAAGAACGCGAAGGACAGCCCGATCACGGTGTCCACCACCGCCGACACCGGCATCGCCCGGCTCTCCCCTCACCCCGACGGACGCCGCAGGCTAACGGGGGCGCGCAGGCGAGGAGCCGGTGGGTCGCGCCGATCGCAGGCGCGACGGAGACCGCACGGCCCGACACCGCAGGGCGTTGCGCCGCCGCGCGCGAACGGGACATCAGCGGGGTTCCGGCCCGGCAGAACCCCGCTGAGGTCCCGCTCGAGCGCGCGGACGCACTCTCGTCGGCCGAGTGCCGCCACGACGCGACCCACGCCGCGGCGACACGGCGTGGCCCGCGCCACGCTGGAGCGCGCCGTCGACGCCGCGACGTCCCCCGCGGAGACGGCCCAGGCGCACGCCGCGCTCGCCGACCTCGCGTTCACCACCGGGGACCCCGCCGAGGCGTTGCGGCAGACCCGGATGGCCCGCGCAGCCGACCCCGACGGGCCCGACCTCCTCGCGGCCCAGGCGACCGCCGAGGCCGCGCTGGGCGGGACGCCCGCCGCCCTGGCCGACTGCACCCTCGTGGTCGACGGCGCCGCCGCACTGGTCGACGGCGCCGCACCCGACCGCTCCCCCGGCGACCGCCGTCGCAGCCGCACCCGCCACCCCC
>DATAOO010000331.1:0-5302 GCA_036265695.1 Pseudonocardia sp. | reverse complement strand
GGCCAACGAGGGCGCGCGGACGCAGCTGAAAGATGCCGAGGAGGCGCTGTGGCGGTTGCAGGCCGCGATCGTCGCCGGCATCGACCCGGCGGCGGTCAAGGAGCCGATGAACGCGGCGCAAGCTCAACGGGAGGCGGCGCGCGTGGCGCTGGCGGCCGCGCCGTCGTCGGGCCGATTGGACGTGGCCGAGGTCTACGCGATGATCGACGCGCTGGGCGACGTCGGCGAAGCGATCAAGGACGCACGGCCGGACAGCCTGACGAAGCTCTACAAGGAGCTGGGCATCAAGGTGAGCTACCGCCACAAGGAGGGCGGCGGTGAGGCCGTGATCTCACTTGTTGTGGCTAACGTACGTGTCCGAGGGGGGACTTGAACCCCCACGCCCTACTCGGGCACTAGCACCTCAAGCTAGCGCGTCTGCCATTCCGCCACTCGGACCTGCCGCGCAAGGATAGCCGACCCGTCCGGCCAGCTGTCACCGGACCCGGGTGGTAGGAAGATCCGCATGACGAGCACGCGGGCCGAGGACGAGGTTGTCGAGCTGTGCTCGGAGCTCATCCGGTTCGACACCTCCAACACCGGCGAGCTCGACACCACGAAGGGGGAGCGGGAGGCGGCCGACTACGTCGCCGCGAAGCTCGCCGACGTCGGTATCGACTACGAGCGGGTCGAGTCGGGCGCGCCGGGGCGCGACAACGTGTTCTGCCGCATCCCGGGCGCCGACCCCGGGCGCGACGCCCTGCTCGTCCACGGCCACCTCGACGTCGTGCCTGCCGACGCGAGCGAGTGGTCGGTGCACCCGTTCTCCGGCGCTGTGCAGGACGGCTACGTGTGGGGCCGCGGCGCGGTCGACATGAAGGACATGGTCGCGATGACCCTCGCCGTGCTCCGCTCCTTCAAGCGGGACGGGGTGGTGCCGCCCCGCGACATCGTGTTCGCCTTCCTCGCCGACGAGGAGGCGGGCGGCGCGTACGGGGCGCAGTGGCTGGTCGAGCACCGGGCGGACCTGTTCGAGGGGTGCACCGAGGCGGTCGGGGAGGTGGGCGGCTTCTCGCTCACGCTCGCCGAGGACCGGCGCGTCTACCCCATCCAGTCCGCCGAGAAGGGCATCGCCTGGATGCGGCTGCGGGCCCGGGGCAAGCCCGGCCACGGCTCCTTCCTGCATGACGACAACGCCGTGACGAAGGTGGCCGAGGCCGTGGCCCGGCTCGGCAACCACACGTTCCCGCTCACCCTCACCGACACCGTCCGCACCTTCCTCGGTCACATGCGCGAGCTCACCGGGTTGGAGTTCCCCGAGGACGACCTCGAGGGCTCGATCGCCAAGCTCGGCCCCATCGGGCGGATCGTCGGCGCCACCATCCGCGACACCGCCAACCCGACCATGCTCAAGGCGGGCTACAAGGCCAACGTCATCCCGTCGGTCGCGGAGGCCGTGGTGGACTGCCGGGTGATCCCGGGGCGGCAGGAGGAGTTCCTCCGCGAGGTCGACGAGCTGCTCGGCCCGGACGTGACGCGCGAGTGGGTCACCGACCTGCCGCCCGTCGAGACCGATTTCGAAGGGGCGCTGACGGACGCGATGATCGCCGCCTTGAAGGTCCACGACGAGGACGCCATCGCCATCCCCTACATGCTCTCCGGCGGCACCGACGCCAAGTCCTTCCACACGCTCGGCATGAAGTGCTACGGCTTCGCGCCGCTACGACTCCCGCCTGACCTCGACTTCGCCTCGCTCTTCCACGGCATCGACGAGCGCGTCCCGGTCGACGCCCTGAAGTTCGGCACCCGGGTGCTCGACACCTTCCTGAGGAGCTGTTGATGGATCTCCAGGGCAAGGCCGCGCTGGTGACGGGCGGCGCCTCCGGCATCGGGGCGGAGGCCGCGCGGCGACTCACGGCGGCGGGTGCCCGGGTGGCCGTCGCGGACCTCGACGAGGCCCGCACCCGCGCTCTGGCCGACGAGATCGGCGGCCTCGCGCTGCCGGGGGACGCCGCCCAGCCGGACACGATGACCATGGCCGTCGACATCGCCGAGGACACCTTCGGCCGCCTCGACGTCGTGCTCCTCAACGCCGGGATCACGGCGGGCCAGTCGGGCGTGGAGAACCTCGACCTCGCGGGCTACCGCAAGATCATGGGCGTGAACGTCGACCACGTCGTGTTCGGGCTCACCGCGGCGGTGCCCGCGCTCCGGCGGGCAGGCGGCGGCGCGATCATCGCGACGGCCTCGCTGGCGGGCCTCACCGCCATGCCCGGCGACGCGCTCTACACGTTGAGCAAGCACGCCGTCGTCGGCTACGTCCGCGCCGCCGCGCCCACGCTCGCGGCCGACAACATCACGGTCAACGCGGTGTGCCCGGGCTTCGCCGACACCCCGCTGCTCACGCCCGCGAAGGCACAGCTGGGCGACTTCCCGCTGCTCACCCCGTCCGACGTCGTGGACGCCATCGAGGCGATCCTCGACCGCGGCGAGCCGGGGGAGTGCTGGTTCGTGCAGCCGGGCCGGGCGCCCGCGCCGTACGGGTTCCGCGGCGTGCCCGGCCCGAAGGGTTCGCCGAAGCCGCCGGAGCTCGACTGGCAGAGCCACTGAGCGGGCGGAATCGCCAACTCGCCCTGTCGGAACGCACGACTCACCGCGGGCGTTCGTACGACTCACCGGGAGGGGTCATGTGGGGGTGGCAGGTTCACCAGCTGGGGGACCCGGCGGACGCGCTCGTCTGGGGGGAGATCCCCGACCCCGAGCCGGGGCCCGGTCAGGTGCTCGTGCGGGTGCACGCCGTGGCCTGCAACTTCCCCGACATCCTGCTCTGCCAGGGCCGCTACCAGGAGAAGCCCGAGCCGCCGTTCACGCCCGGGATGGAGATCGCGGGCGAGGTCGTGGCGGCGGGGGAGGGGGCGGTCGCGCGGGTCGGCGACCGGGTGCTCGGCATGCCGCCGATGGGCAGAGGCGGCTACGCCGAACTGGCGGTGCTCGACGCCGACGCCACGCTGCCCTGGCCCGACGGCATGAGCGCGGGCCAGGCCGCGGGCATGTTCGTGACCTACCAGACCGGGATCTGCGCGCTGGAGCACCGGGCGAAGCTCCAGGCGCGGGAGACGCTGCTGGTGCACGCCGCGGCAGGCGGGGTGGGCAGCGCCGCGGTGCAGCTCGGCAAGGCGCTGGGCGCCCGGGTGATCGGCACGGCCGGTGGCGCCGACAAGTGCGCGGTGGCGCGCGCGATGGGCGCGGACGACGTTGTCGACTACGCCACCGAAGACCTCGTGACGCGGGTCAAGGAGCTGACCGACGGCCGGGGCGCCGACGTCATCTACGACCCGATCGGCGGCGACGTGTTCGACGCCTCGCGGCGGCTCGTCGCGTTCGAGGGCCGGATCCTCGTGATCGGGTTCGTGGCGGGCCGTTTCGCCGAGGCGCCCACCAACCACGTGCTGATCAAGAACTACGCGGTGGTCGGCGTGCACTGGGCGTTCTACCGGCGGGTGGCGCCCGAGTGGATCCCCCGCTGGCAGGGCCGGTTGAACGACCTGTGGGCGGAGCGCAAGATCGCCCCGCTGGTCGGGGCCGAGCTGCCGCTCCGCGAGGCCCCCGAGGCGTTGCGGCGTCTCGGCTCGCGGGGAACGACCGGAAAGGTGGTGCTGGTGCCCTAGGTGGACAGCCCGGGGAGCAGTTTCGAACTGCGCCGTCGGCGCAGTACCACCTTCCGCACACCTCCGGGGTAGAGCCGCACCCGGGCGAGTTCCCAGCCGCTGTACTCCGCCTGGATCGCGAGCCGGACGGCCGCGGTCATCCGCGACACGTCACCCGGGAGCCGGATGGGGTGGTACTCCCATTCCCCGATGGCCCCCTCCCCACGATTCCCCTCTACTGCGTCTCCCTCGATCGTGCCGGTCGGGCCGCTCCGCGCCACCGGCTCACCTCCGAAAGGTAGGGACCGTGTTGCCCAACCACCGGTGAACGGCGGGTGGACTGCTCACCCTAGGCGCACCCGAGGGTCGAGTGCCAGGTCTGCCGCGGGCCCGCTCACGTCGTCGAGCGCGGCGCGGATCTCTGCGGGCAGGGTGACGGTCTCGGTCGCCATCGACGCGCTGAGCTGAGCGGCGTCGCGGGCGCCGACGATGGCGGAGGCGACCCCGGGCCGGTCGCGCGCCCAGGCGAGCGCGACCGCCAACGGGGAGGTGCCGAGCCCGTCGGCCGCCGTGAGCACGGCCTGCACGATGCGAGCCGAGCGCTCGTTGCGTCGGGCCTCCACGTAGGGCGCCAGCGCCGGGGAGGCGGCCCGCGAATCGGCCGGGGTGCCGTCGGCGTACTTGCCGGTGAGCACGCCGCGGCCCAGCGGTGCCCAGGCCAGCAGCCCGACGCCGTGGTGCCGGGCGGCGGGCAACAGCTCGACCTCCGCACCCCGCGCCAACAGCGAGTACTCCACCTGCGCCGACACCGGCACGGCGATGCTGCCCAGCGCGCGGCCCCGTTCGGCGACGGTGGCGAGCTGCCAGCCGAGCGGCGCCACCAGGCCCCCGTAGCGGACGCGGCCGGACATCACCGCCACCTGGACGGCGGAGAGCGTCTCCTCCAGGGGGACGGTGGCGTCGAAGCCGGGCAGCTGCCACAGGTCGAGGTGATCGGTGCCGAGGCGGCGCAGCGTGGCGTCGAGCGCGGTGAGCAGCGCGCCGCGAGCCGACGCGTCGCCGAGCGGCCCGCCGGGCTTCGTGGCCCGCGCCGCCAGCACCACGTACTCCCGTGGGACGCTCGTGGCCAGCACTTTGGCGAGCACTTCCTGCGCGGCGCCGTCGCCGTAGCCGTCGGCCGTCTCGACGAGCGTGCCGCCCACGTCGACGAACGCGGAGAGCTGTGCGGCGGCGCCGTCGGCGTCCGTGGCATCACCCCACGTCATCGTGCCGAGGCCGATGCGCGACACCTCCAGCCCGCTTCCCCCCACCCGCCGTCGCCGCACGGACCGAGCTTAAGCGGAACCTCAGGCGGACCCGCTACGGTCGCGCCTCGTGTCGTGGCTTGAAGTCGTCGTGCTGGGGATCGTGCAGGGCTTGACCGAATTCCTGCCTATCTCCTCTTCTGCCCACCTGCGCATCGTGTCGGGGGTCTTCTTCGGCAACGACCCGGGCGCGGCGTTCACGGCGGTGAGCCAGCTCGGCACTGAGGCCGCGGTGCTCGTCTACGTCGCCCGCGACATCGCCCACCTCGTCGCGGTGTGGTTCCGCGGCCTGCGCAGCCCCGAGGCGCGCGCCGACCCCGACTACCGGCTCGCGTGGCTGGTGATCATCGGCACGATCCCGATCGCCGTGCT
>DATAOO010000330.1:0-14055 GCA_036265695.1 Pseudonocardia sp. | reverse complement strand
CGACGCCTTCGGCCTGACCGCCGTGGCCGAAGGCGTGCAGACCGAGGCCGAGGTGGCGGCGCTGCGCGAGCTCGGCTGCCGGTTCGGCCAGGGCTACCTCTGGGGGGAGGCCCGGCCCGCGGAGGCGCTGACCGTGTTCAGCCTTCCGGGAGGTTCTGGACGTGCTGGAAGCCGAACCGCCCCTTGATGCAGAGGTGCCCGTGGGTGACCGAGTGGTCCGACGGGCTCGTGACGTTGACGATCTCCCCCTGCTGCACATGCAGCTCCAGGTTGCAGCCGACGCCGCAGAACGAGCAGATCGTGGTGGTGACGGTCTCCTCCTCGGCGTGCCAGTCGTCGGCTTCCCGCAGGTCGTGCTCCTTCAGCGACTTCAGCGCGCCGGTGGGGCACACGCCGATGCAGTTGCCGCAGTACACGCAGGCCGAGTCGGGCAGCTCGACGTTCTGCTCGGTGGCGATCCGGGCGTCGAACCCGCGCCCGGCGGCGGAGATCGCGAACGTGAACTGCGCGTCGGTGCCGCACGCCTTCACGCACTTGTAGCAGAGGATGCAGCGGGCGTAGTCGCGCACGTAGAGGTCGTTGTCGATCTTCACGGGCTGGGCGACGGTCTCCGCGGTGGACCCGTCGGGAGCGTGGTGGTGGCCCGCGTGGCGGGTGTCGCGGTCGCCCGCGGGCGGGGCGGGCGGCCCGTAGCGCTCCGCGTCGACGCCGTACTCGCGCATCCACCGCTGGACGTCCGCGCTGGCCTGGGAGAGGTCGACCGACGAGGCCAGCAGCTCCAGCACCATCCGGCGGCTGTGGCGCACCTTCTCCGAGTCGGTGTGCACCACCATGCCGTCTTCGACCTTCCGCGCGCAGGACGGCACGAGCACCCGCGAGCCCTCCACGTCGACCATGCACACGCGGCAGGCGTTGATCGGGGTGAGGTTGGGCGCCCAACAGAGCGTGGGGGTCTCCACCTCCGTCTTCTCGTTGAGCGCGCCCAGGATGGTTGTGCCCTCCGGCACCCGCACCTCGGCGCCGTCGACGGTCAGGGTGAGCATCCGGGAGATGGAACCGAGCATCACCGGACCGTCGGGGCTGCGGGTGCTGCGCAGGCGCTTCGCCTCCGGCGCGACGGGGTCGACGCCGGTGGGGCCGACCGGGCCCGCGTCGGCCTCGCGGTACTCGGCGGCGCGCTCGCCCACGTCGGGCCCGTCGGTGTCGGTGCCCGGCACGCGCGCGCCGTGGGCGTCGGCCTCGGGGGTGCCGTCGGGGACGGCGTCGTCCGGCACCGAGCGGGAGCCGGACGCGGGCCTGCGGGAGTCCGTGGTCATCAGAGGAGCCCCAGCTTCAACGCGGACATGACGGCGGCGGGCGCGGTCTGGCCGAGGCCGCAGATCGACGCGTCCTGCATGACGCGGGCGAGGTCGTCGAGCAGGCCACGCTCGACATCAGGCGGTGCGCCGCGGGTGAGGCGCGCGAGCGACTCCTCCTGGCGCACGGTGCCGACCCGGCACGGCACGCACTGCCCGCACGACTCGTCGCGGAAGAACGCCGCGATCCGACGGAGGGTGGCGGGCAGGTCGGCGGTGCTGTCGAGGGCGAACACCACACCCGAGCCGAGCGTGGCCCCGATCTCGCGGGTGCCTTCGAGGGTGAGCGGCACGTCGAGCTGGTCGGGCAGCACGAAGCCGCCCGCCGCGCCGCCGAGCAGGATCGCCCGCAGGTCCTCGGGCACACCGCCCGCGAGCGTCAGCAGCTCGCGGAGGGTGGCGCCGAACGGCACCTCGTACACGCCCGGCACGGCGACCGCGCCGGAGACGCAGAACAGCTTCGGGCCCGTGGACCGACCGCCGCCGACCTGCGCGAACGCGGGCCCCCCGATGTCGAGGACGTGGAGCACGTTGTAGAGCGTCTCCACATTGTTGATCACTGTGGGGCACCCGAAGAGGCCGCTCACGCTCGGGAACGGGGGCTTGTTGCGCGGCTCGCCGCGGAAGCCCTCGATCGAGTTGAGGAGCGCGGTCTCCTCGCCGCAGATGTAGGCGCCCGCGCCGCGGCGCAGCTCGATGTCGAACGCGAAGCCCGAGCCCATGACGTCGGGGCCGAGGTGGCCACGCGTCCGGGCCGCCTCGATCGCGTGCTGGAGCCTGCGCGTGGCGAGCGGGTACTCACCGCGGATGTAGAGGAAGCCGCGATCGCAGCCCGCGGCGTACCCGGCGATCGTCATCGCCTCGATCAGGCCGAACGGGTCGTTCTCCATGAGCACGCGGTCTTTGAACGTGCCCGGCTCGCTCTCGTCGGCGTTGCAGACCAGGTAGTGCGGCCGCGTCGGCGCTGCGGCGACCCCGGACCACTTGACACCCGTGGGGAACGCCGCGCCGCCGCGCCCGGTGAGCCCGGAGTCGGTGACCTCCTGGATCACCCGCGCGGGCCCGAGCTGGATCGCTCGGCGCAGTGCCGCGTACCCGCCGTGGGCGCGGTAGTCGTCGAGGCTCTCGGGTTCGACGACCCCGACCCGGCCCAGCAGCCGCAGCGTGGGGTCGGGGGTCTGAGGGGCGCTCACCGAGCTGTCAGCGAACGCCCGGTCGGCGGCCGCGGCGCTCGCGGACGCCCGGTCGAGGGCCCGTTCGCGGGCGTGCTGGTCGAACGCGCGGTCGCCGGTCTGGGCCTCGCCGATGTCGGCCGCCACGCGCAAGGCGACCTGGACGTCGGGTGCGGCGGCGGGCGCGATGCTCGTGTCGGGCTGCCCGGCGAGCTGCAGCATCACCGCGGGGGCCCGCTCGCACAGGCCCAGGCACGGGCTGCGCACCCAGCTGACCTCCTTGCCCTCCCCCGCGTGCCCCAACTCCTCGGTGAGGCGGGCGATGATCTCCTCGCCGCCGGACGCGCCGCACGCCACGTCGTCGCACACGTGCGCGACGTACGGCGCGCGCGGCTCGGTGGCGAACATCGCGTAGAACGTGGCGACGCCGTAGATGTCGGCCGGGGGCACGGCCAGGGTGCGCGCGACGTGGTTGAGCGCGCCCGACGACAGGTAGCCGACCTCCGCCATCACCGCGTGCAGCGCCGGGAGCAGGATGTGCCGCCGTCCGCGGGCGGCGTGCCCGCTGTCGGGAAAGCGCTGGTCGCCGCCCGGCCGGTCGTGCGGCGCCCGGTGAGCGGCGAACACGTCGTCGATCGCACGCCGCTCGGCATCGGTCGGCTCCGCGGAGGACAGCCGGAGATCCACCCGCCCACTGTGCCACGTCGGGGGATCGGATGGACACCTCAGGCCGCTACCCGGCGGCGCAGGCGTCCCGGTATTCGACGCCGCTCGGTCAGCCCCCCGCGACCGGCAGCTCGGCGACGATCTTCTCCACCCGGATCGCGGTGGCCTTGAACTCCGACGTGCCCGACTTCGGGTCCCACGCGTCGTTGGTCAACACGTTGATGTCGACCTCCTCGCTGAAGTGCGGGGTGAACGAGGCCAGCCCCGGCCGCAGCGACGGGTCGAACGCCACCGGCGCCTCCACCTCCCCGCGCCGCGACACCACCCGCACCCGCTCGCCGTCGGCGATGCCCAGCTTCTCGCCGTCGGAGGCGTCCATGCGCAGTGACTCGCGCCGCCGCATCGGCGAGGAGTAGCCGCCGGTCTGGACGCCGGAGTTGTACGCGTCGAGCACGCGGACGGTGGTGAGCCGGATCGGGAACTCGGCGGTGAGCGTGTCGACCGGCGGCACGTGCTCGACCGGCGTGAACGGCGCGGGCGCGCCGCGCAGAGCCGGGTCCTGCTCCCACAGCCGGGCGTGCATCAGCGGGGTGCCGGGGTGGTCCTCGGTGGGGCACGGCCACTGCAGGCCGCCGTGCTCGTCCAGCCGCGCGTAGGACATCCCGTGGTGCCAGTTGAGCGACAGCGAGCGCAGCTCGTCCCACACCTCCTCGGCGGTCGGCTCGCCCCACGTCTGGCCGAGCCGATCGGCGAGCCCGCAGATGATGTGGGTGTCCGGGCGCGCCTGCCCCGGCGGGTCGATGGCCTTGCGGACGCGCTGCACCCGACGCTCGGAGTTGGTGACCGTGCCCTCGTACTCGCACCAGTCGGCGGCCGCGGGCAGCACGACGTCGGCCATGTCGGCCGTCGCCGTGCGGAAGATGTCCTGCACGACCAGGTGGTCGAGCCCTTCCAGCAGGTGCCGGGCGTGGGCGGCGTTGGCCTCCGACTCGGCCGGGTTCTCCCCGATGCAGTACAGCGCCTTCAGCGTGCCCTCGTTCATCGCGTCGAACATCTGCGACAGGTGCATGCCCGGCTTCTGCGAGATCGACACGCCCCAGGCCTTCTCGTACCGGCCGCGGGCCTCGTCGTCGCCGAGGTCGTAGCCGCCGGGCAGCTTCGCGGGGATGGCGCCCATGTCGCCGCCGCCCTGCACGTTGTTCTGCCCGCGCAGCGGCACCAGCCCCGAGCCGTAGCGCCCGACGTGCCCGGTGAGCAGCGCGAGGTTGATGAGCGCGAACACGTAGTCGGCGGCGTTGTGGTGCTCGGTGATGCCCAGGGTCCAGCAGATCTGGGCCCGGTCGGCGGTGGCGTAGGCGTGCGCGAGGTCGCGGATCAGGCCCGCGTCGACCCTGGTGATCTCCTGCGCGCGCTCCAGCGTGTACGGCTCGACCGTGGCGCGGTACTCGTCGAAACCGGTGGTCGCGCGGCGCACGAACGGCTCGTTGACCAGCCCGGCGTGGATGATCTCCCGGCCGATGGCGTTGGCGAGCGCGATGTCCGTGCCCACGTCCAACCCGAGCCAACCGTCGGCCCACTGCGCGGTGGAGGTGCGCCGCGGGTCGACCGACCACAGGCGGGTGCCCTTCTTCAGCCCCTGCAGCACGTGGTGGAAGAAGATCGGGTGCGTCTCACGCGCGTTGGAACCCCACAGGATCAGCAGGTCGGCGTCCTCGGCCTCGACGTACGCCGAGGTGCCGCCACCCGCTCCGAACACTGCCGTCAGACCGACGACCGAGGGAGCGTGTCAAGTGCGGTTGCAGGAGTCGACGTTGTTGCTCCCCATCACCACCCGAGCGAACTTCTCGGCCATGAAGTTCATCTCGTTGGTGGCCTTCGAGCAGCTGAACATGCCGAACGCCTCGGGGGCGACGCCGCGGAACCCGGCGGCGGCCCGGTCGAGCGCCTCGTCCCAGCTCGCGGGCCGCAGTACGCCGTTCTCGCGGACCAGCGGCTCGGTGATCCGGACGTGGCGGGGCCGACGGCGCCTCATCGCATTCTCCCTCTCGGGCGGGGTACTAACGTGGTCAGCGTAACCCGGGAGGGCAGGAGATGAGTCGCCTCACCGCACGTAGGCCGGTGCTGCGGATCACCGCCGACGGCCGCCGCCACGTGCAGGACGTGCTGGCGGGTGAAGAGCCGCTCGAGCTGCGCGTCGACGGGCGGGCGTTGTCGGTCACGATGCGCACGCCGGGCCACGACGTCGAGCTGGCGCACGGGTTCCTGCTCACCGAGGGCGTGATCGGCGACGTGGCCGACGTGGCCACCGCCCGTTACTGCGACTCGGTCGACGACACCGGCCGCAACACCTACAACGTGCTCGACGTCGCGCTCGCGCCCGGCGTCGCGCCGCCGGACGTCGGGGTGGAGCGCAACTTCTACACCACGTCGTCGTGCGGGGTGTGCGGCAAGGCCGCGCTGGACGCCGTGCGGCTCACCAGCCGGTTCCCGCCCGACACCGACCCGGTCACGATCACGCCCGCGCTCCTGTCGAGCCTCCCCGACGCGCTCCGGGAGGCCCAGCGGATCTTCGACTCCACCGGCGGGCTGCACGCCGCGGGCCTGTTCACCGCCGAGGGCGAGCTGCTGGTGGCGCGCGAGGACGTCGGGCGGCACAACGCCGTCGACAAGGCACTGGGCTGGGCGTTGTTGGACAAGCGGGTGCCCGCCGCGGGCACGGTGCTGATGGTGTCCGGGCGCGCGTCGTTCGAGCTCGTGCAGAAGGCGGCGATGGCCGGGGTGCCGGTGCTCGCGGCCGTCTCGGCGCCGTCGTCGCTGGCGGTGGAGCTGGCCGCGGAGATGGGGATGACGCTGGTCGGCTTCCTGCGCGGCTCGTCGATGAACGTGTACAGCGGCACCCACCGCATCGTCGGATAGCCTCGTCCACCGTGCTGGACCGCGCTCTCATCGACTCGCTCTTCCCCGCCGACCTCCCCGAGCCCGCCCACTGGGAGGAGCGCTACCCCCCGCGGGCGCTGCCCGAAGGCGCCGAGGTCACGCGGTTCGGCCCGTCGCCCACCGGGTTCGTGCACATCGGCGGCCTGTACGTCGCGACGATCGACCGCGACGTCGCCACCCACTCGGGCGGCGTCTACATCGTGCGGGTGGAGGACACCGACCAGTCCCGGGAGGTCGAGGGCGCGCTCGCGCAGTTCGACCGGGCCTTCAGCTACTTCGACCTCGCGCCCGACGAGGCCGACGACCGGGGCGACTACGGCCCGTACCACCAGTCGCAGCGCGAGCAGATCTACCTCACCTACGTGCGGGAGCTGCTGCGCCAGGGGCGCGCCTACCCGTGCTTCGCGACCAAGGAGGAGCTCGCCGAGATCACCGCCCGCCAGCAGGCGGCCAAGCTCCCCACCGGCTACTACGGACGGTGGGCGCTGTGGCGCGACGCCCAGCCATCGGATGTGGCCGCGAAGCTCGCTGACGGCGTGCCCTACGTCGTGCGGTTCCGTGCCCCCGAGCTGTCCGGCGACGGGCGCGTGAGCTTCGTCGACGCGATCCGCGGCAAGCTCTCCCACGAGGCCAACCGGAACGACACGGTGATCCTCAAGGCGTCCGACCAGAGCCCGCGCCTGCCGACCTACCACTTCGCGCACGCCGTCGACGACCACCTGATGCGGGTCACGCTCGTCATCCGCAGCGAGGAGTGGATCAGCTCGGTGCCGCTGCACCAGCAGCTGTTCGCGGCGCTGGGCCACCCGCCGATCACCTACGCGCACATCGCCCCCCTGATGAAGCAGATCCCCGGCGGGAAGCGGAAGCTCTCCAAGCGCAAGGACCCCGAGGCGAGCGTCGACTTCTACATCGCGGCGGGCTACCCGGCCCTCGCGGTGCTGTACTACCTGCGTGGGCTGGCCAACGGGCGGCTGGCCGAGCTGCCGCTCGCCGAGGCGCTCGCCACGCCGATCCGGCTCGACCAGTGCGGCACGGCGGGCCCGCTCGTCGACCTGGTCAAGCTGGAGGACATCAGCGCCGACCACATCGCGACGCTTCCCGGTGCCGAGGTGCTCGCCGCCGTCACGGAGTGGGCGCAGACCTACGACCCCGAGCTGGCCGCGGTGCTGGTCACCGAGCGGGAGCTGGCGCTGCGGGCCATCGCCGTCGAACGGGAGGGCGTGGCCAACCCGCGCAAGGACCTGCGCAAGTGGTCGGACTTCCGCGACGCGTACGGCTTCTTCTTCCCCGCGCTGTTCACGCCGCTCTCCGGGCCGTCGGACGCGCGGGTGGCGACGGCGATCGACCCCGCGGTGGTGGCGGCGTACATCGGCGACCTCATCGACTCCTACCAGCACCTCGACGACCCCAAGGAGTGGTTCGACCAGATCCGCGCCGCGAGCACCCGCAACGGGTTCGCGGCGAGCCCCAAGGAGTACAAGGCCGATCCCGACGCCTACCACGGCTCGATCCGGGAGGCGTCGCAGCTCGTGCGGGTGGCGCTCACCGGCTCCACGCGCAGCCCGGACATGCACGCGATCGCCAAGGCGTTGGGGCCCGACGAGGTGCTGGCCCGGCTGCGAGTGCTGGCTTGACGCTGTCCTGGGCGGAGCTGAACCGGGCCGTGCTGGCCCGGCAGCTCCTGCTGGAGCGCGCCGCGCTCGACCCGGTCGAGGCCGTCGAGCGGGTGGGCGGGCTGCAGACCCAGTACGCCCCGTCGGCCTACGTCGGGCTGTGGTCGCGGCTGGCGGGCTTCCGCCGGGCCGACCTCACGTCCGCGTTGCTGGATGGTCGGGTCGTGCAGGCCTGGGTGATGCGCTGCACGATCCACATGGTGTCGGCGCGGGACTACTGGCCGCTCACCGAGGCCGTGCGGGAGCAGCGACGGGTGTGGTTCCTGCGCTCGCCGCGCGGGCTCACGGAAGCCGACATGACGGCCGCGGCCGACGTCGTCGCGAAGCGGCTGGCCGACGGCCCGGCCAAGCAGACCGAGCTGGTGGCGGCGCTGGTCGCGGCCGGGTTCCCGAAGGCCGTGTTCCAGGGCGTGCAGCTGTGGTTGGACCTGGTGCGAGTGCCGCCCGCGGGCACGTGGGAGCTGCCGCGGGCGCACGTGTACGGGCTCGCGGCGCAGCACGTGCCCGCTGAGCCGGTGGTGCGGGCGGCGGCCGAGGAGCTGCTCGTGCGGCGCTACCTGGGCGGCTTCGGCCCGGCGACGGCGGCGGACGTAGCCCGGTACGCGGGCTGGAACATCACCGAGACGCGCGCCGTGCTGGGCCGGATCGAGCTGCGCGCCGACCGCGACCCCGACGGGGCGGAGCTCCTCGACCTGCCCGACGCCGTCCGCCCGGACGGCGAGACCCCGGCGCCGGTTCGCTTCCTGTCGACGTTCGACGCGCTACTGCTGCTCGGGCACGCCAAGCGCGCCCGGATCCTGCCCGACGAGCACCGGGAGAAGGTGTTCGCCACGAAGATGCCGCAGTCGATCCCGACCTTCCTCGTGGACGGGCACGTCGCGGGCACCTGGCGGTACCTGGACGGCCGGGTGGTGCCCACCCCGTTCGCCCCGCTCCCCCGCGCGGACGTACGGGCGGTGGCGGAGGAAGCGGAGCGCCTCACGGCCTTCCACCGCGACGGCTGACCGGTGATCGCCGGTGACCGCCGCCCTCAGCGGAGCGCGCCGAGGCGGGCTGAGCTCGTCGCCGCGGGTTGGGGTTGCTCGCCCCCGGTGGGGGCCGGGGCGGCCGCGCGTCCGACGAACACCCCCGCGAGGAACCCGACCGCCACCAGCAGCGCGATGATCAGGATCGTCGTCAGGCGGCTGGTCTGCTTCGGGGGGCGCCACTCGGGGACGGCGTCTGCGGCGGCGGGTTCGACCACCGGCAGCGCCTCGGTGGGCGCGTCGTCGACGAGCGTGGGCGCGGGCGCCGGGTCGCCTGCAGGCTGAGGATGGGGGGCGGGCCGGGACCCGCGGGACCGGGTGGCAGGCATCGGCGCAGTCGCGAACGGGTCGACCGTGGAGCGGTTCCAGCCGGGCGCCTGCCGATCGACGGGATCGCCCGCCGCGGGCACGGCCGCGGTTGCCTGGTCGCCAGCGTCGTGCGGGTTCCCCTCGGGCACAGACCGACCGGCGCCAACTCCGCCCAGAGCTGCGGCCCCCGCAGCCCCAGCTCCCCGTCCGTCACGGACGGTGTCGGCAGCCCGGCTCCCCGAGCCCGGCGCGTCGCGGACATCGTCGGCAGGCCGGCCCCCCGAGCCCGGCACGTCGCGGACATCGTCGGCAGCCCGTTCCCAGGCGGGCGCGGCCCGACCGACGAGGTCCCCGCCCGCACCCCCGGCCCGCTCGTCCCGGGCGGCATCGGCGGACGGCCGATCCCAGGCCGTCGTCGGCGGAGCAGCTGCCGCACCGCCTACGGGCCCAGCGCCGTTGGCGCCGGTCCCCGGCTCGTCGCGGCCCTCGTTCGCGGGCGCGTCGCGGAGGTCGTCGGCGGGACGGCTGGCCGCCTCACGCACGCCCCGGCCCTCGTCGGCGGCGCGGTCCGCGGATCCCGGCCCGCCACCGCCGACCGTCTCGGCCGCGTCGCGGACGTCGTCGGCGCGGCCTCCGTCACCGGGCGCGGCATCGGCGGCCGCCGCGTCGGTCGACACCTCGTCCGCGTCCCGCGGCGCGGGCGGGGTGCTCGTCCGCGTGGGCTTCTCGAAGAGCGAGCCGGGCCGCTCGGGGTCGGGTTCGCCGAAATGGTGGGTCATCGGGGAGCTCCGGTCACTCGTAGCGGAGTGCGTCGATCGGCCGCAGGGACGCGGCCCGGTTGGCCGGGTACCAGCCGAAGAACAGGCCGATGGCCACGGACACCACGAACGCCAGCACGATCGAGTACGGCGCCACCACCAGCTGGAACGTGCCGATCTTCGCGGACCCGACGAGCACGCCGATCACCACCCCGATCGACCCGCCGAGCACCGAGAGGAACACCGCCTCCAGCAGGAACTGGCCGACGATGTCGGTGCGCTGCGCGCCGATCGCCTTGCGGATGCCGATCTCCCGCGTTCGCTCGGTGACCGTCACCAGCATGATGTTCATGACCCCGATCCCGCCGACGAACAGCGAAATCCCGGCCACCGCCCCGAGCAGCAGCGTGAACGTGCCGGTGACGGTGTTGACCGTCTCCAGGATGGAACTCGGGTTGAAGATCGTGAAATCGGCGGTGGCGGGCGTGACGTGGTGACGTGCGACGAGGATCGCCGAGATCTGGTCCTGCGCGCTGTTGACCCGGTCCGACGCCGTGGCCTGCGCGGCGATCGACGACAGGTTGCCGTAGCTCGCCAGGGTGTCGCGCACGGCCGTCAGCGGGGCGATCACGACGTCGTCGCGGTCCTGGGGCCCCTGGCTCCCCTTGCCCGCGAGGACGCCGATCACCTCGAACGCGACCCCGTTGAACTGCACGGTCTGCCCCACGATCGAGAAGCCGTCGCCGCCGACGAGGTCCTTCGCAACGGTGGGGCCGAGCAGCGCGGCCCTGCGCCGCCCCAGGTAGTCGGAGTCGGTGAACGGCACCCCGGCCTGCACGGTGTTGCTGTTGATCGTCAGATAGCTGGGCGACGTGCCGGTGAACGTCGTGACGGTGTGCGTGGCGCCGCTGTAGGTCGCCGTGATCGCCTGCGGCGACACCACCGGAGCGACGAGCCCGACGTCGGGCGCCAGCACCGGGTCGACGAGCGCCTCGGCGTCCTCGATGGTCAGCTGCGAAGTGCGGATCTCGGTGCCGCTGTTGACGGCGGTGGCCGCCGAACCACCGTTGCGCGCCTGGTTGTTGCGGCCGCCCGCGAGCGTCGAGTTGGGCGTGATGGTGAGCGTGTTGGCGCCCAGCGCGGTGATCTGGTCGGTGATCGACCGGTTGGCCCCGGTGCCCGCCGAGATCAGGATGATGACGGCGGCGACACCGATGAGGATCCCGGACATCGTGAGCCCGGACCGCAGCTTGTTCGCCACCACCCCGCGCACCGCGAAGACGGCGCTCTCCCGCACGTTCACCGGCCGGTACCCGCCCCGGTGCGTTCGTCCGCGACGACCTGGCCGTCGAGCATGCGCAACACGCGGTGCGCGTGCGCGGCGACGTCCTCCTCGTGCGTGATCACCACGACCGTGCGGCCCGACGCGTTGAGCGCGTCGAAGAGGGCGAGCACCTCGTCGGTGCTGTGGCTGTCCAGCGCGCCGGTGGGCTCGTCGGCCAGCAGCAGCACCGGGTTGGTCGCGATCGCGCGTGCGATGGCGACGCGCTGCTGCTGCCCACCCGACAGCTGCGAGGGCTTGTGGTGCTCACGATCGGCCAGCCCCACGCGGGCGAGCGCGGCCCGCGCGCGCTGCCGCCGCTCCGCCGATCGCACGCCCGCGTACGCCAGCGGCAGCTCGACGTTGCTGAGCGCGGTGGTGCGCGGGATGAGGTTGAACGACTGGAAGATGAACCCGATCTTGCGGTTGCGGATGGTGGCCTGGCGGCGGTCGTCGAGCCTGCGCACGTCGACGCCGTCGAGGAGGTAGCTCCCGGAGGTGGGCGCGTCGAGGCAGCCGATGATGTTCATCAAGGTCGACTTGCCCGAGCCCGACGCCCCCATGACCGCAACGTAGTCACCGCGCTCGACGACCAGGTCGACCCGGTCGACGGCCCGCACGACGGTGTCGCCGCTGCCGTAGACCTTCGACACCGCGCGCAGCTCGATGACCGGACGTGTCATCCGCCGCCTCCACCTCCGCCGCCGCCGCGGGGGAAACCGTTGTTCGTCGAGGTGGCGACGGTCGGCAAGACGAGCTGGTCGCCCTCGTTCACGCCGCCGACGATCTCGGTGGTGGTGTCCCCGACGATGCCGATCTCCACCGGGACGGTCACGTCCTGGTCACCGCGGCGGACGACGACCGTGTGCCGGTTGCCCGTGCTCGTGATCGCCGACGTCGGCGCGACGAGCACACCGGACTTCGTGCCGGTGGTGATCGACAGGCTGGCCGTGTTGCCGACGCCGATGCCCGGCGGCGCGGTGGCCAACGAGACCTGCACCGGGTACTGCACGACGTTGTTCGACACGGTGCTCTGCGGCGTGATCTGGGTGACCGTGCCGGTGGCGGTGGCGCTCGTGGCGGGGAACGTGATGCGCGCGGCCTGGCCGAGCTGCACCTTCGCGGCGTCGGCTTCGGCGATGTTGGCGGTGACCGCGAGCTGGCTGGGGTTCGCGATCACGATGAAGCCGGTGCCCGACGACGTCGCCGCGGTGTTCGCCGCGGCGTTCGCACTGCCGCCGCTGGTGGTGCCGCTCGAGCCCAGCGAGCTCCCGCCGGTGGTGACCTCGCCCACCTTGTTCGCCACCGACAGCACCTTCCCGTCCTGCGGGGCGACCAGCGTGGTCTCGTTGACCCCGCGTTGGGCGCTGTCGACCGAGACCTGCGCGCTGTCGACGTTCGCGCGGGCCTGGGCGATCTGCTCAGGGGTCTGCGGGTGCAGGTTGGCCTGCTGGCTGAGCTGCGCGGACTTCACGTTGCTCTCCGCGGACGTCACCTGCGCCTCGGCCGAGTCGATCGCCTTCTGGTCGTTGAGCAGGGTGTTCTTCTGGTTCTGCTTCGCGGTGGTGATGGCCTGCTGGTCGGCCTGCAGCGTGGAGGTCCGGGTGTTGCGCGCGTTGGTGAGCGCGTTCTTCTGGCTAGTGCAGTCGTTGCTGGTGGGACTCGATCCGGTGCTCGCGACGCCGGCCGAGGCAGTCGTCGGCGTGGTCGTCGGGGGCGCCTGCTGGCACGACCGCAGGTTCTGCTCCGCCGTGTTGACCAGCGCGTTCTGGGCCCGGGTGTCGGTGTCGAGCTTGGCCTGCGCGTTCTTGATCGCGGTGTCGGTGGACGTCTGGTCGAGGTCCTTCTGCTTCCGCGCCGTGCTCAGCGTGTCGTTGGCGGCGTCGACCGACTGCTGCGCCTGGGTGACGGCCAGGGCGTCCTGCTGCCTCTTGATGTCGGTCGGGCCCGCCTGCGCCTGGGCCAGCGCCGCCTGCGCGTTGGCCAGCTGGGCCAGGGCGGTGTCCAGCGTGGTCTGCGCCGACGCCGGGTCGATGGTGGCGAGCACCTGCCCGGTCGTGACGACGTCACCCGGCTTGACGTCGACGGTCTTGAGCACCCCGTTGGTCACGAAGCTCACCGGCGTGGCCAGCGACGACTCGGAGTTGCCGCTCGCCGTGACCGATGCCGTGACCGTGCCGCGCGTGACGGCCACCGTGCGCACCGGGTTGGGGTTCTCCCGCGGCGCGAACGCCGTCATCAGGGCGAACACCAGAATGATGACCACCAGCAGCGCCAGGCCGATGTTGATCAGCAGCGTGCGTCGACGCGCCCCGCGCAGCCGCTGCCACAGCCCGGAGCGGGTCTGCGGAGGCGGCGGGCTGGGCGCGGCTGGGGGAGCAGGCAGCGACATTCCACGTCCTCTCGCACGGCCTCCCGATCTGGCCGCGCCGCCGAGGATAGGGGACGCCACGGTCGTGGCACTGAGAAGGCACTCAGCCGCAGCCTCAAGCCCTCCAACTGGGGTTGTTGTTCGGCGTTATCGAATCGATACGGAATGCATAGCGAGCGGTGCATTAACCGTTTTCGCGGGCAATTACGGCGTTAACGCTTAAGCGGCTCCCACCAGTCGCGGCAGTCGCGGTACCACGCCACCGTGGCGGCGAGGCCCTCGTCGAAAGGCACCCGCGGCGCGTAGCCCAGCTCACCGGCGATCTTGCTCCAGTCCACGCAGTACCGGCGGTCGTGGCCGAGGCGGTCGGCCACCGGCTCGATCATCTCCGGACCTGCGCCTACCGCGGCCAGCAGCCGGTGGGTCAGGTCGCGGTTGGTCAGCTCGGTGCCGCCGCCGATGTTG
>DATAOO010000329.1:0-2740 GCA_036265695.1 Pseudonocardia sp. | reverse complement strand
ACGGGTGCGGGCCATGTCGTCGACGTACTGCTGGGCGTCCTCGGTCACGGTTGTCCTTCCGTACTCATCAGCTCCGCCGCGACGGCCGCCGCGGAGCGCACGTGGTCCTCGCAGGCGTGCCAGGCGGCCGAACCGTCGCCGCTGACCGCCGCGTCGGCGATGGCGCGCAGCTCGCGCCGGGTCTGCGCCGGACGTCCTGAGGCGCGCAGGGTGAGCCCGCGCAGCAGGCTGGTGCGGGCGTGCACGCCGCGCAGGGCGGCCCGGGCCACCTCGTTGTGCGCGCCGTCGAGCAGCGCATCGTAGAAGCGGTCCTTGGCCGCGAGCACGTCGGCGAGCGGGCCGCCGCCGTCGAGGAGGGCCTCGACGTCGGCCAGCGCGGCCCGCAGGGCTTCGCGTTGCGGCGGGGTCGCGCGCTCGGCGAACGCCCGCCCCGCCAACGCCTCCAGCACCGCCCGCACCTCGTACAACGACGCCGCGTCGGCCGCGCTGAGCACGGCGACCACCGGCCCGCGCTGGGGCACGGTGGTGACCAGGCCCTCGGACTCCAGCTGTCGCAACGCCTCGCGCACCACCGTGCGGCTCACCGCGAACCGCTCGCACAGCACGCGCTCGGTGAGCCGCTCACCCGGCGCGAACTCGGCGCCCACGATCGCGCGGCGGAGCAGGTCCACGACCTGGCTCCGCAGGGGAGCGGCTTCCCGCCGCACGGCCGTTGTCACGGGATTACCGTAATACGGTCTGCTTGAAAATGCAGCAGCGAGCTGCGTTCGGGTGCGGTCAGGCCTGGACGGGCTGCGGGCTCGGCGCTCGGCGGCGGGCGATCACGGCGAGCCCCACGCCGAGGAGCGCCAGTACCGCCCCCACGGCCGGGGGAGCGGCGTACCCGAACCCGGCGGCCAGCACCAGCCCGCCGAGGGCGGCGCCGATCGCGTTCGAGATGTTGAAGGCGGACTGCATGGCCGCGGAGGCCAGCACCGGGGCGTCGCGCGCGGTGTCGAGCACGAGCGTCTGCACCACGGGGGCCAGCGCCAGGCTGAGTGTTCCGACGGCGAAGACGGCGACGGGGGCCAGCGCGGGCACGTGCACGGCGGGGACGGCGGCGAGCAGGGCCACGGACTGCGCGCCGAGCACCAGCATCACCGCCCGGCGGCTGTCCACGCGGTCGGCGAGGCGGCCGCCGAGGAACGTGCCGACCGTCATGCCGAGGCCCAGCACAGCCAGCTGCACCGGCACGGCGGCCGCGGGCCAGCCCGTCACCTCGGTCGTCATCGGGGCGATGTAGGTGGCGAAGGTGAAGAGGCCGCCGCACCCGAGCACCACCATAGCCAGCGCAAGTGACACCGCGGGCGAGCGGAACGCCGCGAACTCGGCGCGGAGGCCGCCCGCGGCGGCGCGTCCGGCGGTGTGGGGGACGCAGGCGGCCATCCCCCCGACGCACAGCAGCGCGATCGCCGCGATCAGGGCGAACGCAGGCCGCCACCCCACCGCGCTGCCGAACACGGTGGCCGCGGGCACGCCGACGAGGTTGGCCACGGTGAGCCCGAGGAACAGCCGTCCGACCGCCGACGCCCGCCGGGCCCCGCCCATCTGCGCGGCGAGGAGCCCGGCCACCCCGAAGAACGCGCCGTGCGGCAGCCCGGAGAGGAACCGGGCGACCAGCAGGGTGCCGAAGTCCGGCGCCGCGGCCGCGAGCCCGTTGCCGAGCGCGAACAGCCCCATGAACACCAGCAGGAGGGTGCGCTGCGACAGCCGGGCGCCCACCGCGGTGAGCAGTGGAGCCCCGACGACCACCCCGATCGCGTAGGCGGTGACGAGGTTGCCCGCCGCGGGGATGGACACCGCCAGGTCCGCGGCGATCTGCGGGAGCAGGCCCGTCACCGCGAATTCGGTGAGCCCGATGGCGAACGCACCCAGGGCCATTGTCAGGATCGCGAGCCGCACGGTTTCGACGGTAGGCCGGATATCGAATCGATTCGATCGAACGTGGCGCACCTCGCAACCCGTTCCGGATGGGGTCAGCCCGCGAGGAGTCGTTCCCCCGTGGGGTCCTGCGCGAAGCGGTCGACGAGGTTGGCGCCGCCCACGGGCCTGTCGGTCCACGCCACGCACGTCCAGCCGGTCTCGAAGTCGCCGTGCACCTCGACCAGGGCCGTGTTGCCCAGCGGGTGGGCGGCCGCGAAGTGCCCGTCGATGTTGGCGGCGCGCGCCCCGGCCCAGGTGCGGATCGCGGCGCCGTGGCTGAACGCCACCGCGGACTCGCAGCCGGTGGCGAGAATGGCGCGCACGGCCTCGTCGAAACGGTCGAAGAAGGTGAATCCGTCCGGGCCGCCGGGAATTCGCGGGGAATTGTCGCCGGACGCCCACGCGCCGAATGTCCCGTGGTATTCCGCAATGGCGGGCGGGTCGGAACGGTCTTCGAGATCGCCCGCCTCGATTTCCCGCAGGCCGCTCAGCTCGGTGGGGCGGAGGCGGCGGGCCGCGGCCAGCGGCGCGGCCGTGAGGTGCGTGCGGAGCAGCGAAGACACGAAGATGGCGTCGATCGTGCGGTGTTCGAAGGCGGCGGGCAGGGCGGCGGCCTGCTGCTCGCCCAGCGGGGTGAGCGCGGGGCCGGGAGCGCGGGTGGCCACTTCGCCGCGGACGTTGGGGAGGACTTGCCCGTGTCGGACCAACAGTAATTGCACAGCTTCACGCTACGTGCGGCCGCGCCGATCCGGGTACCGGAGTGGCCACACCCACAGCG
>DATAOO010000328.1:0-5227 GCA_036265695.1 Pseudonocardia sp. | reverse complement strand
CAGACGGCGGAGCTTGCGGAGCCGGCGGGGTGGGTAGACCCGGGGGATGGAAGCCGGCGGAGCTTGCGGAGCCGGCGGGGTGGGTAGGAACAGCGTGATCCGGTTCGGCACCCGCACGCCCGCGCAGGACCGGGCGCTGGTGATGGCGATCGTGAACCGCACGCCCGACTCGTTCTACGACCGCGGCGCGACGTTCGCCGACGCCGCCGCGATGGAACGGGTCGACGCGGCGGTCGCGGAAGGCGCCGACATCATTGACATCGGCGGGGTGAAGGCGGGTCCGGGCGCCGACGTCGACCTCGCGGAGGAGATCCGGCGCGTGGTGCCGTTCGTCGCCGCGGTGCGCGCCCGCCACCCCGACGTGGTGATCAGCGCGGACACGTGGCGGGCCCCGGTCGGGCGGGCCGCCGTCGCCGAGGGCGCCGACCTGCTGAACGACACGTGGGCGGGCGCCGACCCGGCGCTGGGAGAGGTGGCCGCGGAGCTCGGCGTCGGCATCGTCTGCTCGCACACCGGGGGCGCGGTGCCCCGCAGGCGCCCGCACCGGGTGCGCTACGTCGACGTGGTGGCCGACGTGATCGCCGAGGTCACCGGCCAGGCGGAGCGCCTGGTCGCGCGCGGTGTGCCACGGGAGGGCATCCTCGTGGACCCGACGCACGACTTCGGCAAGAACACCTTCCACGGCTTGGCCCTGCTGCGGCACTGCGACCAGCTGGTCGCCACCGGCTGGCCGTTGCTGATGGCGTTGTCGAACAAGGACTTCATCGGCGAGACGCTCGGTGTCACCGAGGTCACCGACCGGCTGGAGGGCACCCTCGCCGCCACCGCCCTCGCGGCGGCGGCGGGCGCCCGCGTGTTCCGGGCCCACGAGGTGGCGGCCACCCGACGTACCGTGGACATGGTCGCGTCAATCGTGGGTACCCGGGCTCCGGCCCGCACGGTGCGCGCGTTGGTCTGAACCGCGCGGCACCCCGACCCGAGGAGACGCCCGTGGAGGACGCCACCGAGCTCTGGTTCGCCCGCCGCACCTGGCAAGAGCCACCGTGGACGGTGGCGGAGCTGGTCGCGGCGAAGCGCGGGCGCCGCGTGTCGGTCGTGCTGCCCGCGCTGGACGAGGAGGCGACGGTCGGCGCGATCGTCGCCGCGATCGTCCCGCTGGTGCCCGACCTGGTGGACGAGCTGGTGGTCATGGACTCCGGGTCGACCGACCGCACGGCCGAGGTCGCCGCGGCGGCGGGGGCCCGGGTGGTGCACCGCACCGACGTCGTGCCCGAGCTCGCGCCGTGGCCCGGCAAGGGCGAGGTCCTCTGGCGGGCGCTCGCCGCCACCACCGGCGACGTGCTGTGCTACCTCGACTCCGACCTGGTCGACTTCGATCCCGCGTTCGTGCCCGCCCTGCTCGGCCCGCTGCTCGTCGAGGACGGCGTGCACCTGGTGAAGGGCTTCTACCGGCGCCCGCTGCGGCTCGAGGCCGTCGAGGGCGCCACCGGCGGCGGCCGGGTCACCGAGCTGCTCGTGCGCCCGCTCCTGGCCGCGCTGCGGCCCGAGCTCGCGGGCGTGGTGCAGCCCCTCGGCGGCGAGTACGCGGGCACCCGAGAGCTGTTGGAGTCGCTGCGGTTCGCGGCGGGGTACGGGGTGGAGATCGGGCTGCTGCTCGACACCCACGCCGAGCGCGGTCTCGACGCGATCGCCCAGGTCAACCTGGGTGTGCGCAAGCACCGCAACCGGTCGCTGCTGCAGCTCGGGGTGATGGCGCGCCAGATACTGGCCGCGACGCTGCACCACTGCGGTGTGCCGGACGCGGGCGCCGATCTCACGCAGTTCGTGCAGGTGGGCGGCGAGTGGCTGCCGTCGGCCACGCCGGTGGTGGTCGGCGAGCGGCCGCCGATGCGCGAGGTGCGGGTCCGATAGCGCGGTGGCCACGTTCGTGGTCGTCGCGCTGGTTGTCGGTGGCCCGTGGTGGGATGGGGTCTGTGGGTACAGCGCTCCTCTACCTCCTCGTCGTCGCGGTCGTGGCGGCGGCGTTCTTCGGCGTCGCCGCGCTGGTGTTCGGGCGCGGCGAGGAGCTCGCCCCGCTCGCTCCCGACGCCACCCCCACGCGGCTGCCCTCGCACGGCATCCGGGGCGAGGACATCCGTGAGCTCCGGTTCCCGCAGGCCGTGCGCGGCTACCGGATGACCGAGGTCGACTGGGTGCTCGACCGGCTCGCCGAGGAGATCGAACGCCTCACCCAGGAGCGCGACGAGCTGGCCGCCCGGGTGGAGCCCACATCGTGAGCCGGGCGGAGCTCACGGTGCCCGTCGACGTGAACGCCCCGGCGGAAGCGGTCTGGCAGACCGTCACCGACTGGCCCGGGCAGGGGGAGTGGATGCTCGGCACGCGCGTCGAGGTCGACGGGCCCGGCGACGGCCGCCACCTCGGGGCGCGGCTGCGGGCCGTCACCGGGGTGGGCCCGCTGGGCTTCACCGACACCATGGAGATCGTCGCGTGGGAGCCGCCGCGGCGGTGCGTCGTGCGCCACACCGGCAAGGTCGTGCGGGGCGACGGCGTGTTCGAGGTGGTGCCGCTCGGCCCGGGCCGGGCCCGGTTCCTCTGGTCCGAGCTGTTGGACCTGCCGCTCGGGGCGGTGGGGGCGCTGGGCTTCCGCGTGGTCAAGCCGGTGTTCCGGCTCGGGATCGCGCACTCGCTGCGCGCGATGGCCCGGCGGTGCGAGCGTGGCTGAGCTGTCGCGCTGCGGCTGGGCCACCTCGGCGCCGGAGTACGTGGCCTACCACGACGACGAGTGGGGCCGCCCGTTGCACGGCGTCACCGCGATGTTCGAACGGATGTCGCTGGAGGGCTTCCAGTCGGGCCTGTCCTGGCTGGTCATCCTGCGCAAGCGGCCCGCGTTCCGGGCCGCGTTCGCCGGGTTCGACCCCGCGGCGGTGGCCCGGTTCGACGACGCCGACGTGGAGCGGCTGCTCGCCGACGCGGGCATCGTCCGCAACCGCCTCAAGATCGCCGCCACGGTGGCCAACGCGCGCGCGGTGCTGGAGCTCGACACCCCGCTCGACGAGCTGCTCTGGTCGTTCGCCCCCGCCACGCACCGGCGCCCGGCCACGCTGGACGAGGTCCCGGCCGTCAGCCCGGAGTCCACGGCGATGGCCAAGGAGCTGAAGCGACGCGGCTTGCGCTTCGTCGGACCGACCACGTGCTACGCGCTCATGCAGGCCGCGGGCCTCGTCGATGATCATGTGCAAACCTGTTGGCGCGCTACCGCTGAGCGTGACACGCCGCCCGGTTGATCGCTCCGATTACCGGCCCGTCCCGTCGATGAGGAAAGATGGACGTCAAGGCGTCCTGCCGTGCGCTCCCCATCGCGCTTGCCACGGCTGGTACCGGTAGGAGAACGACGGAGGGAGCAGGAGATGGCCGCGATGAAGCCCCGGACCGGTGACGGTCCCCTTGAGGTGACCAAGGAGGGCCGGGGCATCGTGATGCGCGTGCCACTCGAAGGAGGTGGCCGCTTGGTCGTGGAGATGTCGGCCGAGGAGGCCAGCGACCTCGGCGACGCGCTGAAGGCCGCTTCCGGCTGACCGCGCCCGTGCTGGCCCACTGACGGCACCGACCCCCGGGGGCCGGTGCCGTCCGCTGTGGAGGGTCAGACCAGGCTGTTGTAGATGTCGACGGTGCGCCGGGCGGCCGTCTCCCACGCGAACGCGCGCTCGGCCCGCTCCCGGCCCGCGGCGCCCATCGCCTCCGCGCGAGCCGGGTCGGCGAGCACCTCGTTGACCGCCGCCGCGAGCCCGGAGCGGAACTCCTCCACCGCGTTCTCGTCGAAGTGCACCAACAGGCCGGTCTTGCCGTCTTCGACGACCTCCGGGATGCCGCCGACGTCCGACGCCACCACGGCCGTGCCGCAGGCCATCGCCTCCAGGTTCACGATCCCCAGCGGCTCGTAGACCGACGGGCAGACGAACACCGTGGCGGCCGAGAGGACCTGCCGCACGGACGTCGTCGGCAGCATGCCGCGCACCCACACGACGCCCGAGCGGGCCGCCGACAGCGCGGCCACGGCCTTCTCCGTCTCCTCCGCGATCTCCGGGGTGTCCGGCGCGCCCGCGCACAGCACGATCTGCGCGGCCGGGTCGATCTGGTGGGCGGCCGCGATGAGGTGCCCCACGCCCTTCTGGCGGGTGATCCGCCCGACGAACACGACGCTGGGCCGGTCGGGGTCGATCCCGTTGGCCACCACGGCGTCGCGGGCCGGGTCGGGGTGGTAGAAGCCGGTGTCGATGCCGTTGTGCACGACGTGCACGCGGGCCGGGTCGAGCGCCGGGTAGCAGTCGAGCACGTCGGCGCGCATGCCTTCGCTCACCGCGATCACCGCGTCGGCGGCCTCGTAGGCGGAGCGCTCGACCCACGACGAGAGCCGGTAGCCGCCGCCGAGCTGCTCGGCCTTCCACGGCCGCCGCGGCTCCAGCGAGTGCGCCGTGACGACGTGCGGCACCCCGTAGAGCAGCTTGGCCAGGTAGCCGCCCATGTTCGCGTACCAGGTGTGGGAGTGCGCGATGTCGGCGCCGTCGAGGGCGTTGACCATCGCCAGGTTCACACCGAGCGTCTGGAGGGCGAAGTTCGCGCCGGTCAGGCCCACGGGCACCGGGTGCGCGTAGGCGTTGTCGCGGGGCTCGCCGAAGCAGTGGACGTCCACCTCAACGAGCTCGCGGAGCGCGGGTACGAGGTGTTCCACGTGGACGCCCGCGCCGCCGTAGACCTCCGGCGGGTATTCGCGGGTGAGCAGGCCGATGCGCACGAGCAGCACCGTAGCCGCTCGACCGGGCCCGCGCCGAGCCCCAAGTTCATCGGGTAGCGGTGGTCAGTTGGGAAAGCGGACACTAGGGTCGGCCCCGTGACCGGCGTTCGCACGTACCCCGCATCGGCCAACGTACTGGGCATCGTGCTCGCCGGGGGTGAGGGCAAGCGCCTCTGGCCGCTCACCGCCGACCGAGCGAAGCCCGCGGTTCCGTTCGGCGGCAACTACCGGCTCATCGACTTCGTGCTCTCCAACCTGATCAACGCGGGCATGGACCGCATCTGCGTGCTCACCCAGTACAAGTCGCACAGCCTCGACCGGCACATCACCACGACGTGGCGGCTGTCGAGCCTGCTCGGGCAGTACATCACCACAGTCCCTGCGCAGCAGCGGCTCGGCCGCCGGTGGTACACCGGCAGCGCCGACGCGATCTTC
>DATAOO010000327.1:0-6969 GCA_036265695.1 Pseudonocardia sp. | reverse complement strand
GATCGAGGCGGCGGTGTCGGTGAGCGCGCGCACCGCGCCGTCACCGGTCGCGCGGGCTTCGGCCAGCAGCTCCTCCCACAGGCACGCGAAGCCCAGCCGGTAGGCGCGCAGGAGCTCGGGCAGCGGCATCCCCTCCTGCGCCCGACGCCGCCCGGTGCGCCGCGGGGGCCCCAGATCCGGATCGTCCGATGTAGACATTGCGCCGAGCATGAACGTGAAGTTGTCCGCCACCGAGCGGTGCAGTTCGGACCGCGCCACGACCGCGTCCGACCCATACAGGTCGATCTCGGCGGCGATGCGCTCGGTGAGCCGGTCGACCAGCTCGTCGAACCGCAGCTTGAGCGCACCCGCCACCCGCGCCACCTCGGGATGCGGGGCCAGGCGTGCCACCTCCGAAGGGTAGCTGTTCGCGCGCACAACCGACGCTGTCCCGACGCCCATGGAGGTCGATCTCCGCTTGGCCGACGCTGAAGCGCATGGACCTCGACAACCGCATCGGAGAGTCCCTCTCCACCGACTACTTCCTGCTCCGCACCGAGTTCACCCCCACCCAGCTCGACTACCTCACCCGCACCCGCGCGTTCGTCGAACAGGAGGTGCTCCCCGAGATCAACGATTACTGGGAGCGCGCCGAGTTCCCCCGGCCGCTGATCGGGAAGCTGGCGACGGTGGGCATCGTCGGCGACGGCATCGCGGGCTACGGCTGCCCCGACATCGACCCGCTCTCCGCGGGCCTGATCACCATGGAGCTCTCGCGTGGCGACGGCAGCCTGGCCACGTTCGTCGGCGTGCAGGCGGGCCTGGCGATGCGCTCGATCGCCATGCTCGGCTCGGAGGAGCAGAAGCGGCGTTGGCTGCCCCCGATGGCCCGGCTCGAGGCGCTGGGCGCGTTCGCGCTCACCGAGCCCGACCACGGCTCCGACTCCATCGCGCTGGAGACCACCGCCCGCCGCGACGGCGACCACTGGGTGCTCGACGGCCACAAGAAGTGGATCGGCAACGGCAGCATCGCCGACGTCGTCGTGGTGTGGGCGCGCGACGTGGCCGACGGCCAGGTCAAGGGTTTCCTGGTCGAGAAGGGCGCGCCCGGCTACGCGGCCCGCGTGATCGAGGGCAAGGGCTCGCTGCGCGCCGTGTGGCAGGCCGAGATCGACCTGGTCGACGTGCGCGTGCCCGAGGCGAACCGGCTGCCCGGCGCCCGTTCGTTCCGCGACACCGCCGCCGTGCTGGCCGCCACCCGCGTGTCGTGCGCGTGGGCCGCGCTCGGGCACGCCGTCGCGGGCTACGACGCCGCGCTCACCTACGCCAAGCGCCGCACCCAGTTCGGCAAGCCGCTCGTGAGCTTCCAGCTGGTGCAGAACCGCCTGGTGAAGATGCTCGCCAAGGTGACCGCGATGCAGCTGTACTGCCGGCGCCTCGCCGACCTGCAGGCCGCGGGCACGCTCGACGCCACGCTGGCGGGCCTGGCCAAGATGCACAACACCAGCACCGCCCGCGAGGTGCTGGCCGAGGCGCGGGACCTGTTGGGCGGCAACGGGATCCTGCTCGACTTCCACGTCATCCGGCACATGTCCGACATCGAGGCCATCCACACCTACGAGGGCACCGAGTCGATGCAGACGCTCATCGTCGGCCGCGACATCACCGGCGTCTCCGCGTTCGCCTGAGCCACCAAGGAGAAATCATGAACCTCGCCCGCATCCTCGACGACACCGCCCGCGCCCACCCCGACCGCCCGGCCGTCCGCCTCGACGACCTGACGCTCACCTACCGGCAGCTGTCCGACCTGTCCGCCCGCGCCGCCGACTGGCTGCACGAGCACGGCGTGGCGCCCGGCGACCGCGTCGGGATCATGCTGCCCAACATCGCCCAGTTCCCGGTGCTCTACTACGGCGTGCTCCGCGCGGGCGGCACCGTCGTGCCGATCAACCCGCTGCTCAAGGCCCGCGAGATCGAGCACTACCTCGGCGACTCCGGCGCGAAGCTGGTGTTCGCCACGAGCCCCGAGGCCACCGTGGGCGCCGCGGCGGTCGGGGCGCAGGCCGTCGCGGTCGACGCCGACACCCTCACCGCGATCGCGGCGCGCCCGTCGTCATCGGAGATCGCCGCCCGCGCCGACGACGACACCGCCGTGATCCTCTACACCTCGGGCACCACCGGCACCCCCAAGGGCGCCGAGCTGACCCACGCGAACCTGCACCACAACGCCGCGGTGGCCGCCACCACGCTGCTCGACCTCGGCCCGGACGACGTCGTGATGGGCTGCCTCCCGTTGTTCCACAGCTTCGGGCAGACGTGCGGGCTCAACGCGGCGGTCGCGTCGGGCGCGTGCCTGACCCTGATCCCCCGGTTCGACCCGGTGACCGCGCTCAAGGTGATCGAGCGCGACCGCGTGACCCTGTTCGAGGGCGTGCCGACCATGTACGTCGCGATGCTCAACGCGGGCCCGTCGGTGGCCGACACGTCGTCGCTGCGGCTGGGCATCTCCGGCGGCGCCGCGCTGCCGGTCGAGGTGCTGCGCGGCTTCGAGCAGGCCTTCGGCACCCCGATCATCGAGGGCTACGGGCTGTCCGAGACCTCACCGGTGGCCACGTTCAACACACCCGACCGCCGCAAGCCGGGCACGATCGGCCTGCCGATCGCGGGCGTGGAGCTGAAGCTGGTCGACCCGGACGGGGCCGAGGTCGGCGAGGGCGCGGTCGGCGAGATCGCGATCCGCGGCCACAACGTGATGAAGGGCTACTGGCAGCGGCCCGACGCCAGCGCGGCCGCGATCCGCGACGGCTGGTTCCACAGCGGCGACATGGCGACCCGCGACGCCGACGGCTTCTACACGATCGTCGACCGCAAGAAGGACCTGATCATCCGCGGCGGCTTCAACGTCTACCCGCGCGAGATCGAGGAGGTGCTCTACGAGCACCCGGCGGTGCTGGAGGCGGCGGTCGTGAGCACGCCGCACCCGACGCACGGCGAGGAGGTGGTGGCCGCGGTCGCGCTGCGGCCGGGCGCCACCGCCACGCCCGCGGAGCTGCGCGACCACGTGAAGGCCCGGGTCGCGGCGTACAAGTACCCGCGCCACGTCTGGCTGGTCGACGCCCTGCCCAAGGGCGCGACGGGCAAGGTCCTCAAGCGCGAGATCACGGTCCCGGCCGAGGTCGAAGAGGCGGTGCGGTCATGAGCGCGCCCGAGGCCGCCGCCGCCTCCTTGGACACGCTCCTGACCGAGGCCGCGCTCGGCACCGGGCGCATGTTGCGGCCCGACTCCTCCACCCTGGCCTTCCTGGCCGCGCTGGCGGGCAGGCCGGGCCCGACGCTCGGCCGCGCCAAGGCGCTGGCGGGCGAGCTGGTCCGGATCACCCGCGGCACGTCCGCGGTCGCCCCGGCCCCGCGCGACCGGCGCTTCGCCGACCCCGCCTGGACCGAGAACCCGCTGTTGCGCCGGGTCGTGCAGGCCTACCTCGCCACCGGGCGCACCGCCGAGGAGCTGGTCGCCGACGCCGATCTGGGATGGCGCGACCACGAGCGCACGCGCTTCCTGGTGTCCAACCTCGTCGAGGCGGCGGCCCCGTCCAACAACCCGCTGCTGTCGCCGGTGGCGTGGAAGGCGGCCATCGACTCCGGCGGCGTGAGCGTGCTCAAGGGGCTCCGCAACCTGACCACCGACCTGGCGAGCGCCCCACGGGTGCCGACCATGGTGGAGCCCGACGCGTTCCGGGTCGGCGTCGACCTCGCGCTCACCCCCGGCGACGTCGTGCTGCGCACCGAGATGTTCGAGCTGATCCGGTACGCGCCGCAGACCGAGACGGTGTCGGCCACCCCGCTGCTCATCGTCCCGCCGATGATCAACAAGTTCTACGCGATGGACCTGGCGCCCGGTCGCAGCCTGGTCGAGTACCTCGTGGGGCGGGGCATCCAGGTGTTCATGATCTCCTGGCGCAACCCGGACGCCCGGCACGCCGAGTGGGGCTTCGACGCCTACGGGCAGAGCGTCATCGACGCGATGGACGCGACGGGCGCCGAGCGCGTCCACCTCCTCGGCACGTGCTCGGGCGGCATCGTGTCGGCGATGGTCGCCGCCCACCTCGCAGGCAGCGACCGGCTCGCCTCGCTCACCCTGCTCGTGACGATGCTCGACCAGGAACGGGCGGGCACGGCCGGGGCGTTCGCCGACCCGGCGGTCGCGAAGGCGGCCATCGCCGCGTCCCGGGCGAAGGGCTACCTGGACGGCAAGGCGCTCGCGGAGATCTTCGCGTGGCTGCGCCCGGGCGACCTGATCTGGAACTACTGGGTCAACAACTACCTGGCGGGCCGCACCCCGCCCGCCTTCGACATCCTGTTCTGGAACGCCGACACCACGCGGATGAGCGCCGCGCTGCACCGCGACTTCGTCACCGCCGCGCTCGACAACGCGCTGACCCGGCCGGGCGCGACCACGATGCTCGGCACGCCGGTCGACCTGGGCGCGGTCACGGTCGACAGCTACGTGCTGGCGGGCAGCGCCGACCACATCTGCCCGTGGCGCAACTGCCGCACGAGCACGCAGCTGCTGGGCGGCGAGAGCCGGTTCGTCCTGTCCTCCAACGGCCACATCGCGGCGTTGATCAACCCGCCGGGCAACCCCAAGTCCAGCTACCAGGTGGACGACGGCCCCACCCAGCAGGGCTCCTGGTGGCCGGACTACGCGTCCTGGTTGACGGAGCGGGGCGGCGCGCAGGTGGCTCCGGAGGCCGTCGCCTCGCTCGGCGCGGCACCCGGTCGCTACGTGCTGGAGACGTGATGGAGCGGTACGTCACGGTGGGCGGGCGGCGGCTGCGGGTGGCCGTCCGCCCCGGCACCGACCCCGGCAGGCCGCCGCTGCTGCTGTGCAACGGCATCGGCACCGACCTGACGAAGCTCGAGAGGCTCGTCGACGCGCTCGACCCGGCGATCGAGGTGGTCCGGTTCGACCCGCCGGGTGTCGGCGGGTCGCCGGTGCCGCCGCTGCCCTACCCGTTCCCGCTGCTCGCCCGGCTGGTCGGGCGGATGCTCACGGCGCTGGGCTACCGCCGGTTCGACGTGCTCGGCGTCTCCTGGGGCGGCGGGCTGGCCCAACAGCTCGCGCTGCAGAACCCGCGGCGGTGCCGCAGGCTGGTGCTGGTGGCCACGGCGACGGGGTGGACGATGGTGCCCGCCGCGCCGCGGGTGCTGCTGCGGATGGCGACCGCCCGCCGCCACCACGACGTCGCGTACGCCCGCGCGATCGCCGGGGAGGTCTACGGCGGGCGGCTGCGGACGCACCCCGAGCTCGTCGCGGAGCTGGCGGGCCGCACCTCCGGCCGCGCGTACGCCTACCAGCTGGCCGCGGGCCTGGGCTGGACCAGCCTGCCGCTCCTGCCGCTGCTCCGGCAGCCCACGCTGATCCTCGCGGGCGCCGACGACCCGATCATCCCGCTGACCAACGCCCGCGTGATGGACCGGCTGATCCCCGACGCCCGCCTGCACGTCTACCCCGACGGCCACCTCGGCCTGCTGACGATGACCGACGAGCTGGCCGGTGTGATCGCCGCTTTCCTCGACGGGTGACGATGGTGGCGTGATCTCCCTGCTCGACCGGGCCGCAGCGCTCGCCGACGACGTCCTCCAGCCGGCCGCCGCGGAGGTCGACGCGAGCGGGGTGATCCCGCCGTCGCACTTCGCGGCGCTGGCCGCGGCCGGGCTGTACGGCGTCGCGCTGGCGGAGCCTGCCGCGCTGCCCGCCGTCACCGAGGTGCTCGCCGCGGGGTGCCTGGCCACGGCGTTCACCTGGATGCAACACCACGGGCCGATGCGGACGCTGGCCGGGCTCGGCGACCCGCGCGTAGGCGTGGCCGCGGCGGGCGCGTTGCGGTGCGGGGTGGCGCTCGCCGGGGCGGTGCCCGACCCGCCGCTCCTGTGGGCCACGCGCGTCGACGGTGGGTGGCGGCTCGACGGGCAGGCCCCGCTCGTCACCGGGTGGGGGCTGATCGACCTCGTGCTGGTCGCCGCCCGCGACGTCGCGACCGCGGACGCCCCCGACGAGGACGCTCTGATCGTCACGGCGCTGCTCGACGCCCACGCCGCACCCGGCCTCACCGCCCGGCCGCTCGCGCTGCTCGCCGCCGACGCCAGCCGCACGGTGCAGCTGCGTTTCGACGGCGTGCACCTGCCCGACGAGCTGGTGACCGGGCAGACCATGCGGACGGCGTTCCTGGCGGGCATGACGGCCTCGGCCCGGGTGAACGGCGCGCTGGCCCTCGGCGTGGCCGGGCGGTGCGTGCGTCTGATCGCCGACACCGGCCGCGCCGACGCCCTGGCCGAGCAGCTGCGGGTGGACCTCGACGCGACGCGGGCGGAGCTGGACGCGGCCCTCGCGGCCGCCTTCGCGGAGCAGGCTCCGGATGCCGGCTCCCCGCCCGCGGGCGGCATTCCCGCGTGCGCCCCACCCAGCGCGGCCACCGGCGCCCCACCCGGCGCGGCTGCGCGGATGGCGACCGCCCGGGCTGCGGCGAGCGCGCTCGCCCACCGGGCCGCGGGCGCGCTGGTCGTCGCGGCGGGCAGCCGGGCCCTCCTCCACGACCATCCCGCCGGGCGCCTGGTCCGCGAGGCCGCGTTCACCCTCGTCGCGGCGGGCCGCGCCGAGATCCGGACCGAGCTGCTCCACCGCCTCGCCGGGTGTCCGTAGCGGGCGACCGCTCCGCTGCTCCCAGGCGGTTGGCGCTGGCTGACACCCGCGTCGCGATCCTAAGGTCGAACCATGGCCACGACTGCACCCGCGACAGAAACCTCGCAGCTCGTGGAGGCCGGCCACGTCGACGTCATCATCGTCGGCGCTGGGGTCTCCGGGATCGGCGCGGCGCACCACCTGCGCGAGCGGTTCCCGGACCGGAGCTTCGCCATCCTCGAGGCCCTCGACGACCGCGGCGGCACCTGGTGGACCCACCGCTACCCCGGCGTCCGCTCCGACAGCGACCTG
>DATAOO010000326.1:0-10859 GCA_036265695.1 Pseudonocardia sp. | reverse complement strand
GCGGTGGCGAGCCCGGCCGGGCCCGCGCCGATGATGAGGATGTCGTGTGTCATGGCGACCACGATCGACGTGCGGGCCCCGCGGCAGCTCCGTGCCGACTACGGAGTTAAGGCCCGCAGCTGGGCCCGGTTCGCGGAACCCGTCTTGGCCAGCAGGTTCGCGACGTGCGTCTCGACCGTGCGCGGGGAGAGGAACAGGCGCTCGGCGACCTCGGCGTTGCTGAGGCCGTCGACCACCAGCGCGAGCACGTCCATCTCCCGGCTGGTTACGCCGGCGGCCCGCAGGCCGGGCGGCACCGGCGTGGCGCCGCGGCCCCGGCGCGTCGGCGCCCCGGCCCGCCGGAGCAGGTCCCGGGAGGTGCGGGCGAGCTGGTGGTCGCCGAGGCGCTCGTGCTCGGTGAGGTCGGCCCGCAGCGCGCCGACGGCGTCGACCCGCACCGCCCAGCCGTCGGCCAGCGCCGCGTGCAGGGCGAGCATCCGCAGGAGCCGGGTCCACCACGGCGTGTCCGCGCCGATGCCGTCCGCCTCGGCGTAGTGCGTCGCCGCCCGCTCCGACGCGCCGGACCGGCCCGCGTCCACCGCCTGCGCGTAGGCCAGCGCGGCCCGGTTGACCCGTCGTCGGCCCGCACCGCGGCGGGCCAGCCCGCGGGCAGGCTCGTCGTCGCCGCGCACCGCGCACAGGAGCGCCCACAGGCCCAGGTAGGACAACGGCGGCGCCGCCGGGTACGCGAGCAGCGTCTGCATGCCCGGACGCATGAGTTCGTCGGCGCGCGCGAGGTCGCCCGCCAGCAACGGCGGGAACCCCCGCACCATCGACACGTGCGCGGGCACGTCGGGCGCCCGATCGGGCTGGGCGAGCGCGGACTCCAACAGCCGCTGCGCACCGGCCACGTCACCCTGCGCCGCCCGGATGACGGCCAGGATCATCTGCATCACGGCCTGCAGGGCGCTGAGCCGGAGCGCGCCGGTGAGCGCCACGCACGCCTCGGCCAGGGGCTCGGCCGCGGCCGGGCCATCGGCGGCCAGCACGTTGTCGGCGACGATCAGGTCGATCCGCGCCACGTCGGCCAACATGCCCGCCTCGAGGGCCAGCTCCCTCGGGCGAGCCAGCAGCTCAGGCCGCCAGCCGTCTTCGATCTGCCCGAGCAGCGCTCGGCCGAACTCGGCCTCCACCTGTTGCTTGAGGAGCCCGTGCTCGGCGGCGACGGAGGCGGCCCGGCTGAGCGACGCCGCCGCCGCAGCCAGATCGCCGTCCTGCTGGGCGCAGCGGGACACCAGCTCCAAGGCCTCGCACAGCGACTCGGCCGCGGGCGCCCGCCCGCAAGCGTGCGGCTCCGCTCCGACCGCCGGGCCGTCCCCGGCCTCGCCCGCAGCGGATCGCTCGGCGGCGGCGTGCCGCTCGGCCGCCGCGACGGCCGCCGCGGCGAGCACCCCAGCCCGCGCCACGTCACCCGCCCCGAACGCGGCGTCGGCCGCCAGCAGCGACGTGCGCGGATCCTCGGGGCGACCTGCCCGGTCCACGAAGCCCAGCGCCCGCGTCCACTGCCCGGCGTGCACGGCGGCCCGGGCCAGCCGTAGGCACAGTTCGGCGTGGGCGGCACCGGTCGTGGTCGGCAGCGCGCGCTCCCCCACGTCGAGCGCGTCGGCGGCGCGCCCGAGCCGGTTCAGGAGCACCACCCGGTCGGCCGCGACGTCGGCGGCACGCGCGGCGGGCATCCGGTCGAGCAGCGCCTCGGCGCTGCGCAGCGCCCCGCGCGCGATGTCGCGGCGGGCCGCCTGGCCCAGCAGCGCCGCCGCCCGCTCATCCTCCCCGGCGACGACGAGCAGCGCCGCGACCGCCGCGTCGTCGGCCGGGCCGCGGGCGAGCAGCACGTCGGCCGCCCGGCCTGCCGTCGCCGCCCGTTCCGGGGGCAGCGCGGTGGCGGCCACGGCGTCGCAGGTGAGGGCGTGCCGCCAGCGCAGCTCGCCGTCGGCCGTGACGAGCAGGCCCGCGGCCACCGCCGCTCGCAGCGCCGCCGACACGACGGGTTCGGGCCGGTCGGCGACCTGCGGCAGCAACGTCCACGGCGGGTCGACGCCGAGCACGGCGGCGGCCCGCAGCACCACGGCCGCGTCGTCGTCGAGGTCGGCCAGCCGCTGCTCGACGAGCGCGGCGAACGTCGGCGGCACCCCCGGGCGGCCCTGCCGCACCAGCTCCTCGACCAGCAGCGGCAGCCCGTCGGCGGCGGCGACCACGAGCTCCAGCCGCTCGGCGGGCAGGTCGGCGGCGTACGCGGCGGCCAGCGTGGCCGTCTCCGCCGCCGAGAGCCGCTGCGGCCGCAGCGCGGTGACCCGGCCCGCGAGGCCGCGCAGTGCGGCGCCGCGCGGCCCGTCGTCGCGGGCCGAGACGACCAGCAGCAGCCCCGTCGAGGGCGCGGCGTCCGCGAGGTACTCGACGAGCGCGACGGTGTCGGCGTCCGCCCAGTGCAGGTCCTCCAACGCCACGAGGCAGCCGCGCTCGACGGCCAGCGGCCGGAGCAGCCGCAGCACACCCTCGCCGAGCACGACGGTCGGGTCCGCCTCGTCGGCGCGGTCGGGGTCGTCGCCTTCGGGCGTCCAGCCGGGCAGCAGCTTGCGCAGCGCGGGCAGGAACGGCCGCAGGTCCTCGTCGGCATCGATGCCGCCGGGCGAGCGGTGCCGCAGGTGCCCGGCCAGTGCGGCCGCGAGCGCGCGGTACGCGCCGCCGCCCGCGACCGCCCGGCCGGTGAGCACCGCCATGCCCGCTTCGCGGGCCCGCTCGACCGCGACCGCGAGCAGCCGCGACTTGCCGATGCCCGCCTCCCCGAGCACGACCACGGCGGCGCCGGTGCCCCGCGCCGCCTTGTCGACGGCCGAACGCAGCGTCGTCAGTTCGGCGCGCCGCCCGACCAGGCCGTCGGCTAGCCGTGTCCCGCGGATCACGGGCGATGAGCTTCGTGATCCAGATGGCTCCTCGCAAGGCGGAGGGCGGCTCTCGTACCGGGCGTACTCGAGCTGCCCGACAGCGCAGCGAGGGGCCATCTGGGCGCGAAGATCGCGTCCGCTGATCCGCGGGACACGGCTAGTTTTCCCACTCGACCTGCACCGAGGTAGGGCCGCGGAAGCCGATGATCGGGTGGAACGTGTAGGTCTGGTCGGGCGCGAGCCGCAGGCTCGGCAGCGCGGCGGTGAGCTCCTCCAGCACGACGCGGGCCTCCAGCCGGGCGAGCGGTGCGCCGAGGCAGTAATGCGGGCCGTTGCCGAACGAGAGGTGCTCGCTCGCCTCGCGCCGCCGGATGTCGAAACGGTCGGGGTCGGTGAACACCTCGGGGTCGCGGTTGGCGGCGCCGATGGAGACGAGCACGTCGGCGCCCTCGGGCAGCTCCACGCCCGACAGCTCGACCGGCCGCGTCGTGCGCCGCCGCCAGTGGATCACCGAGGAGTCGTAGCGCAGCACCTCCTCGACCGCGCCCGGGATCAGCGTCGGGTCGGCGCACAGCGCTTCCCAGCTCTCGCGGTGCTCCAACAGCCTGCGCACGGCGTGGCCCAGCAGGTTCGTGGTGGTCTCGTGGCCCGCCAGCAGGAGCCCGAACAGGATGGTGGCGACCTCCTGCTGGGTGAGCGGCTTGCCGTCGCGGTCCGGGGTGTGCACGAGGTCGGAGGTGAAATCGTCGCGCGGGTGGGCGCGGCGGTCTTCGGCCAGCGCCTCGCAGTAGCGCCAGAACTCCGCCATGCCCGCCGCGATCTCCACCTGCTCGTCCTCGCCCGCGCAGCCGAACATGAACAGCAGCCGGTTGGCCGCGCCCGTCTTCACCGAGGCGACGTCCGACGCGGGGACGCCGAGCACCTGGAAGATCACCCGGGCGGGCAGCTCCCAGGTGAGCGCGGAGACGATGTCCGCCCGCCCCTCGTGCAGCCGGTCGGCGATGAAGCGGCGCACGGTCTCGCGGACGAAGCCCTCCATCTGGGCGACGCGCCGCGGCGTGAAGGCGAGGTAGGCGATCCGCCGGGTGCGACCGTGCGCGGGCGGGTCGACGTTGGTGAGCGTCGGGATGGAGCGGAAGCCGCCCTCGACCAGCGCGGCCCCGGCCCGCGCGCACGGCGGCGTGACCGGGGCGAGGCTGTTGGCGGCCGAGAAGGTGGTGTACTCGCGCAGCACGCGCTTGCAGTCGACGTATCGCGACACCACCCAGTACTGCAGCGCAGGCGACCAGAACACCGGGGCCGCCGCGCGCAGCCGCGCGAACTCCGGGTAGGGGTCGGCGAGGAACGTCTCGCCGAACGGGTCGAACGCCGTTGTGGACATGGGTGCCCTCCGCGCCGCTTACCGTAGTTCACGCACGCGGGCCGCGACCACGTTCAGCGCCTCGGCAGCGCGTCCGCCCGCGGTTCGGCGGCGTCGGCCTGCTCGGGCACGGGCTGCCCCGCCCGCTCCGAGCGCTGGGCCGCGCGGTGCAGCAGCCGCCGCCCCTCGGCGTCCGCCGCGACGGCGGTGAGGAGCGCGTCGACGTGCCGGTCGAGGACGTCGCCGAGTTGCTCGACCAACTCGCCGAGCGCGGTCTCGCGCGCCGCGGCGTCGGCCTCGACGCCCGCGATCGCGGTGCGGCAGGCGTCGGTGAACGCGGCATCGGCGGTGGGGCCCGCCACCCGCGGCAGCCGCACGCCCGAGAGCGTGCGGAGTGCCTCGACGGGTGCGCCCCGCGACAGCAGCCCGTCGGCCACCGCCACCGCCTTCTCGGCCGTGAAGATGCGCTGCGCCAGCACGGCGCGCTTCTTGCGCGACCGCACGGGGCCACGGCGGCGGCCCGCGGCCAGCAGCGGGCGCAGCGCGTCGAGGTACGCGACGACGGCCCGCTGCAGGTCGCGGACGACCCCGACGAGCTCGCCCCCGGCGGGCGCGGCCGCGGGCAGCCGCCGCCGGTCCCAGCGCAGCGCGCCACCGAGGTAGTCCAGCCTGCGCAGCAGGTCTTCCCGCGCGTCGACGTCGTCGCGCTCGCCCGGCTCCGGCGTTCCCTCGAGCGCGAGCGTCTCGTCGACGCAGCGGCTGAGCGCGGTGAACCGCATGAGCGGCTCGGACGGGGACCTGCGCAGGTAGGTGTGGGAGAAGTCGACGAGCCGGTCGCTCGCCAGCCCGTAGGCCCGCCCGACGTCGGAGTGTTGGGGGCCGCGGACCGGGATCACCGTGTCGATCGCCAGGTCGAGGCGGCCGCGGGCGGAGGCGACCTGCCCGATGCGGGTGAACAGCGGATCGAGGTCGCCGCTCCCGTCAACGGAGATGACGTTGGAGAGCCGCAGCCGTGGCGTGTGTTTGTGTTGCAGCAGAACGAGCACGCCACCGGCCAACATCAGGATGGCTCCCAGCACGACCAAGCTGGGCATGACGCCACCCCCTCGCGTACCCGGTCGGATCTTGAGACTAAGAGTGACGAGTCATCCGCCTGATACACAAGGTTCACTCGCTGGTGGACATCAACTTTCCGGGATTTCTCACCCTTTCGTGGGTGCCGCGCTACGGGATGTAGGCGCCTCGGTGGGGCCGAGCTCGCGCACGAGCCGCGGGGTGATGTCGCGGTACGCGGTGGGGTCGACCGGGTTGAGCCAGTGGCTCGCCCGCACCCGCGCGGAGATGTTGAGGCCGAGGTCGCCGAGCACCTCGTCGACGTTGTGCAGCGAGAACGGGATGATCTTCCCGCCGCGGCAGTGGTGCCCGCGGGTGGCGTCGTCCATGAACGCCAGCTGGGCGAACACGGCGCCGCGCATCGCCTCGGGGTCCGGTCGCGCCACCGCGCCCGCGAGGTCGGCGGCGATCCACGCCGCCGCCATCTCGGCGTTCAACGGGCTGAAGAACGACGAGTTGTAGCCGTTGAAGTACAGCCCGGGCACGCCCAGCGGGAGGATCTGGCGGTAGAGCAGGAAGTTGCCGCGGGTGTCGAAAAGGCGGCCCTGCACGGCGTCGTCGAGGAACGGCACGCCCTGGATGAAGCCCGTGGCGCAGACGACGAGGTCGGCAGGCAGCGTGGTGCCGTCGGAGAGCTCGGCGACCGGACGGCCGTCCTGCTCCCCGAGCCGCGTGATCGTGCAGTCGCGACGCACGTCGATGCAGCCCGCGGCCACGCCCTCGAAGAAGCCCTCCGTGGCCAGGCCGATCGCGCCCTTGACGATGTCCTCCATCTGCCCGGCGGGCACCAGCCCCAGCTCGCGCAGCTTGAACTGGCGCACCGACACCGTGCCGAGCCCGTTGAGCAGCCTTCGGCGCGCCCGGTTGCCCGGGCCGTGCAGGAACTTCTCCATCCCGCGCAGGTGCAGGTAGCGGAACAGCGCCTCGCCCATCCGCGTGAGCAGCAGCATCTTGAAGTTGAGCACGCCCGCCACCTTGCGGGGCACCTTCCACAGCATCTGCCGGGCGATCACGGTGGTGCTCGCGGCGGACCAGCTGATCGGCACGGTGACGTCGCAGGCCGACTTGCCGTAGCCGACCACCAGCACGTGCTTGCCGCGCGCGTCCTCGGCGTCGTGGAAGTCGGTGCCCGCGCAGAGCCGCCCGCCCGCCACGGCGAACTCGGCCACGCCCGGGTACTCGGGCACAGCGGGCTCGCAGAACACGCCGTTGGCTACGACCAGCCGGTCGAACCGCTCGGTGGCGCTCCCGAGGTCGAGCTCCCAGCCGTCGTCTACCGGCCGGGCCGCGCGCACCTCCGTCGACAGCACGACGTCGAGGGCGAAGTGCTCGGCGTACGCCGCGAGCCACCGCTGCACCTGCTCTCCCGTCGGCCACTCGGGGTAGTCGTCGGGCATCGGGAAGTCGGAGAGCGCGTACTGGGCCTTCGGGCTCTGCGTGGTGAGGCCCGGGTAGCGGCGGGTCGCGCTCCACACGCCCCCGACGTCCGGCGTGCGGTCGTACACCCGCACGACGTGGCCCGCCTGGGTGAGCACCTTGGCGGTGGCGAGCCCGGCGACGCCCGCACCGATGACCGCGACGCGCATGGTCACCCCGGGATCCGCAGCTGCAGACCGAAGTCCGCCATGATCTCCTTGATCGCGTTGATGTCCGGCGGTCCCTCGGGCAGCTCGGCCAGCGCCTGGTAGTAGCGCTCCAGGCCCGCCGGGGACACCACGGAGATCACGCGGGCCTCCTCGTCGGTGGAGTTGCGGAAGGTGTGCACAACGTCGCGCGGCATGAACAGGTAGTCGCCGTGCCCGATGGTGAAGTTCTCGCCGCCCAGCATCACGTCCAGGCGCCCGGCGAGGCAGATGAACGACTCGTCCTCGCGGGTGTGCACATGCGGCGGCGGCCCGCTGGTCTGCGGCGGCACGGCGTACTCGAACATCGAGTAGGCGTCGTGGGTGGACTTGCCGTCCGTCTTCATCGTGATCCCGATGCCGATCGCCCGGATGTCGCGTCCAGCGCGCGACGGGAGCAGATAGCCACCACCGAGGGTCATCGCGGTCTCCTTCGTTGTCGCCGGCCACCAGGGTGGCGGGGTCCACACACGACGGCCTATGCGCCGTCCCGCTCAGTGGGACCTCGCGTGGTGCCCGGCATCCGCCGCCCGCAGTCTGGTGGCCGTGAGGACGGGGCGGAGCGCACTGGTCGGCGGGGGTGGCACCGGCATCGGCCGCGCCGTGGCCGAGCAGCTGGTCGAGTCCGGCTATCGCGTGATCATCACCGGGCGTCGCGCCGACGTGGTGCACGCCGCCGCCCGCGAGATCGACGTGGAACCGCTGGTCACCGACGTCACCGCGCCGGATCCGCCCGCCTTGGTATCCGATGTGGACATACTGGTGCTCAACGCGGGCGGCCCTGCGCCCGGGCGCATCCTCTCGGTCACCGACGCGCAGTGGGAGCAGGCGTTCGCGTTGCTGGTGACCGGACCGCTGCGGCTCGCCCGCGCGGCCGTCCCCGCGATGGCGGCGCGCGGCTTCGGCCGGGTGGTGTTCGTGACGTCGGTGATGGTGCGCCAGCCGCAGCCCGACCTCGCGGCCTCGGTGGTGCTGCGTTCGGCGACCACGGCGGCGGCCAAGCTGCTGTCCCGCGAGTGCGCCGACCGCGGCGTGACGGTCAACTGCGTCGCGCCGGGCGCCACCGCGACCGCCCGGCGGCGGGAGATCCTGGAAGCGCGCGCGGCCGCCACCGGTGGCACGTTCGCCGACCTGGAGGCGGCCGACGCCGCGGACGTGCCGGTCGGGCGGGCCGCGGATCCGGCGGAGGTCGCCGCCGCGGTCGCGTTCCTGGCGTCGGACGCGGCGAGCTTCGTGAACGGCACGGTGTTGACCGTCGACGGTGGACGTACGGAGGCAGTGTGATGGCGGTGTCGGGACCGGACTTCGCGATGGGCGATTTCCTCGGCGCGATCGCGGGCACCGTGCGTCCCGGCACGGCGCGCCCGGTGGTGGTGCACGCCGACGAGCTGGAGCCGTTGCCCGCCGACCAGGTGCACAACCCGAGCGCGCTCGCCGTCGCGGGCAGGCTGCCGACCACGACGTTCGAGATCTTCCGGCAGACGATCCCGGCCGGGTCCAGCTCGGACATGCAGCGCCACCACCACGAGACCGTGCACTACGTCATCGCAGGCGCGGGGCACAGCGAGATCGAGGGCGCGGGCGGCGTGCCGGACACCACGGTGGCGTGGGCGGCAGGCGACCTCGTCTACACCCCGCCGTGGGCCTGGCACCGCCACTACAACGACTCGGCCGACGACCCGGTCGAGTTCCTGACCATCGAGAACTCCCGGCTGCTCGGCCTGCTGGGCGTCGGACGACGGCAGAGCGCGGGCCTCGCCACGCTGGACGAGGCGCGGGCCCGGTTCAAGGAGGAGACGGCATGACCGAGCACATCAGCGTCTGGGGTGAGCTGGCCGACGTCGACCACACGCTGCGCCACGTCGACGTCGCCGGGGTGCGCACCCGCGTGCTGCAGGCCGGGTCGGGCCCCGACCTGGTCATCCTGCACGGCACCGGCGGCCACCTGGAGGCCTATGCCCGGGACGTCGGCGGCCTCGCGCAGGACTTCCGGGTCACGGCGTACGACATGGTCGGGCACGGGTGGTCGGACCTCCCCGACCGCCCGTACACGATCGACGTGCTCACCGACCACCTGCTCGGCACGATGGACGCCCTCGGCATCGACGCGGCGCACCTGTCCGGCGAGTCCCTCGGCGGCTGGGTGGCGGCGTGGACGGCCGCGCACCACCCCGACCGCGTGCGGCGGCTCGTGCTCAACACCCCCGGCAACATCGCCAACAAGCCCGAGGTGATGGCCCGGCTGCGGGATTCGACGTTGGCCGCGGTGCAGGACCCCCGCTGTGCCACCGTGCGCCGCCGGGTGGAGTTCCTGTTCCACCACAAGGAGATGGTCACCGACGAGCTGGTGAACCTGCGCCGCGCCGTCTACACGCGGCCGGGCTTCGAGCGGGCGATCCGCAACACGCTCGTGCTGCAGGACCCGGAGGTGCGCAAGGACTTCGCGTGGGACCCGGGCTGGGTCGGCAAGATCCACGCGCCGACCCTGCTCCTGTGGACCGAGCACGACCCCACCGGCGGGCTGGACGAGGCCGACATGCTGCTGGGCTGGCTGCCGGACGCGCGGCTGCACGTGATCGCGGACGCCGGGCACTGGCCGCAGTGGGAGAAGGTCGACGAGTACCTGCGGGTGCACCGGGAGTTCCTGGTGGAGCAGGCATGAGCCCCGCCGACGTGCTCCCCGCAGGGGAGGCGGCATGAGTGAGGTCGTCGGCTTCGTCGGGATGTCGCACTCGCCGTTCGCGACGATGACGCCGCCGGGCGGCCCGGCCGATCCGGGCGCGCGGTTCGTCGCCGACGTGGAACGGGTCGCGAAGGCCGTGGCCCGGCTGGCCCCGGACGCCGTCGTCGTGATCGGGCCCGACCACTTCCACGCGAACTTCTACGACGTGATGCCGCCGTTCGTGCTCGGCGTGGAGGAGGCGGTGGCGTTCGGCGACTTCGGCACCCGCTCGGGGCCGCTGCCGGTCGCCCGCGACCTGGCCTGGTCGATCCGGGACGGGCTCACGGCCGACGGCTTCGACCTCTCCCTGTCTTACGCGCTCACCGTCGACCACGGCGTGGTGCAGACCTACGACATGCTCGGCGTGGACGTTCCGCTCGTGCCGCTCGTGGTCAACACGGCCGCGCCGCCGCTGCCCGCCATGGACCGGTGCCTGCGGCTGGGGGCCGCGGTGGGCGCGGCGATCCGGGCGGCGCCCGGCGACGGCCGCGTGCTCGTGGCGGCCAGCGGCGGGCTGTCGCACTGGCTGCCGACCAACGACCCGCGCGATGCGGCGATGCCCGGCGAGCGGCGGGCGATGGTGATCCACGGCCGCCGCGACGTGCACGCCGTCGCCGCCGCCCGCGAGCCGCGGGTGCGGGCGATGGGCGGCGACCCGAACGCGCGTGTGGCGTCGGAGTGGGACCGCTGGTTCCTCGACCGGCTGGCCGACCACGACCTCGCCGCGGTCGCCGCGCTGGGCGACGCCCGCCTGGAGGACACGGCGGGCAGCGGCGCCCACGAGGTGCGCACCTGGCTGGCCGGGCTGGCGGCGGTCGGCGAGCCGCTGCGCTGGTCGGCGTACGAGCCGGTGCCCGAGTGGATCACCGGGATGGGCGTGGGCGCGACGTTCGTCCCCTGACGGCCTCGGCGCCGGTGCCCGCGCCAGCGCCCACGCCGCACCGTCGGCCGCGCCGGCGCCCACGCGGCACCATCGGCGGTGCCGGTGCCGCACGTTAGAGGCGGCGGCGCCCGCGCGAGTGCGTTCGCGGGCCGCGTCCGGTGCGGTGCGGTGCAGCACGTTGGTGGCGCCGGCGCGGCGCGCGGGCCGCGGTCAGCGGTGGTGCAGGTGCACGCGGGAC
>DATAOO010000325.1:0-13913 GCA_036265695.1 Pseudonocardia sp. | reverse complement strand
CCGGTGTTGCGCTCGTCCCAGAACGAGGTGGGCGCCATCTGCGAGTAGCGCAGGTGGAGCTCGTTGTAGGCCTCGTAGATGCCGCGGGAGATGGCCTCCTCGTCGTCGCCGCCGGTCAGCACGGTCTCCGTGCGCTTGCCGACGACGATCGCGGTGCCGGTGTCCTGGCACATCGGCAGCACGCCGCCCGCGGAGACGCACGCGTTGCGCAACAGGTCGACCGCGACGAACCGGTCGTTGGGCGAGGCCTCGGGATCGTCGACGATCGCGCGGAGCTGCGCGAGGTGCGCGGGCCGCAACAGGTGCTGGATGTCCCGCACGGCCTCGCGGACGAGGGCGGTGATCGTGGCCGGGTCGATCTCGAGGAACGTCCGGCCCGCGGCTTCGACGACGGTGCCGGGCGGCAGCGCGAGGCGGCGGTACTCGGTCTCGTCCGGGCCGAGCGGCAGCAGGTCGGTGTGTTGGAAACCGGGCACGCCGGGAATCTACCTCCGGTCGGGGGGTCGGACCGGCCCCACCGGTCCGCCCCTCGGGCTCCGACTGTCGGCGGGACCCGGCAGGGCGGATGATCGCGCCGAAGCACCCACTGCGGGAAAGGACGGGACAGGTGGCACATCCTGCGTCGGGGGACTCCCCGCCCAGCCTGCGCGAGCAGCTCGACGGCCTGGACCGGGCCGTGTTCCGGGCCATCGCCGCCACCCCGACGCCGAGCCTGGACCGGGCGTTCGGGGTGCTGTCGCGCGCGGCCAACCACTCCGTGCTGTGGGTGGCGATCGCCGCCGGGCTGGCCTCCACCGGGACGTCCGGCAGGCGCGCCGCCGCCGACGGGCTGGCGGCGATCGCGGTCACGTCGGCCGTGGTCAACCTGGGGCTGAAGCCGTTGGGCGGGCGCCGCAGGCCGAACCGGGCGGGCGACCGCGTGCCCGAGTCACGGCAGGTGGAGATGCCCGATTCGACCTCGTTCCCCTCCGGCCACTCGGGGTCGGCGTTCGCCTTCGCGACGGCCATCGCCAACACCTGGCCACCGGTGGCAGGTCCGATCCAGACGCTGGCCACGCTCGTCGCCTACTCGCGGGTGCACACCGGCGTGCACTACCCCGGCGACGTGATCGTGGGCTCCACGGTGGGTAGCATCGTCGGACCGCTGGCGAGCTACGGCATGCGCCGGTGGCGCCGGTCCCGCGCCTGATGGGTCAGGACTCGACCGCTACCTGCGGCCGGGGCGCCGCCGGGACCGCGGCGGCCGCGCCAGGCCACTGCGCGGGCGGCGGACCGAAGGCCCGTTCGGCCGACCGGATGACGGCGCGGGCGATCACGAGGTTGCCGACGGCGCCGATGACGAGCCCGATGCCGAGCGGCAGTGCCCTGCCGAGCGCGAGCACGCTCTGCCGGATCACGAAGCGCTTGATGAACCACCTGGTGAGCGTGAGGTTCAGGGGCCCGAGCTTGGCCAGCGGCAGCGCGTTGGTGAGGTCGCCCGCCCAGTCGCCGGACTTGCCGGTGAACTTGCGCAGAGCCGCCTGGCCGCTCTCACCGGTCATCACGCTCAGGACGAGGGCCCGGCGGCGTTCGGGGGTCTCGGTCGGGAGCGCGTGCACCTCGGCGACGGCGAGGGTGTAGAGCACGGCGGCGTCGAGCGCGGCGATCGCCTCGGCGCTCGCGGTGGCCAACGACGCGACGGTGCCGAGCGCGGGCACCACGGCGATCGCGCCGCCGACGCCGCCCGTGACCGACACGGCGATCTTGAGGCTGCGGCCCAGCGACTCGATGACCTCGGCGGGGGAGGCCTGCGGCCGCTTGCGGCGGATCGCGGCGATGCGGGCAGAGACCAACGGCTGCTGCGTGCGCAGTGCGCGCTCGATGCCCCGCTCGAGGATGCGGGCCTGCCACCCGCCGGGCATCGGTCCCGGCGACGCCTCGGTCGAAATCTGCTTCTCGGCCACCACGATGTTCTTCCTATCGGTCGTCGGACGCTCACTGTCTCGTTCACTGAGTACCCGACAGACGTAGGCTGGACACATGCCTGGATCGATCTTGGGTACCGCCGTCCGCCGCGTGGAGGACCGCGACCTGATCACCGGGGCGAGCACCTACGTCGGCAACCTCGCGCTGCCCGGCCTGCTGCACCTCGCCTTCGTCCGCTCCCCGTTGGCCCACGGCCGGATCACCGGGATCGACACCGCCGCGGCCGCCGCGTCGCCGGGCGTCGTCGCCGTCTACACGGCCGCCGACCTCGACCTGCCCGCTCACCACGGCCTGTTCGTGCTCAACCCGGAGCTGCCGCGCCCGCCGCTGGCCACCGACCGCGTCCGCTTCGTGGGCGAGGCCGTGGCCGTGGTCGTCGGGGAGACGAAGGCCGCCGCGGTCGACGCCGTCGAGCTGGTGGAGGTGGACTACGACCCGCTGCCCGCCGTCACCGACATGGAGGCCGCGTTCGACGACGGGGCCCCCGCGCAGTTCGAGGGCCGCGACAACCTCGCCGCAGGCCAGCGCAGCGCACCCGAGGACGCCGAGGACGCGCTGGCCGACGCCGAGGTCGTCGTCCGCGCCCGGATGGTCAACCAACGGGTGGCGGTGCTCTCCCTGGAGGGCAACGCGATCGCGGTGCTGCCGGGCGGCTACGAGGGCCGCGACGACGAGCTGACCGTCTGGGTCTCCACCCAGATGCCGCACGGCTTCCGCAGCCAGGCGGCGCAGATCCTCGGCCTCGACGCCGAGCGCATCCGCGTGATCACCCCGCACGTCGGCGGCGGCTTCGGCGGGAAGGCCGGGGTGCTGGCCGAGCACACCGTGGCGATCGGCGTGGCCCGCGCGCTGGGGCGGCCGGTCAGCTGGGTCGAGTCCCGCTCGGAGAACCTCGTCTCGATGCCCCACGGGCGCGGCCAGATCGCCTACTACGAGCTGGGCCTCACCCGGGAAGGGCGGATCACCGGCCTGCGGGCGCGGGTCGTCGGCGACGCTGGCGCCTACGCGGGCTTCGGCGGCGCGCTCACGCTCGGCCCCACCTTCGTGATGAGCCAGGGCGTCTACGACATCCCGAAGATCGCTTTCGACGGCGCGGTGGCGCTCACCAACACCACGCCGATGGGCGCGTTCCGGGGCGCGGGCCGCCCGGAGGCCACCGCCTACCTGGAGCGCGTGCTCGACCTGGCCGCCGCCGAGCTCGGCATCGACCCGGCCGAGCTGCGGCGGCGCAACTTCCTCGACCCGGCGTCGTTCCCGCTCACGACGTTGACCGGCGCGCGCTACGACGTCGGCGACTACGACCTCCCGCTGCGCGAGGCCCTGCGCATCGCCGACTACGACAAGCTCCGCGAGGAGCAGCGCACCCGTCGTGAGGCGCAGGACCCCGTGCAGCTCGGCATCGGGATCAGCGTCTACGTCGAGATCACGGCGGGGGGCGGCGGCAGCGAGTACGGCGCGGTCACCGTGCACGCCGACGGCTCGGCGACGATCGCCGCGGGCACGTCCGCGCATGGCCAGGGGCACGCCACCGCGTTCGCCACGCTCGCGAGCGACCGCCTCGGCATCCCGTTCGACAAGATCCGCTTCGTCCAGTCCGACACCGCGGTCGTGCCCCGCGGCTCGGGCACCGGCGGCTCGCGGTCGCTGCAGATGGGCGGCAACGCCGTGCTCGTCGCGGCCGACGACGTGCTGGAGCAGGCCCGCCGTCGGGCGGCGGAGCTGTTGGAGGCGGCCGTCGACGACGTCGCGCTCACCGACGACGGCGAGTTCGGCGTGAGCGGCGTCCCGACGGCGACCGTCACCTGGGCGCAGGTCGCGAGCCACGGCGACGAACTGCACGCGGGCCTGGACTTCCACCAGGACGGCGCCACCTTCCCGTTCGGCGCGCACGTGTCGGTGGTGGAGGTCGACACCGAGACCGGGCGCGTCACGCCGCGGCGGCACATCGCCGTGGACGACTGCGGGCGCATCCTCAACCCGTTGCTCGTCGCAGGCCAGCAACACGGCGGCCTCGCCCAGGGCATAGCGCAGGCGCTGTACGAGGAGGTCCTCTTCGACGCCGACGGGCAGCCGCTCACGGCCACGCTCGCCGACTACCGGATGCCCACCGCGGCGGACCTGTTCTGGTTCGAGCCGCACAACACCGAGACGCCGACGCCGATGAACCCGTTGGGCGCCAAGGGGATCGGCGAGTCGGCCACGGTCGGCTCCGCGCCCGCGGTGCAGAACGCGGTAGTCGACGCGCTCCGCCCGGTCGGGGTGCGGCACGTCGACATGCCGTGCACGTCGGAGCGGGTGTGGCGGGCCATCCAGGCGGGCGCGGCCGACCCGTGGCGCGAGCCCCCTGCGGTGTTCGCCACGCTCCCGGTCCGGGAGGCGGGCTCGGACGCGGCCGAAGGCGGCGAGATCTAGCGCACGACCAGGAAGCTCGCGGCCGTCGCCGGGGCGGCCGCGACGAGCGCGAACCCGATCACGAGCAGCGCGGTCGCGAGCGCGGCGAGCGCCACCGTGACGGCCGCCCTCCCCGGAACCCACCTGAGCGTCTTCTCGTCCATCTCGTCCCCCTTCTCGGCGTCGCTGCCGAGAGTGGGGGACGCGGCGCTGCGGCGGGAGCTGCCCGCGGGCTACCTACCGGTGAGTAGCGATAGGCCTTTCCTTACCGAACGGCTACCCGGTACCTACCCGGTCGGGTGGGGCGCTCGGCCCGTCGGTGGGCTATGACGAGTGGTGGATCAACCAAACCGACCGCGAGGAGCGCCCGTGAGCATCGACCCTGTGTCCATCGACGAGGTCCTGCGAGTCGCGGTCGAGCGCGGCGACGTACCGAACGTCGTGGCGATCGCCGCGGACCGCGACGGTGTGATCTACCGCGGGGCCGCGGGCGCGCGGTCGACCGACAGCGACGACCCGATCTCGCCCGACACCCACTTCCGCATCATGTCGATGACGAAGATGGTCGCCACCGTCGCCGCGCTGCAAGAGGTCGAGAAGGGCAGGCTCGACCTCGACGCGCCCGTCGACAGCTACTGCCCCGAGTTCGCCGACGTCCAGGTGCTCGAGGGCTTCGACGGCGACACCCCGCGCCTGCGCGCCCCGGCCAGCCGGGCCACCGTCAAGCAGCTCGTCACCCACACCACCGGGCTGGGCTACTGGTTCTTCGACGAGAACCTGGCCAAATGGGAGGCCGTCACCAGCACCCCGAACGTGCTGTCCGGCACGAACGTGGTGTTCACGGCCCCGCTGCTCGCCGACCCCGGCACCACCTACGTCTACGGGATCAACACCGACTGGCTGGGCAAGGTCGTGGAGGCCGCGGGCGGTGTCGCGCTGGACGTCGCGATCAAGGACGGCATCACCGGGCCGCTCGGCATGGACGAGACCGCCTTCCAGATCGCCGAGGCGTGGAAGGACGGCGGGCTCACGCCGGTGCAGGCGAAGGTCGACGGCGCCTGGGTCGACAGCGGCATCGAGCTGAACCAGAGCCCGGAGTACTACGCGGGCGGGCACGGGCTGTACTCCACGCCCAACGACTACATCAAGTTCGAGCGGGCCCTCCTGCGCGGCGGCGAGCTGGACGGAGTCCGGATCCTGGCGTCCGACACGGTGGACGCGGCGTTCACCAACCAGATCGGCGAGCTCGACTTCCCGCCCCACATCCCGACGGCCGACCCGTCGGCCACTCACGAGTTCAACGCCGGTCCGGGCTGGAAGTGGGGCTACGGGCTGCTGCTCAACACCGAGGACCTGCCCGGGATGCGGCGCGCGGGCAGCGGCGCGTGGGCCGGGCTGTGCAACACGCACTTCTGGGTGGACCGCACCACCGGCATCTGCGCGTCGATCTACTCCAACTTCCTGCCGTTCGTCACGCCGGAGGCCTTCGCGCTCTACAACAACTACGAGCAGGCGCTGTACGCGGCTCTGTAGTCCCCCGTATGGAAACTCACGTGCGGTCACGCAAGACTGCGAGCGTGACCGCACGTGAGGAGATCCGATGAGGCTGGCGACGATCCGCACCGCGGCAGGCCACCGCGCCGTCCGCGTGGACGACGGGGCGGCCGTGGAGACGGGCGACGCGGACGTCCGCGCGCTGCTCACCCACGCCGACTGGCGTGCGCGGGCGGAGGCGGCGGCCGGGCCCTCGCACGCGCTCGACTCCGTGGACTACGCCCCGCTCGTCCCGGCCCCCGAGAAGATCATCTGCGTGGGGTTGAACTACCGCGACCACGTGCTGGAGATGGGCAACGAGCTGCCCGAGTACCCCACCGTGTTCGCCAAGTTCGCGCCCGCGCTGGTCGGCGCCCACGACGACATCGTGCTGCCCAGCGTCTCCGACAAGGTCGACTGGGAGGCCGAGCTCACCGTCGTGATCGGCACCCCCGTGCGGCACGCCGACGCGGCCGCGGCGGAGGCGGCGATCGCGGGCTACACGGTGATGAACGACGTGAGCGTGCGCGACTTCCAGAACCGCACCAAGCAGTTCCTCCAGGGCAAGACGTTCGAGCACTCCACGCCACTGGGCCCGCACCTGGTCACCCCGGACGAGCTGCCCGCGGGCGGCTGGGCGATCGGCACCACGCTCGACGGCGAGACCGTGCAGAGCTCCTCGACCGATCAGCTCGTGTTCGGGCCGGTCGAGCTGATCGTCTACCTCTCGCAGATCGTCACGCTGAACCCCGGCGACGTCATCGCCACCGGCACGCCCGGCGGGGTCGGGCACGCCCGCAAGCCCCCGCGCTACCTCACCGACGGCATCACGGTCGTCACGTCGGTCGCGGGCGTCGGCGAGCTGCGCAACACCTGCCGGGCGGAGAAGCGGTGACGGGGAAGTCCCCGCCCGCCGTCACCGACTCGCTCGCCTGGGCCGCCGACGGCGCCGCACACCTGCGCGGCCTCATGAGCAGGCTCGGCGACGACGCGTTCCGCGCGCCGTCGCTGCTGCCCGGCTGGAGCCGCGCCCACGTGCTGACCCACCTGGCCCGCAACGCCGACGGCATGATCAACCTGCTGCTGTGGGCGCGCACCGGGGTCGTCACCCCCGCCTACGCCAGCGCGGAGGCGCGGGTCGCGGACATCGAGAAGGGCGCCGTCCGCTCGCCCAACGAGATCCGCGAGGACGTCCTCGCCTCCTCCGACCGGCTGGCCACCGTCGTGCGCGACCTGCCGGAGGCGGCCTGGGCGGCGCTGGTCACGAACGTGCAGGGCCGGGTGATCCGGGCATCGGCGGTGCCGTGGATCCGGGCCCGCGAGATGTGGATCCACTCCGTGGACCTCGACGCGGGCGCCGATTTCGCCGACATGCCCAGGCCGATGATCGACGCCCTGCTCGTGGACGCCTGCGAGGCGATGGGCCGCAAGCCGGAATGCCCGGTGCTGCGGCTCGTCGACGGGGATCGCGCCTGGCAGATCGGGGAGGGCCCGGCCGTGGTGGTCACCGGCCCGGCGCCCGAGCTGGCCGCGTGGCTGCTGGGCCGGTCCAAGGGCAAGCCACTGCGCGCCGACGGCGCCCGCAAGCTGCCTACGCTGCCGCCATGGCTCTGACGTCGGGTTCTGGGACGGTCCCCGACTTCGCCGCCGTCCGGGCCGAGTTCGCGCTGCCCACGGGCTTCCCGGCGGCGGTGCTGGCCGAGGCGGCGGACGCGGCCGCCCGCGTGGCGGCGGGAGACGGCCGGGTCGACGCCACCGACATCGAGCTGGTCACCATCGACCCGCCGGGCGCCAAGGACCTCGACCAGGCGCTGGGCATCACCCGCCGCGGCGACGGGTTCCGGGTCCACTACGCGATCGCCGACCTCGGCGCGGTCGTCGCGCCCGGCGGCGCCATCGACGGCGAGGTGCGCAGGCGCGGCCAGACCGTCTACCTGCCCGACGGCTCGGTGCCCCTGCACCCGCCCGTGCTCTCCGAGGGCGCGTCCAGCCTGCTCCCGGACGGCCCGCGCCCGGCCGCGCTCTGGACGATCGACCTCGACGCGACGGGCGAGCGGACGGCCGTCGACGTGCGCCGGGCCACCGTGCGCTCCCGGGCCCGGCTGGACTACGCGAGCGTGCAGGCCGACATCGACGCCGGGCACCCGCACCCCGCCCTCGCGGCGCTCCCCGAGCTGGGCGCGCTGCGGCGGGCCCGCGCCGTCGCCCGCGGCGCGATCGAGCTGGAGCTGCCCGACCAGGAGGTCGTGCCCGACGGCGCGGGCGGCTGGACCACCCGCATCCGGCAGCGGCCGCCCGTCGAGACCTGGAACGCGGAGATGTCGCTGCTCACGGGCACCGCGGCGGCGGCGATCATGCTCGACGCGGGGGTCGGGGTGCTGCGCACGCTGCCCGCGCCCGAGCCGTCGGCCGTGGAGCAGTTGAAGCGCACGGCCGTGACGCTCGGCATCGCCTGGCCCGACGGCGCCACCGCCGCGCAGGTGCTGTCCGGCCTGCCGCTCGACACCGGACCCGCGCTCGCGCTGCGGCGGGCGGCCAGCACGCTGTTGCGGGGCGCGGGCTACGCCGCGTTCGACCGGTCGGCGGGCACGGCGCCGCCCGCAGACCCCGGGCACGGCGGCATCGGCGCGCCGTACGCGCACGTCACCGCCCCGCTGCGGCGGCTCGTCGACCGGTTCGGGACGGAGGTCTGCCTCGCCCTCACCGCGGGCGTCGCGCTGCCGGAGTGGCTGGCCGCCGCCCTGCCGACGCTGCCGTCGGTGATGGCGGAGTCCGACGCGCTGGCGGCCAAGGTGGAGCGGGCCTGCGTGGACCGCACCGAGGCCGCGCTGTTGGCGTCACGCGTCGGAGCGGAGTTCGACGCGGTCGTGCTGCGGGCGTCCGGGCCGGAGAACGAGCCCGGCGAGGTGTTCGTCGCCGAGCCGCCCGTGCTGGCCCGGTGCACCGGGGTCGCGCGGGCGGGCGGGATCGTGCGGGTGGAGCTGGTCGAAGCGGATCCGGCGACCGGCCGCATCACGTTCCGGGCGCGGTAAGGGTTACCTAGGCTTCGGGCGTGCGCTTCCGGTACGGCATCGAGCACGAGCTCGCGATCCTGCGCGGCGGAGAGGTCCCGGCGTTCGCCGACTTCACCGACCTCGGGTTCGGCGAGCTGCAGGCCGTGGTCGACGCCCTGCCCGAGGATCCCGCCGACTACCCCGACCTGCGGGTCGGCGACCAGGGCATCAAGCGCAAGCGCTGGTACGTCGAGGGCTACGAGCGCTTCGACGACGCGGGCGAGCTCGTGCGCTGCGATCCCAAGGGCCTCGAGGTCCGTACCCGCATCCACGACTCGGTCGAGGCCGCCGTCACCGCGCTGGGCGCCGACGTCGACCTACTGACCGCCGAGCTGTGGCCGCGCGGGCTAGCGACGTGTGCCATCGGGTTCAACCCGCTGCGCTCCGAGTACGTGATCGACCCGCCACTGGGGGAGTGGGAACGGGCGCACCGCATCGGCTCGCCGGAGGAGCGCACCGCGCACCTGCACATGGTCACCTACGGGCCCGACCTCAACCTGTCCGCCGACGGCCTCGACGTGCTCGACTTGATCGACACTGCCCGCAAGCTCACCCACTACAGCCCGTGGCTCGTGCCGCTGTCGTTCTCCTCCCCGTTCCGCGACGGCGCCCCATGGGGCGGGCTCTCGGCGCGCACCCACCTGCGCACGGGCGCCCGACCCGCCGCGCTGGCGTTCCTCGGCCCGGACGCCGTGCAGATCGCCTCCGACCCGTCGCTCACCCAGCCCGCGCGGCTGCCCGCCGAGATCGGCAGGCTGGAGTTCAAGGCGTTCGACGCGATCGGCGACCTCACCCTCTACGGCGAGCTGCTCAGCCTGCTCACCGGCCTGGTCCTCGACCAGACCCTGCCCGGACGGCGCACCACCCCGGACGCGGCGGCGCACCGGCACGTCGCGACGGTGGGCCTCGCCGACGACGCCGTGCACCGCGAGACCGGCGCGCTGCTCACCGCCGCCGATGCCGCGCTGGCCGACCGCCCCGCCGACCTGGCCCGGATGGCCGGGTTGCGGGCACGGTGGGCCCGCCGCGAGTGCGCCGCGTCCGCGATGCTCGCGGCCCACGCCCGCGGCGCATCGGTGGCCGAGGTGATCGCCGCGAGCGCGACGCCCGCGCCCCGCTGAGGGCCGTCGCGTCGCGCCCGCGGCGATCTCCCTAGCTGTAGGAGTGCTCCGCGTCCGGGTACGCGCCCGCCCGCACCTCGTCGGCGTAGGCGCGGGCGGCGCCGAGCAGGATCTCGCCGAGGTCGGCGTACTGCTTCACGAACTTCGGCTTGCGGCCCCGGTTCATGCCCGCCATGTCCGACCACACCAGCACCTGGGCGTCGGTGTCCGGGCCCGCGCCGATGCCGATCGTCGGGATCACGAGCTCGCCCGTCACGCGCTTGGCCACGTCCGCGGGCACCATCTCCAGCACCACGGCGAACGCCCCCGCCGCCTGCATGGCGAGCGCGTCCTCGATGAGCCGCTCGCCCGCGTCGCCGCGGCCCTGGATGCGGAAACCGCCCAGCGCGTGCTCCGACTGCGGGGTGAAGCCCAGGTGCGCCATCACCGGGATGCCCGCCGCCACCATGGCCTCGACGTGCGGCGCGAACCGCGCCCCACCCTCCAGCTTCACGGCGTGCGCCCCTGCCTCCTTCATGAACCGGATGGCGGTGGTGAGGGCCTGCTCGGGGCTCACCTGGTAGCTGCCGAACGGCAGGTCGGCCACCACCAGCGCCGTCGCCGCCCCGCGTACGACGGCCTTGACCAGCGGCATCAGCTCGTCGACCGTCACCGGGATCGTGTTGTCGTAGCCGTAGACGTTGTTGCCCGCGGAATCCCCGACCAGTAGCACGGGGATGCCCGCCTCGTCGAAGATCTGGGCGGAGTAGTGGTCGTAGGCGGTGAGCATCGGCCACCGCTCTCCGCGCTCCTTCATCTCCCGCAGGTGGTGGATCCGCGTGCGCTTGGGCTTCGCGGTCGCGCGGTAAGGGGCATCAACTTCAGACATCGTCGTCCGTCCTCCCTCGAGGCCTCGGTGGGTCCCCGGGTCGTCAGGTGCTGATGCGCACAGCGTGACACCCGCGAACCCCGGCGGCACGGGCCTGGGACGAGGTTCACAACGGCGCTCTGCGTAGGCTCCCCGGCGTGCAACGTTGGCGGGGTTTGGAGGCCGTACCGACGGGTTGGGGCCGCAGCATCGTGACGGTAGGCGTGTTCGACGGCGTGCACCGCGGGCACCAGAAGCTGATCAGTCGGACGGTCGAGCGGGGGCGGGCACGCGGGCTGCCCTCGGTGCTGGTCACGTTCGACCCGCACCCCGCGGAGATCATCCGACCGGGCCGCCACCCGGCCCGGCTGACCAGCCTCCGCCGTCGCGCCGAGCTGGTCGCCGAGCAGGGGATCGACGCGTTCTGCGTGCTGCCCTTCACCCCGGAGCTGCAGCACATGGCGGCCAACGCATTCGCCTACGAGGTGCTGGTGGACCGGCTGCACGCGGCCGAGGTCGTGGTCGGGCGGAACTTCACCTTCGGGCACAAGGCGGCGGGCAACGTCGGGCTGCTCACCGAGCTGGGTGGGCGGTTCGGGTTCGGCGTCGAGGGCCTCGACCTGATGACCGACGACGGCGTGACGGTGTCCTCGACCTACATCCGCTCCTGCATCGACGCGGGGGACGTAGCCGCGGCGGCTGCCGCCCTCGGCCGCCCGCACCGCGTCGAGGGCGTGGTCGTGCACGGCGACCACCGGGGCCGCGACCTGGGGTTCCCCACGGCCAACATCGCCACTGCGGCGTGGACGGCGCTGCCCGCCGACGGCGTCTACGCCGGGCACTTCGTCATCGGCGAGCGACGGCTGCCGTCGGCGATCTCCGTGGGCACCAACCCGACCTTCTCCGGCCGGGAGCGCACCCTAGAGGTGTACGTGCTCGACGTCGACGAGGACTTCTACGGGTTCGACGTGGGCGTCGACGTCGAGCACTGGCTGCGCGGCCAGGAGCGCTACGACGACATCGACGCGCTGCTGGCCCAGATCCGCGCCGACGTGGACCGCACCCGCGCGCTGCTCGGTCCATGATCTTTTCCCAAACGCCCGCGGCGGCCTGGGACCGGCTGCCAACATCGGGCCATGGCGGAGGCGGTTCGGGCAAACCGGGTGCGGCAGTGCGAGCTGTACGGCGCGCCGCTGGGTGACCGGGTGCGCAGGCTCACGGCGCGGCTCGGTGTCTCGCAGGCCCGGCTCGCGCGCGTGTTGGGGATCAGCCCGGCCATGCTGAGCCAGCTCGTCAGCGGCCGCCGCGTCAAGATCGGGGATCCGGCCGTGCTCGCCCGGTTGCGGGCGCTCGACCGGGGCCGGGCGGCGCAGGTCACCGCCCGGGATCCGCGGGCGGTCGAGAAGCTCCTCGCCGACATCGCGCGGATGCAGTGGCACTGGACCGGCCCGACCCGGCCCACGGCGGCCGAGGTGTTGCGCGGCGTCGCCGAGCCCGGGCGGCTCGCCGCGGCCGCCGCGGCCCTGCGCACCACGTTCCCGGAGGTCGCGGAGGTGCTGCGACAGGCGGCCCGCACCGACGGCGCGGCCTGAGCGCCGTGGCTGTCGTCCTGGCTGGTAACGTGGAGTCTCGGGTCCGGCTGCAGTCCGTGGCGGCCGCGACCGTCTCCCCCGCCGTTCCAGTACCAGTTCAGGCGGGGCCGCACGGCACAGCAGAAGGAAGAGGAGCACGTGGCACTCGACGCCGCACAGAAGAAGACCATCCTGGACGAGTACGGCACCCACGAGGGTGACACCGGCTCGCCCGAGGCGCAGATCGCGCTCTTGACCAAGCGCATCAGCGACCTCACCGAGCACCTGAAGATGCACAAGCACGACCACCACAGCCGTCGTGGCCTGCTGCTGCTCGTCGGGCGGCGCCGCCGCCTGCTGAAGTACCTGCGCGAGGTCGACGTCGCGCGCTACCGCTCCCTCATCGAGCGGCTCGGCATCCGCCGGTGACGCCTCGGCCCGGTCCACCACGCGTGGGCCGGGCCGCATCACACAACAGGAGGAGGCCCGCCGCCGGCCATGACGTCGCCGGTCCTCGGTAGTGGCTCCCGGGACACGCTTCCCGGGGGCTTCGATCGAAGACCGGCTGCGCCGGCGGGACGGGGCCCGTCACGAGAAGGACACATGACCAACCCCGAAGAGAACGTGCACGAAACGACGGCCGTCATCGACAACGGCAGTTTCGGCACCCGCACGATCCGGTTCGAGACCGGGCGCCTCGCGCGCCAGGCCGCCGGGTCCGTCGTCGCCTACCTCGACGACGACACCATGCTGCTGTCCGCCACCACGGCGTCCAAGCAGCCCAAGGAGCACTTCGACTTCTTCCCCCTCACGGTGGACGTCGAGGAGCGGATGTACGCGATCGGCAAGATCCCCGGCTCGTTCTTCCGCCGCGAAGGCCGCCCGGGCACCGACGCGATCCTCACCTGCCGCCTGATCGACCGGCCGCTGCGCCCGTCGTTCGTCGACGGCCTGCGCAACGAGATCCAGATCGTCGTCACGGTGCTGTCGCTCGACCCGCAGGACCCCTACGACGCGCTGGCGATCAACGCCGCGTCCGCGTCCACCCAGCTCTCGGGCCTGCCGTTCAGCGGCCCGATCGGCGGCGTGCGCGTGGCCCTCATCGAGGGCCAGTGGGTGGCGTTCCCCCAGTACGAGGACCTGCAGCGGGCCGTGTTCGACATGGTCGTCGCAGGCCGCGTCGTCGGTGACGACGTCGCGATCATGATGGTGGAGGCCGAGGCCACCACCGAGACCATCGAGCTGGTCGCGGGCGGCGCGCAGGCGCCCACCGAGGCCGTCGTGGCGCAGGGCCTGGAGGCGGCGAAGCCGTTCATCCGCAGCCTGTGCGTGGCCCAGCAGCAGCTGGCCGACGTCGCCGCCAAGCCCACGGGCGAGTACCCGACCTACCCGGCGTACCAGGCCGACGTGTTCGACGCCGTCAGCGCGCAGG
>DATAOO010000324.1:0-14391 GCA_036265695.1 Pseudonocardia sp. | reverse complement strand
AGGGCAGCATCACCGACACGGTCGACGTGCTGCTCCTGCGCGGCATCATGAGCCCGGCCGGGCACATGGCGTGGACCGGCATCTCCGCCACCGCCCTGTACGCCGCCGCCGAGGCGGGCTGGAGCGGGCGCCGCGTGGGCGGCTTCGTGGGCGCGTTCGCGGCGGCCGTCGCCCTGCACACGGCGTGGGACAGCCAGAAGTCGCTGATCGGCACGGCGATCGTCGCGGTCGTCAGCCTGGTCGCGCTGGGGTGGACGGTGCACCGCATCTCCCACCCCCGCACCGCGTGAGGAAGCTGGCGCTCCTCCTGCCGTTCGTGGTGGTCTCGTTCGCCGCCAACTCGCTGATCACCCGTTTCGTCGTCGCGCGCGGCCTGCTGGACGCCGGGCTGCTCGGCGCGATGCGCTTCGCGGCGGGCGCGGCCGTGTTGGTCGCGGTCGCGCTCGGGCGCGGTGAACGCACGCTGGTGCGGCGCGCGCACCTGCTGCCCGCGCTGTGGCTGGGCATCTACACCGTGTGCATCTGCTACGGCTACCTGTTCATCGGGGCGGCGGCGGGCACGGTCGTCTTCTACTGCGCGGTGCTGGTCACGCTCATCGGCTACGACCGGTTCACCGGCATGGCGGTGGGGCCGCGGCGGCTGGTCGGCGCGGCGGTCGCGCTGGCCGGGGTGGCCGTGCTGGCGGTGGCGGCGGGCGGCGTCGTCACGGTGCTGGGCGTCGTGCTGCTGACGGCGACCGGGATCACCTGGGGCCTCTACACGGCGGCGGGCCGTGGCGCGGATCCGCGCGCGGCGACGACCGGGGCGTTCGTGCTGGTCACCGCCGTGGCGCTCGGGCCTGCCGCGGTCGGCGTGGCGGCAGGCCTGCACGTGACGGCGGCCGGGCTGGCCTGGGCGGCGGCGATGGGCGCGGTGCCGACGGCCCTGGCCTACATCGCCTGGTACGCGTGCCAACGCTCGATGTCGGCGACGACCGCGGGCACGGTCCAGCTGGTGATCCCCATCCTCACCGCAGCGGGCGCCGTCGCCCTGCTCGGCGAGCCGCTCTCGGTCGCCCTGTTCGTGGCGGCGGCGCTCGTCGCGGCCGGGATGTGGCTGGCCCGACCCCCTAGTCCGGTTGCACCACGGGGCGGGTGACCCGCGGACGGGCGACGAAGTTGCCCAGGGCCACGCCCGCGGCCAGCGCGAGCCCGATGGCCAGCGCCAGCAGCACCGTGACGAGGCCGTCCACCACGCCCTGCACGGCCAGCTGGTAGAAGCCGCGGTACGCGGTGAGGCCGGGCAGGAGCGGGATGATCCCGGCCAGCACGATCACGTGCGAGTGCACGCCGGTGCCGCGCCGCGCGGCGCCGGTGGCGATGCCCACGAAGGTGGCGGCCACCCCGGTCGACACGACCGGCCCCAGGTGCGCGTACAGCGTGAGCGCGCCGTACACCGACCACCCGATGCCGCCCGCGAGGCCCGCCGCGAGCAGCGAGCGGAGGGGGGCGTAGGTGGCCAGGGCGTACATGCCCGCGGCGGTCGCCGCGGCGAAGATGCACACCCAGAACTGGCCGAGGTCGGCCGACACCGGCTCGGCCGGGTCCAGGTTGAGCGAGAAGGCGGCGCCCAGCTTCAACCCGAGGACCACCCCGGCGAGCAGCCCCGCGGACAGCAGCGCGACCTCGGCCGCCCGGCCCGCGGCGGTGACGTAGTAGCCGGAGATCGCGTCCTGCACGCTGCCGACCACCGACAGCCCGGAGAGCAGCACCGTGATGCCCGCCGCGATGACCAGCGACGGCTGGGTGCCCGCGGGCAGCGCGCCGACGCCGAACAACGCGAGCGTCGACACCGTGGCGACCAGGGCCCCGATCATCTGCAGGAAGAACGGGGCGACGCCGAACCGGCCGAGCAGCCGTCCGAGCCGGTCGATCAGCGCGGTGACCGCGAACGCGGTGGCCGCGATCGTCGGCCCCCCGCCCAGCAGCACCGCCACCGCGCCTGCCTGCCCGGCCCAGCCCAACGTCGCCGCCCAGCGCGGGTACGGGTGGTTGGCCGCGACGGCTTCGGCCAGCTCCTCCGCGGCCCGGTGCACGGACAGCCCGTGGCGCTCCACCCGCGCGACGATCCCGGCCACCGCGGCCATCCGGGTGAGGTCGGTGGTGCGGTAGCGGACGATCCGCATGGTCGTCAGCGGCGCGGCGACCATGCCGCGGTGGCAGCACATGGTGATCGAGTTGAACGTAATGTCGACGTCCACGGTGGCCAGCCCGAGGGCCGCCGCCATGCGGTGCATCGTCTCGGTGGTCTCCTCCGCGGGCTCACCGCTGGCCAGCAGCACCTCGCCCACGCCCATGCACACGTCGAGCACCTGCTGCACGTGGGCGTCCGACGGCACGGCGGGCCCGACGGGGCGCAGCAGGTCGAGGGTGGGCGGGCCGCCGTGCAACAGGTCGAGCGCCTCCCGGCGCACCACGCCCCGGAACCTGCGGCTGAGACGGCCCATGACCGGCAAGTCTCGCAGGCGTCGTCGCGCAAGGGCGAAGAACACAAGCCCGGGCCCTTGACCTCGCTTATATTCGACGGGTGAGCACTGCGGAGAAGCAGGTCGACGCCCAGTCCCCCGACGGCGGCGAGGTGGTCGGCGTCCCGTCGATCGGCGACGCGATCAGCGGCCTGGCCGCCGCGTTCGGCCAGGGGCGCACCGTCACCCGCGAAGCCGCCAAGCTCGGCGGCGAGCTCGTGCGCGTCGCGCTGGGCCGCTCCGAGGTCGAGCCGGGCAAGGGCGACCGGCGCTTCACCGACCCGGCCTGGTCGGGCAACCCGATCTTCTCCCGCATCGAGCGCGGCTACCTGGCCACCGCACAGGCCGTCGGCAACGTGGTCGGCGAGCTGGGCCATAGCACGGACAACCAGCGCCGCGCCGAGCAGGCCCGCTTCGCCACCACCATCCTCACCAGCGCCCTGGCCCCCACCAACTTCCTCGCCACCAACCCGGCCGCGATCAAGCGCGCGTTCGACACCGGCGGCAAGAGCCTGGTGCGCGGGGTGCGCAACTTCGTCGGCGACGTGCGCAACAACGGCGGCATGCCCTCGATGGTCGAGCGCGACGCCTTCGAGGTGGGCAAGGACCTCGCCCTGTCCCCGGGCGCCGTCGTCCAGCGCGACGAGGTCGGCGAGCTCATCCAGTACCAGCCCAGCACCGAGCAGGTCTACCAGCGCCCGCTGGTCATCATCCCGCCGCCGATCGGCCGCTTCTACTTCCTCGACCTGCGCCCCGGCCGCAGCTTCATCGAGTACGCCACCAGCCAGGGCATCCAGGTGTTCCTGCTGTCCTGGCGCAACCCCAGCGCCGCCGAAGGCGAATGGGACCTCGACACCTACGCCACCCGCGTGCTCGCCGCCGTCGACGCCGCCCGCGAGATCTCCGGCAGCCCCGACGTCAACGTGATGGGCTTCTGCGCGGGCGGCATCATCACCACCACCCTGCTCAACCACCTCGCCGCGATCGGCGACGACCGCGTGCACAGCATGTCCTACGCGGTCACCCTGCTCGACTTCGGCGAACGCGCCCCCATCAGCGCCTTCCAGGGGCCGGGGCTGCTGCGCTTCGCCAAGGCCCGCTCCCGGCGTTCCGGCATCATCACCAGCCGCCAGATGGGCGCCGCGTTCACCTGGATGCGGCCCGACGACCTGGTGTTCAACTACTGGGTCAACAACTACCTCATGGGCGACAAGCCCCCCGCGTTCGACATCCTGGCCTGGAACGCCGACGGCACCAACCTGCCCGGGGCGCTGCACGGCCAGTTCCTCGACATCTTCGAGGGCAACCTGCTCACCAAGCCCGGCGGCCTGTCCGTGCTCGGCAGCCCGATGCAGCTCGACGCGATCAAGACGCCGACGTTCGTCACCGGCGCCGTGGTGGACCACCTCACCCCGTGGCTGGGCTGCTACCGCACCACCCAGCTGCTCGGCGGCGAGTCCACGTTCGTGCTCAGCTACTCCGGGCACATCGCCAGCCTGGTCAACCCGCCGGGCAACCCCAAGGCCCACTACTGGACGGGCGGCGCGCCCGGGCCCGACCCGCAGAAGTGGCTCGCCGAAGCCACCAAGCACCAGGGCAGCTGGTGGGAAGCCTGGACCGAGTGGTTCCAGCCCTACGGCGGCGGCAAGAAGAAGGCGCCGCGGAGCCTCGGCAACAAGGCACACCCCGTCGTCGACCCCGCACCGGGCCGCTACGTGCACAGCTGAGCCGTGCCGCTCGTCGCGATCGTCCGGCACGGGCAGGCGTCGTTCGGCGCCGCCGACTACGACGCGCTGTCCGCGGCCGGTGAGGAGCAGTCCGCGCTCGTCGGCGACGAGCTCCGGCGGCGTGGGCTGCGCGAGCCCGAGGTCGTCGCGGGCACCTTGCGCCGCCAGCAGCACACCGCGCGCCTGCTCGGCTTCCCGGGCCCGTGCCGCACCGACAAGCGCTGGGACGAGTTCGACCACCTCGCGCTCCTGCGCCGCTACGTCGACCCGGCCCGGGTCGAGCCCACGCTCCAGGACTCGCGGGCGTTCCAGCGCCTCCTCGACGAGGCCCTGGAGGCGTGGACGCGGGACGGTGGATGGGCGGCCTTCACCGCCGACGCGCTGGCCGCCCTGCAGGACGTGGCGGAGCGGGCGCCGAAGGGCCATGACGCGGTCGTCGTCAGCTCCGGCGGGGTGATCGGCGCGCTCGCCGCGGGCCTCCTCGGCGCGCCCCCGGCCACCGGCATCGCGCTCAACCGGGTGGCGGTCAACGGCGCGATCACCCTCGTGACCGTCGGCCGCAGCGGGGCGAACCTCCTGTCGTTCAACGACCACGCCCACTTCGCGGGCCCGCGGTCGGCGCTGCTCACCTACCGGTAAGGGCCCCTCCGCGCGACCCTGCGCGATCGCCCGACGCGCAGCCGGGGCACTTACCCCGAGGCTGGAAGCCATGATCGCCCAGGACACCGGCTACGTCGCCGTCGACGCCGAGCACGACCTGCGCAGGCTCCGCCGTCAGCGCCGGTGGTCGGGGTTCGCGCGCAAGCTCGGCCTCACCGCGGGCCACTGCACCAGGCTGACGTCGTTCGCCGACGCCACCGGAGGCCGGTGCGCCACCGCGCAGTACACCCTGGGGCTGCAGGCCGTCGACCTCGACACGATCGTCGGCAGCGTCGGCAAGATCCAGGACTTCGACTGCGGCTTCCGGCCGGGGCCGACCGTCGACGAGCGGCGCTGGCTGGGGATCGCCAGGGCGCTGCGCTCGGGTGAGTCGCTGCCGCCGGTGAGCCTGTACCGCGTGGGCGGACGGCACTTCGTCCAGGACGGGCACCACCGCGTCTCGGCCTCGCGCGCCATCGGCCGCCAGAGCGTGGACGCCTACGTCACCGAGGTGCTCGTCGCCTAGGACCCTCCAACTGTCTCAACCTGAGCCGGGTTCTTCTCACCGTTCGGGGCTCGTGGTCTGATCCGCATCGTGTCGACGCCGAGGCCCTCCCGGATGACCACCTGGCATCAGGAGTTCTTCGCTGCCGTCGGCAAGTGGCCGTGGCTGGAATCGCTCAACGACAGCGTCTCCGGCGCGGTGCAGCCCGTCTACGACCGGTTCCGCGGCAACCTCGCCGTCGAACTGCTGCACGGCGGCCGGTGGGCCGGGCACGCGCTGCACCCCGCCCTCTCCGACCTCCCGATCGGCTTCTGGTCCGGCTCGCTCCTGCTCGACATGGTCGGCGACCACACCGCCACCAAGGGCAAGCTGGACGCGGCGGGCACGCTCAGCGCGGCGGGGCTCGCGGCGGCGGTGGCCACGGCGGTCACCGGCGTGGCGGACTGGACGGTGAGCGACGGCGAAGACCGCCGCGTCGGCCTCTTCCACGGTCTCCTCAACGGCGCGGCCACGGCCCTGCAGGGCGCGTCGCTGGCCGCACGCCTCTCCGGCCACCGCGGCTCGGCCCGCACGCTCGGGGTGGCCAGCATGGCCGTCACCACGGCCGCGGGCTTCGTCGGCGGCCACCTCGTGCAGGGCCGCGGGGCGATGGTCAACCGGGTGGCGACCAACACCGGGCCCACCCGCTGGGTGAAGACCGTGGCCGTCGACGACCTGCCCGAGCGCGAGCCCAAGGGCGTCGACGTCGAGGGCCGCAAGGTGCTGCTCTACCGCGAGGGCGAGACCGTCCACGCGATCGACGACGTGTGCAGCCACGCGGGCGCGCTGCTGTCGCGGGGGCCGGTGGTCGACTGCGTGGTCACCTGTCCCCTGCACGAGTCGCAGTTCGACGTGCGGGACGGCCACATCGTGCGCGGGCCCGCGCACCACCCGCAGCCCGCGCTGCCGTCGCGGGTGCGCAACGGCTTCATCGAGGTCCGCGGCTCCCAGCCCGGGCGCAGGCGCGCGACAACCTGAGGAGGAACGCCATGGCGTGGGAAGCGGTCGCGGACACCGACCAGCTCGAAGAGGGCGACATGATGGTCGTCGAGCTCGGCGGCGAGCCGATCTGCGTGGTCCGGCTCTCCGACGAGGAGGCCGTCGCGTGCCACAACACCTGCACGCACCAGCAGCAGCCGCTCAACGAGGGCTACCTGCAGGACGACGACACCCTCATCTGCCCGGCCCACAACTCCCGGTTCGACCTGCACACCGGCGAGCCGATCGGCATCCCGGCGGTGACCGCGATCCCGATCTACGCCTGCAAGATCGAGGACGACGCGATCTGGGTCGACTTCGAGCAGCAGACGAACGACGCCCCGATCCCGCACAAGCCGTTCCACTAGTTCCCCGGCCCGCGTAGGCCGAAGATCAGCGCCGGGTCGCCGGGGCGGAAGGTGCCGTGGCGCTGCGACGCGTCGCCGATCTCCCGGTTGCGCTGCAGGAGCGCGCGCCCGAGCGCGAGTTGGCGCTGCTCCCAGGCGGCGAGCGCCGCGTCGAGGTCGCCGGGGTGGGCCGCGACCTGCGCGGCCAGCTCCCAGCCGTCGGCGGCGGCCTTGGCCGTGCCCGCCGCGGCGTGCGGCCGCACCGCGAACGCCGCGTCGCCGACGAGGCAGATCCGGCCGCTGCGCATGCGGGGCACGTCGATGTCGAACACCGCCTGCAGGAACGGCTCGGCCACGCCCGTGACCACCTCGGCCACCACCGGCGCGAGCCACTCCCGCGCCTCGGCCCGCATCGCCGCGACGAAGCGGTCGTCGACCTCGCCGGGCGGCAGCGTCACCGGCCGGGCCCGGCCGTCGCGGCCGGTCATCAGCGCGTCGAACGCGGGGCCCGGCGCGACGTTGCGGTACCAGACGAAGTTCATCAACCGCTCGCCGAGACCCGCGGGCCCGGGGATGGGGTAGACGAGGATGTGGCTGTCGGGCAGCACCTGGTAGGTGATCGCGTCGTGCAGCGCGGCGTGCGTGGTCGCCGACAGCGCGGCCTCGGGCAGGGTGCCTCGCCACGCGACGTACCCGGCGTAGGCGGGCGTCACCCCGGGCAGCAGGTCCGCCCGCGCGGTGCTCCCGATGCCGTCGGCGCAGACGACCAGGTCAGCCCGGGTGGACGGGCCCGAGCGCAGGTCGAGGGCCACGCCGTCGCGCTCAGGTGCGAACCCGACGACCTCCCGCCCGAGGAGGTAGCGCTCGGGCGGGAGCTCGGCGAGCAGCGCGCGGTAGATCGTGTTCCAGGCGGAGAACCGGTAGCGGTGCTCCCGCTCGTGCACCACCGCGCCGTCCGGGTCCAGGAACCGGATGAACCGGGTGCTGCTGCACAGCTCGTCGGGGTCGACGGCGGAGCGCTCGGCGAACCAGCGCACGGTCTCGTCGAGCACCGCGATGCCCGCGCCCCGCGCTTCCAGCGCCGCCGACGACCGCTCGTAGACGGCCACGTCGCAGCCGACGTCGGCCAACACCAACGCCGCGGTGAGCCCGCCGAGCGACCCGCCGACCACGGCTACCCGGGTCATGGAGCTAGGGCCGCCCGAACGTCGCGATCCGGTCGACGGACAGCTCGAACGGCACCCGCCGCTCGTCGATCGAGGGGTCGCGCAGGCCGTACGGCGGCTCGTTGCCGGTGTACTTGGTCCAGATCTTGTCCAGCTGCGCGGTGACGCGCGGGCCCTCGTCGGGATCGTCCTCGGAGATCTCCCGCGCGACCGTGCACCGGAGCGACAGCCAGTGGTAGGCGTTGGCCGGGTTCACCAGCAGGAACGTGGCGTGCGGGTCCTTGCGCAGCCAGTCGACCTTCTTGCGGTGGGTGGCCAGGTTGAGCAGCACCAGGTCGCCCTCGTAGTCGAACCACACCGGCGTGAGGTTCGGCAGCCCGTCGCCGCCGTTCACGGCGATCGTGGCCGTGACCGGCTCGTCGAGCAGCTGCTTGTAGATCGGGTCGAGGTGGGCGAGCGAGGCCACCGCGTCACGACTACCGACCGTGAACTGGCCGGGCTGCAGACCGTCGGCGACGTCGCGGAAACGGGCTACTTTGATCGTCATTTCGGTAGCGTAAAGCGATGGGATCCCGCCAGCTGGCTGAAGCTGCGACAGCGGGCCTGCGCCGAGCGGGTGTACGACGGTTGTTCGGGCTCCCGGGCGGCGGGCCGAACCTGGACCTGATCGGCGCTGCGCACGACCTCCCGTTCACCCTGGCCCACGGCGAGACGGCGGCCTGCGTGATGGCGGGCGCGTTCGGGCTGCTCACGGGCACGCCGGGGGTCGCGGTCGTGACGCGCGGGCCCGGCGTGACGAGCGCGGCCAACGGGCTCGCCCAGGCCACCCTCGACCGGGCGCCGCTGCTGCTGGTGAGCGACTGCGTCACCGCCGACCAGCGGCGACGGGTGGCCCACCAGCGGCTCGACCAGCGCGCGTTCACCGCCCCGGTCACCCGGTTCAGCGGCGTGGTGGGGCACACCGACGCGGCCGCCACGGTGGCCGCGGCCGCTGCGCTGGCCCTCGGGCCGCCCGCGGGCGCGGTCCACCTGGACTACGACCCGAGCCTTCCGGGCGACCGGCCGCCCCGCCCGCCGCGGGCGCAACCGTCCGACCCGGGCGCGCTGGCGGCGGCGTGCGCGACCGCCCGGGGCTGCCGCCGTCCGGTCGTGGTGCTCGGGCTGGGGGCCGTCGCGCACGCCGCGGGGCTGCGTGCCGTCCTCGCGGGGATCCCGGTGCTCACCACGTACCAGGCCACCGGAACGGTGTCCGCCACGGCGGCCGAGTGGGCAGGCCCGTTCACCAACGCCGCGCTGGAACGGCCGCTGCTGGAGCAGGCCGACCTGGTGATCGGGGTGGGGCTCGACGACGTGGAGCCGATCCCGGCCGCGTGGTCGACGGCCGCGCCCACGGTCCTGCTCGACGCCGCGCCCTCGGCCTACTTCGACGGGGCCGTCGCCGTGCCCGGACCGCCGGTGGCCGCCCTGCGCGCGCTGCTCGCGGAGTGCGCGCCTGCCTGGCCGTCCGACGCGGGACGACGGCACCTCGACGCGGTGCGCGCCCGCCTCGCCGACGGCCCGGCAGGCGGGCTGCACCCCGTCGACCTGGTGCGGGCCGTGCACACCGCGGCAGGCGACGCGCTGCTCACCGTCGACGCGGGCGCGCACATGCTCGCCGCCCTCCCGTTCTGGCCGGTCACCCGCCCGCGCGGCCTGCTGATCTCCAACGGGCTCGCGACGATGGGGTACGCGCTGCCTGCCGCGATCGGCGCCGCGCTCACCGGCGCGCGGGTGGTGTGCCTGACCGGCGACGGCGGTCTCGGCATGGTGCTCGCCGAGCTGGAGACCGTGGCCCGGCTCGCGCTGCCGGTCACGGTGGTCGTGTTCAACGACGCCACCCTGTCGCTGATCGCGATCAAGCAGGGCGCGGGCCAGGGCGACGCGACCGCCGTGCGGTACTCGGCCGTCGACCTCGCCGGAGCCGCTGCGGCGCTCGGGGTGCCGTCGGCCGCCGTCGACAGCGCTGCGGACGCGGGCAAGGTGCTGCGCGCCGCGGGCCACGGCCCGTTCCTGCTCGACGCACGCGTCGACCCGGCGGGCTACCGCCACCTCATGGCGGTGTCGCGCGGTTAGCCGCGCAGCGTCTGGCTCGGCGAGCGGCCGTAGCTGTCCTGGTAGAGCGCGGCGAAGCGACCGTGGTGGGCGAAGCCCCAGCGCGCCGCGATCTCGGCGACGGTCGAGCCCGCGCCCGGGTCGGCGGCGGCGAGGTCGTTGTGAGCGCGCTCGAGCCGCACCCGCCGCAGGTAGCCGATCGGCGTGGTGTCGAGGTGCCTGCGGAAGGCCTCTTGCACGGTGCGGGTGCCCAGCCGGGCGGCGGCGGCGATCTCGGCGAGGCCGATCGGCTCGGCCGCGTGGTCCTCGATGTAGGCCACCGCACGCCGCACCGCGCTCACGTCGGCGCCGCCCGGCCGGTCGACGGTGACGCCCATGGTCGTGTTCGGGAAGGTCTCGAGCACCGTGGCGGCCAGCAGCCGCATCGTCTGACCGTAGATCAACGGGCTGGTGTAGGCGAGCGCGTTGCCGCAGAAGTCGTGGGTGACGTAGCGGACGAGGTTCTGCCAGTGCCGCGCCCGCTCGGCCGAGACGGCTCGGCACAGCCCGAAGCGCACCCGGGTGCTCGGGTCGCCGGTGGTCTCGGCGGCCACCCGCTGCACGACGTCGAGGTCCAGCTTGACCAGCCCGGCCTTGAAGCCCTCCCAGTTGATGCGCATCGGGGTGTGCGGGTCGATGAGGAACAGCTCACCCGGGCCCGGGCTGACGTCGTGGTGCTCGCCCGCCCGCAGCCGCAGCCGTCCGCGGGCCACCTGCCCCATGAGCAGGAAGCCGAAGGGGTCGGTGTCGACCTGGCAGTTCATCGAGTGCTCGTAGCGGGCGACGAAGAAGTTGCCGCCGTCGGTGATGTGGTGGCGGAACCGGAAGTGGTCGCGGCTGCCGGTGAGCCGCACCGAGTGCTCGACGTAGGTCGTCTGCAGGTAGCTGTGGGCCTCGTCGGGATCGGCCGTGTCAATGCTGATCCGCTCGGGCGTCTCGATCGCCACGACAGGCACCTCCTGGTCACACTGGGGAGTAGCCCGCTCACCCTATGGCGACTGGATGCTCCGCTATCCGGTAAGCGCCGGACGGTTATCCCTTATACGCGGACGGTAGCCGCGCGCGTTGTCCGGCGGTCTCGGTCCGGTTACAAAAGTGGCGTGTGTACAGGCAACGGTCGCGCGCCCGCGCCGAGCGGGGCGTCCGTCGACCTCCCGGATCGGCCGTCCGCCGACGCTCCGACCCTCGTTCTGCGGCTCGACCACCGCTTCGGCGAGCCCCGTCGTGACGACGGCCGACCCGTCCTGCGCATGGACAGCTAGCCCCGCCACCCGGAGCCGTTCCGCCCGGTACGCGAGGATGGTCCGATGCGGTCTCCGGTCGGCTGGGCGAACACCCCGCTCCGGCGGCTGCGCTCGGACCTGAAGGACCCGCTGCTCCGCAACGGCTACGCGTTGCTGGTGAACGTCGGCGTCACCTCGCTGCTCGGCTTCCTCTACTGGATCGTCGCCGCCCGCACCTACACGCCCGTGCACGTCGGGCTGAGCTCCACCGCGATCGCCGTGGTGCAGTTCCTCGCCGGGCTCGCGGGCCAGCCGTCGATCGCGAACGCGCTCACCCGCTTCCTCCCCCGCGCCGGACCGGCCGCCACCCGCCTCACGCTGCTCGCCTACGGCGTGGCGGCGGGGGCGGGCGCGCTGGTGAGCGCGCTGTACATCGGCGCGACCCACCTTCCGCTCGGCGTGCCCGTGGTGCTCGGGCAGAGCTGGATCCTCGCGCTGGCGCTCGGCGCGTCCGTCGTGGTCTGGTGCGTGTTCGCCCTGCAGGACGCGGTGCTCACGGGCGTGCGGCAGGCCGTGTGGGTGCCGCTGGAGAACGGCCTCTACGGCATCGGCAAGATCGTGCTCCTCGTGGCGCTGGCGCCCGTGACGCCGGAGTACGGGATCGTCGTCTCCTGGGCCCTGCCCGCGCTCGTGCTGCTGCCGCCGGTCAACCTCTTGATCTTCCGACGGCTCCTGCGCAGGCACGCCACCGCGGGCGAGGGCGACCACGACGGGCGCACGGTCACCCGGTTCATCGGCGGCGACTACCTCGGGTCGATCTTCGCGCTCGCGGCCGTCGACCTGCTCCCCGTCCTCGTGGTCGCTCGCCTCGGGCCCGCCGCCACCGCCTACTTCTACCTGCCGTTCCTGATCGTCTACTCGGTGGAGCTCGTCGCGGTGAACCTCGGGGTGTCGCTCACCGTCGAGGGCGCGCTCGACCGCTCGCGGCTGGCCGAGGTGGCGGCCTCGGTGTTCCGCCGCATCGCCGCGCTCGTCGTGCCCGTCGTGCTGGTCCTGCTGCTGGTGCCCGGCCTCGTGCTGTCGGTGTACGGCCCGGCCTACGCCGAGCAGGGCTCCGACCTGCTGCGCCTGCTCGCGCTGGGTGTGCTCGCGAAGACGGTCACGACGATCTCCTTCAGCCTGGCGCGCGTCGAACGCCGGGTGGCGCGGATCGCGCTCGTGCAGGGCGTGCTGTTCGTGCTGCTCATGGGGCTGGCGTGGGTGCTGATGGGCACGATGGGGCTCAACGGGGTCGGCCTGGCCTACCTGATCACCCAGGTGGTGGTGGCGGCGGCGGTGCTGCCCGTGGTGCTGCGGACGCTGCGGCGGGCCTGAGCACGAGTTATCCGTTTCATACCGTTACGGTGAGCTATGCCCGATATAGCCCGCATGGTGAGTCCGGCGCCCCGAACGGTGTGGGAGGACACGCTGCGTAGCGATCCCGCGGCGCTGGAGACGCAGTCGCCCGCTTGGAGTGACGCGATGTGCACGGCGATGGGGTTCACCGACGCCAGCCGGGCGTACGAGATGGCCGACGGCAGGCAGTTGGTGCTGCCGCTCCTGCGGCGTTCGGTCGGGCCCGTCCCGCTGTCCGAGGGCTCCAACCCCCTGCACTGCGGCGTCGGCGGGCTCCTCGCGCCCGACGGGCCCCGTCCGGACGAGATCGCCGCCGTCCTGCGCGACCTCCGGCGGCGCCGGGTGCCCGTGCGCACGTTCTGGCCCCAGCCCGTGCACGCGCCGCGGTGGGCCGCGGCGGCCCCCGAGCGCGCCGTCGTCGTCGAGCGCCGCGCCCACCTGCTGGACCTGGAGCCGGGCTGGGACGCGCTGTGGGCGAAGGGCTTCTCCGCCCAGCGCAGGCGCGGGGTGCGCACCGCCGAGCGGCGTGGCGTGAAGGTCGAGACCGGCGTCGCGGGCGATCTCGTCCCCGAGTTCTACGGCCTACTGGAGCTGGCCACCGCCCGCTGGGCCCGCATGCAGCACGAGCCGCGGTGGCTCACGATGGCGCGACTGCGCGGGCGCGACCCCCTGAGGAAGTTCCAGGCCGCCGCGCGCGCCCTCGGCACGAGGTTCCGGGTGTCGATCGCTTCCGTGGAGGGGCGGCCGATCGCGGGGCTGGTCGTGCTGCAGGGCCGCAACGCCTACTACTTCCGCGGCGCGATGGACGAGACGATGCGCGACCACCGGCCCAACGACATGCTGCACTCCCGCGCCATCGAGGACGCCTGCGCGGCCGGGTGCGGCGCCTACTACATGGGCGACTCGGGCTGGTCGCCGTCGGCCGCGTCGTTCAAGGAGCGCTTCGGCGCCCGACCGGTGCACTACCGCGAGTACCGCTTCGAGCGGCTGCCGCTCTCGCGCACCGAGCACGCGGTCAAGTCGGTCGTGAAGAGGGCCATCGGGTTCAAGGACTTCTGAAGGGCGTCCGACGGTCCTCGAAGCCGTCGGCACACTCCGCCACACCAGCCCATCGGATGTCACTCCGCGTAGTATTTTCGCCCACTCGTTAACGCGGGGCGCATCTGGGCGACCTCACCCGGGGCACGAATGCCCGGGGGGCGGCGCGTTCAGCAGAGAGCCCCGCCCTTCCCGGATCGAAGTGACGTCGCGGGGGCGCGTCATGACGACGCGTCGCCCGCTGCGCGGGGGAGGAATTGCCCGAATGCCCGCATTGGGTCAAAAAACACCAGACATCGACCAGTTCCGGTTCGAGCCGACGGTGTTCGGCGCCGTGCGCCGCTACCGCGTGATGGTGGTCGTGATCGCGCTCATCAGCATGATGGTCGCCATCGGCTACACGCTCGTGGTGCCCGAACGGTTCCGCGCCGACGCAAGCCTGACCGTGCCACCGCCGTTGGCGGTCAAGGACCAGGGGAGCAACGAGTACCTCGACGGCCAGGTGCTGCTCCTGCAGTCGGTCGATGTCGCGCAGCGGGCCGCTGCGATCGCCGACCGCGCGCTCGGCAGCCAGACGCTGTCGTTCGACGACTTCACGGGCGACACCAAGTCGCTGCAGGTCACCCCGCCGGACAAAGCGACCTCCGGGACCTACGGGACCAGCACGATCACCGTCGCGTTCAACTGGTCCGACGCCCGG
>DATAOO010000323.1:0-18657 GCA_036265695.1 Pseudonocardia sp. | reverse complement strand
CGAGGTCCAGCTCCATCGCACACGTGCGCGGCGGCAGGCCCAGCGCGTCGATCACCTTGGGGTGCAGCTCACCCGCGAAGCCGACGGGGAAGTCGCCCACGCGCAGCATGGCGCACCGGCCGGGGTGCCACGGCGGGTTGTCCCCCGCGGTGACCCGCAGCTCCACGCGCGCGGCCGCGGCGACCACCCTTGCGGCCTGCACGGCGTCGGCCCAGCCCGCCTGCCGCCCGCTCCCCCACCAACCCCGGGGTTCCCGGTCACCCGCCAGCACCACGCCGACGTGCACGGGCTGGGCGGGCAGCGCGGCGTAGATCTGGGCCATCTCCGCGTCCGACGGGCGCTTGTCGACCCCCGGCTCGGGCAGCGGCAGCCGCTCGCGGTGCGGCAGCACGACCTGGCCCAGCGTGTAGAGCGCGAGGTCCACCGCGCCGCGGGACCGGTTGCGCACGAGCGTGTCGAGCAGGCCCGGCAGCAGTGTGGTGGCGAGCTCGGCGCGGTCGGCGTCGAGCGGGTTGCGGACGGACACGGTGTGGCGGCGGGGGTCGTCGGCGGCCAGCCCGAACGCGTCCCACGTGGCCGGTCCGACGAACGGGAACGGCAGCACCTCGACGTAGCCCGCCTCGGCCAGTGCGACCGACACGGCACGGCGGCGGCGCTGCGCCGCGGTGAGCCCGCGCCCGGCGGGCGCGCTGGGCAGCTCGGACGGGATCGCCTCGTAGCCCTCCAGCCGCAGCACCTCTTCGACGAGGTCGGCGGGCTGGGTCAGATCCGGACGCCACGACGGCGGGGTCGCGACGACCTGCCCGCGCCCGTCGCTGCCCGCGACCAGCTCGACGGCGCAGCCCACCTGGCCGAGCCGCCGCGCCGTGGCCCCGGGCGGGTACGCCACGCCCGCCACCCGGTCGGGCAGGTCGAGCGGCATCTGCACGGGGGTGGCCTGGGGGACGGCGCCGACGTCGGTGCGCCCGGCCGCGATCGTGCCGCCGCCGTACTCGACGAGCAGCGCCGCAACCCGCTCGGCCGCGATCGGCGGCAACTGCGGGTCGACCGTGCGCTCGAACCGGCGGGAGGCCTCGCTGGGCAGCTTGTGCCTGCGCGCGGTCCGCGCGATCGTCGCGGGGTCCCAGTGGGCCGCCTCGATGACGACGTCGATGGGGTCGGCGCCGGGCCGGATCTCCGTGGACGCCCCGCCCATCACCCCCGCGAGGCCGATCGGGCCGGAGTCGTCGGTGATGAGCAGGTCGTCGGGGTCGAGGCGGCGCTGCACGTCGTCCAGCGTGGTGAGCGTCTCCCCCGGCCGCGCCCGCCGCACGACGATCGGCCCGGACAGCCGCCCCGCGTCGAAGGCGTGCAGCGGCTGGCCGAGCTCCAGCATCACGTAGTTGGTGGCGTCGACGATCAGCGAGATGGGGCGCATCCCGGCCCCGAGCAGCCGCCGCTGCATCCACCAGGGCGACGCCGCCGTCGGGTCGACGCCGTCGACGCGGCGGGCCACGAAGCGCGGGCAGCCGTCGTCGGCCAGGGTGACCGGCCACGCCTCGCCCTCGGCGTCCGGCACGGCCACGCGGCTCGCGGGGTCGACGTAGTCCACGTCGGTGGCGATGGCGATCTCGCGGGCCAGCCCGCGCACGGAGAACGCGTAGCCGCGATCCGGCGTGATGTTCAGCTCGATGACCGGGTCGTTCGCCCCGACCAGCGGGAGCGCGTCGTCGCCGGGCTCGGCGGTGTGCGGCGGCAGCACGAGGATGCCCGTGTGGTCGGCCCCGATGCCGAGCTCGCGCACCGAGGCGATCATGCCGTCGGACACGTGCCCGTAGGTCTTGCGGGCGGTGATCTCGAAGCCGCCCGGCAGCACCGTGCCCGGCAGCGTGACCACCACGAGGTCGCCGACGGCGAAGTTGGTGGCCCCGCAGATCACCCCCCGCGGGGTCTGCTCGCCGACGTCGACCTGGCACCACCGGATCGGCTTCTTGAGCCCGCTGAGCTCCTCGATCTCCAGCACGCGGCCGACCTTCACCGGCCCGGTGACCTCGGGCGCCGGGTGGATCTCCTCGATCTCGAAGCCGACGCGCACGAAGGCCTCGCCGGTCGCCTCCGCCGAAGGCAGGTCGGCGACGTGCTCGGACAGCCAGGACTGCAACACACGCACGAAGGGAGCTCCTGTCAGATGCCGAAGGCCCGGCTGAACCGCACGTCGCCCTCGACCATGTCGCGCATGTCGGGGATGCCGTTGCGGAACTGCAGGGTGCGTTCGATGCCCATGCCGAACGCGAAGCCGGAGTACACGTCGGTGTCGATGCCGCAGGCGCGGAGCACGTTCGGGTTGACCATGCCGCAGCCGCCCCACTCAACCCAGCCCGCGCCGCCCTTCTTCTCCGGGAACCACACGTCCACCTCGGCGGACGGCTCGGTGAAGGGGAAGTACGACGGGCGCAGCCGGGTGCGCGACTCGGCGCCGAACATGGCGCGGGCGAACGCGTCGAGGGTGCCCTTGAGGTGCGCCATCGTGATGCCGACGTCCACCGCGAGGCCCTCGACCTGCGAGAACACCGGCGTGTGGGTGGCGTCCAGCGCGTCGGTGCGGAACGTGCGGCCCGGGCACACCACGTAGACGGGCAGCTCGCGCTCCAGCAGCGCCCGCACCTGCACGGGCGAGGTGTGGGTGCGCAGGACGAGCTGCTCGGCGTCGTCGGCGGAGTCCTTGTCGCCCAGGTAGAACGTGTCCTGCATGGTGCGGGCGGGATGGTCCTTCTTGAAGTTCAGCGCGTCGAAGTTGAGCCAGGCGGACTCAACTTCCGGGCCCTCGGCGACCTCCCAGCCCATGCCGACGAACACGTCGGCGATGCGATCGGCGAGCTGGGTGAGCGGGTGGCGGGCGCCGCGCGGGTGACGGTCCCACGGCAGCGTGACGTCCACCGCCTCCTCGACGAGCACCCGCTCGTCGCGCTCCGCCACCAGGGTGGCGTGCCGGGCGTCGAACGCCTCCTGCGCCTCCTGGCGCGCGGCGTTCACCCGCTTGCCCGCGTCGGCGCGCTCCGGGCCGGGCAGCGAGCCCAGCTCGCGGCGGGCGAGCAGCAGCGGGGCGCGGTCGCCGAGGTGCGCGGGCTTCGCGGCGGCCAGCGCGGCGAGGTCGGCCGCGTTCGCGAAGGCCTCCCGGGCCGCGGCGACGGCGGCGGCCAGCGCGTCGGGGTCCAGAAGGTTCATGACGTCCGTCTCACTCATCAGGCCGTGATCGTATGCGCCGGGCCCCGACGCTCGCGTAGAGGCATACCGCGGCGGCCGTGGCGAGGTTCAGGCTCTCGGCCCGGCCGAGGATCGGCACCCGCACGCGGTGGTCGGCGCCTTCGGCGACGGTCGCCGGTACACCGTGCGCCTCGCCACCGAATATCCAGGCGACGGGGCCCGCCAGCACCGGCGCGACCGCCGGGTCGTGCAGGTCGAGCTCGCCGTGCGCGTCGGCGACGAGCGTGGTGAGCCCGGCCGCGCGGCACGCGGCGAGCGTGGCCGCGGTGTCGCGCTCGCGCGCGATGGGGAGGTGGAACAGCGACCCGGTGGAGGCCCGCACCGCCTTGCCGTTGTGCGGGTCGACGGTGTCGCCCGCGAGCACGACGGCGTCGGCGCCCACGGCGTCGGCCACCCGCACGACCGTGCCCGCGTTGCCGGGATCGGCCACGCCGACGCACACGGCGACGAGCCGGGGCGCCCCCGCGAGCGCCCGCTCGAGCGGCACGTCGAGCAGGTCGCACACGGCGAAGATGCCCTGCGGCGTGACGGTGTCGGAGAGGCTCGCCGCGGCCCGGTCGGTGATCCACGCGGGCGCCGGTCCGAGCAACTCCGGGTGCCGTGCCGCGGCGGCCTCGGTGACGAACACCTCGCGCACCCGCCCGTGCCGCTGCGCCTCGCGCACGGCCTGGGCGCCCTCCACGAGGAACCGCCCCGCCCGGTCGCGTCCCGCGCGGCGCAGCAGCTTGCGGGCTGCGACGACGCGCGCGGAACGTTCGGTGCGGGGCGGTTCGACCTGCGTGGTCAGGCTGCCGATTCCTTCGCCGCGGATTCCTTCGCTGCGGATTCCTTCGCCGCCGATTCCTTCGCGGGGAGGTTCGCCTTGGCCACCTCGACGAGCGCGGCGAACGCGGCCTCGTCGGTGACGGCGATCTCGGCGAGGACCTTGCGGTCGACCTCGACACCCGCAGCCTTGAGGCCCTGGACGAAGCGGTTGTATGTCATGCCGTTGGCGCGGGCGGCGGCGTTGATGCGCGTGATCCACAGCTGCCGGAAGTCACCCTTGCGGGCCCGCCGGTCGCGGTAGGCGTAGTTCAGCGAGTGGAGCACCTGCTCCTTCGCCTTGCGGTAGAGCCGCGACCGCTGGCCGCGGTAGCCACTGGCCAGCTCCAGGGTGGTGCGCCGCTTCTTGTGGGCGTTGACCGCGCGCTTGACGCGTGCCATGGGGATCAGTCCTTAAGTCGGGAAGTCGAGGGGCAGGGACGCGGCGCTCAGCGCCGAGGTTCGCTTCGCGGGCTCCGCTCAGCGGCCGAGGAGCTTCTTCACGCGCTTGACGTCGGCCTTGTTGACGGGCACGACGCGCGACAGGTCGCGCGTCTCCTTGCTCGACTTCACCTCGAGGCGGTGCCGCAGGCCTGCCTGCTGGCGCATGAGCTTGCCGGTACCGGTGACCTTGACCCGCTTGGACATCCCGGAGTGCGTCTTGTTCTTGGGCATGGCAGTTCCTTCGCTGGCGGCACCCCGTGGGGACGGGGTGCCGGTGGGTGGTGCAGCCCGTGTTCAGGCGGGCGGCGCGGGCTCGGGGGTGCGAGCGGGCGCCTGGCGCTTGGCTTGGGGCTTCTTCGTAGGTGCGATCACCATCGTCATGTTGCGACCGTCCTGCTTCGGCGTCGCTTCGACCACGCCCACGTCGCTCACGTCCTCGGCAAGGCGCTGCAGCAGCCGGAACCCCAGCTCGGGGCGGGACTGCTCGCGTCCGCGGAACATGATCGTGACCTTGACCTTGTTGCCGCCTTCGAGGAAGCGCCGGACGTGCCCGCGCTTGGTCTCGTAGTCGTGCGTGTCGATCTTCGGCCGGAGCTTCTGCTCCTTGATGGTGGTGAGCTGCTGGTTTCGGCGGGACTCCCGGGCCTTCTGCGCGCTCTCGTACTTGAACTTGCCGTAGTCCATGAGCTTGCAGACCGGCGGGCGAGCCTGGGCCGCGACCTCGACGAGGTCGAGCTCGGCCTCCTGCGCGAGCCGCAGGGCGTCCTCGATACGCACGATGCCGACCTGTTCCCCGTTCGGCCCGACCAGGCGGACCTCAGGAACGCGGATGCGGTCGTTGATGCGTGTCTCAGTGGTGATGGGGTCTCCTCGTTTCGACGTCGTCTGGCGCGACGGAGCGGAGACCCGAAACGGTCGTCTGCCCACGAGCCGTCGGCTCGTCGGCAGGACCGGACCCGGACACCTGGGGTGACGCGGGTGGGAGCGGGGCTCCACTTGAGCGCCCTGACCCGCAACACAACGCGCGACAGGGTGGTCGCATTCCGGAGGGTACACGATGCGGCGACGGGATCCTCGATCGGGAACCGGGCGCCGGGTCAGGGCCTCCCCAGCGCCCGGTAGGTCCAGCCCGCGCCGCGCCACCGCGCCGGGTCGAGCGCGTTGCGGCCGTCGACGATCCGCCGGGTGGCGACGACCCGGCCCAGCACCTCCGGGTCCAATGCGGCGAACTCGGACCACTCGGTCAGGTGGAGCACGACGTGCGCGCGGTCGGCGGCCTCGAGGGCCGAGTCCGCGTACTCCAGCGTCGGGAACATCTTGCGGGCGTTGTCGTTCGCCTTCGGGTCGTAGACGGTCACCTGCGCGCCCTGGAGCTGGAGCGAGGCGGCGACGCTCAGCGCGGGCGAGTCGCGGATGTCGTCGGAGTCGGGTTTGAACGCGGCGCCGAACACCACGACGCGCTTGCCGAGCACCGAGCCGTCGCACTGCTCGCGGGCGAGGTCGACCATCCGCGCCCGCCTGCGCATGTTGATCGCGTCGACCTCCCGCAGGAAGCTCAGCGCCTGGTCAGCGCCGAGCTCGCCCGCTCGCGCCATGAACGCGCGGATGTCCTTGGGCAGGCACCCACCGCCGAACCCGAGGCCTGCCACCAGGAACCGGCCGCCGATCCGCGGGTCGAGCGCGAGTGCCTTGCCGAGCTGCGTGACGTCGGCGTGCGCGATCTCGCAGACCTCCGCCATCGCGTTGATGAAGGAGATCTTCGTGGCCAGGAACGCGTTCGCGCTGACCTTGACCAGCTCCGCGGTCGGGAAGTCGGTGACGACCATCGGCACGCCCGCGTCCAGCAGCGGTGCGTAGACGTTGCGCAGCACCTGCTCGGCGCCGCCTCCGGCGACCCCGATGACGAGGCGGTCCGGACGGAGCGTGTCCTGGATGGCGAAGCCTTCGCGTAGGAACTCGGGGTTCCAGGCGAGCTCGACGTCGGCGCCCGCGGGCGCGAGCTCGACCAGGCGGTCGGCGAGGCGGGCGGCGGTGCCGACCGGCACGGTCGACTTCCCCGCGACGAGGCACGGCCGCCGCAGGTGCGGGGCGAGCGCGTCGATGGCGGCGTCGACGTAACGCAGGTCGGCGGCGAACTCGCCGCGCTTCTGCGGGGTGCCGACACACAGGAAGTGCACGTCGCCGAACGTCGCCACCTCCTCGACGGAGGTGGTGAACCGCAATCTGCCCGCGGCCACCTGCTTCGCGATGAGCTCATCGAGGCCGGGCTCGTAGAACGGCACCTGCGCCGCCTGGAGCGCAGCGACCTTCTCCGGGTCGACGTCGAGGCCGAGCACCTCGAATCCGAGCTCGGCCATGCAGGCCGCGTGCGTGGCGCCGAGGTAGCCGGTGCCGATCACGGTCAGGCGCGGCCGAGTCGGGTTGCTGGTGTTCATGGGGCGCTCCGATGCGTGGATGGTCAGGAACAGACGATGTTGCTGAGGCCTTTGGCCGCGGCCACGGCGGTGTTCGAGCAGGCGACGTGGTTGTCGTCCTCGTCCTTGGTGATGTTGATCCCGTAGCCGGGGCCGTTCACGGTGGCCCGGTTGTCGACGAAGGTGTTGCGGGCACCCCAGCCGTCGAGGATGCGATGGGTCTGGAAGCCGTCCTCCGGCGCGTCGGCGCCGACGTTCCCGACGATCTGCCATTCGTTGCCCTTGACGTTGACCCAGGCGTCGGCGGCGGACATGCCTGCCCCGGAGAACGTGTTGCCGCGCACCGTGCCCCCGGTCGTGCCCTCTTTGATGTCCACCGACTCGGCCGTGGTCTCGGCGATGTCGTTGTCCTCGACGACGTTGCGGTCGCTGCGGTCGGGCTGGCAGTCCGAGTAGGTGCACCAGTTGCTCTTGGCGCTGCCGACGTAGATGCCCTCACCGAACTTCTCGGTGCGGAGTCCGGTGGCGCGGATGACGGTCCGACGGACGACGTTGTCGGAGCTCCCTCGCCGCAGGTGCACGGCCTCCTCGCCGACCTCGGTCACCTCGATGCCGTCCACGACGATGTGCGACGAGGCGTCGACCACCACGCCCTTCTGGCCGCCCCGCACCGCGAAGCCCGCGACCCGCGCGTAGTCCGCGTGGTCGAGGTGCAGCGTGTAGCCGTCGTCGCCGCCCCCGTCGAGCACCGCGGTCCGGGGGCCGCACACGGTGACCGGGGCGTCCGCGGTGCCCGCGGTGGCGAGCGTGAAGTGCCCGGCGTAGCGGCCCGCCGCCAGGCGGATGAGGCCGCCCGGCTTCGCCGCCGCGAGTGCGGCCGTCAGCTGCTCGGCGGTGGAGACATCGGTACCTGCGCCGTCGCAGACGACCGTCGCGGGGGCGGCGGCCGCAGCAACGGCCGCCGGTCCGGTGTTCGGAGCGGCGTGCGGCGTTGTGGTCACCGTCCGATCGCAGGCCGTGGTAGCCAAGGCGATCGCGCACAGGGCTCCGACCAGGAGACGGTTCATCGCAAGCCTCGCCCTGCGCTGCGGGTCGCCGGGTGGGCGGCCGGAGTGGAAGCAGTCGCGGACGCGTGGGGCCGGATCCCGGAGACCGGGATCAGCAACGTCTCGCCGCTGATGTCGTGGGGGGTCGCTGGCGGCTCGACCACTCCGCCGCCCTCGACGTAGGGGCGGCTGCCCAGGCGGCGGCGCACGAACACCACCGCGAGGGGCGCGAGCAGGACGAGTGCCCACAACGGCAGCAGCGGGTGGTCCCGGATCGCATCCGCGACGTACTCGGACAACGAGACCTCGACGCGCCACCCGCTGACGTCGTTCGGGCCGACGGCGACGGCCGCGGGCGACGTCACCCGGACGACGTCGAGCGCACTGGCTCCCGCGCCCGCGAGGGAGTTCCCATCGACGGTCGAGCCGTCCGCCGCGCCGACGACCGAGACGCCGTGGCTCGTGGCGCCGGTGACCTCGTTGGCGCGCACGTCGGCGCGGGCGTCCCGGACCTGGAGGCCGATCTCGCCACCGTCGGTGCGGTTGTCCGCAACCACCACGCCGGATGGGCCGCTCCGCACCGCGATGGCCGTCGAACGGACACCGCGCACGGTGTTCCCGGTGATCTGGGCGCCCGGGGACCGACCGGTGACCACGACGCCGTCGTTGTGGCCGATGACCTGGTTGCCCGCGATCACCAGCTCCCCCGTGTCCGTCGCCTGCACGCCGTCGTCGCGGTTGTCGCGCACGACGGAGTTCTCCAGCCGGAAGTCCCGGTAGGGGACGTTGCTCGCGCCCGCGGGCCCGGCGTCCTCGGCGATCGGGGCCCCGTTGAAGCGGACGCCGTCGCCCGCGTTGCCGACCGCGGTGATCTGCCGCAGGGCGATCGCCTCGGAGCCGCGGTCGGCGACGAACCCATCCGCACCGTTGCCCTCCGCGGTCGAGCGCTCCACGACGACCTTGGCCGTGCCGCGGTGCAGCAGGACGCCCGCGAGCTCGCTGCGGCGGAACGTCGTCGCCGTGACGGTGAGCGCGTTGACGTCGGAGGTGAAGAGGCCGTAGTGGTTGTCGGTGATCTCGGTGTCGCTGATGGCACCGGTCGCCGGGCTTTCCTGGAGCCCGGTGAGCGCGATGCCGCCGGTCCGGCCGCTCCAGAAGCCGAGCGCGCTCGCGCGGACGAAGCCCAGGGTGAGCGGCGCACCGACGTCGCGGATGTAGGCCCGCCCGTCGCCCACCACACGGTCCGGACCGTTGACGTCCGGATCCCAGCTGGTGATCGCCAACGGCCTGTCCGCGGCGCCTGCCAGCGTCACCGCGCCCCGCCAGCCGACGATCGAGGCGAAGCCCGCGGGCGTGCTGACCATCCGCAGGGTCGTGCCGGGGGCCTGGATGTCGAGGACCGCGCCGGGCATGACCACGACGGACTCGACGAGATCCACCGTTGTCGGGTCAGACCGCCTCGCCGCCCCCAGCCGGACCAGATCGGCGAGGACGTAACGCTGCTTCCGGGCGACCAGCGCGACCGTTGCGGCCCCGGGCGGAGCGTCCGGGCGCGGCCTGCCGAACACGACCGCCTCGATCCGGGCGTCCTCGTCCTGCACGATCGCCACCTGCTTGTCGTCGGCGGCCGGGGCGGGCGGCGGCGGGGTCGGCGGGGCGGGTGCCGGCGCCACCGACGCGTCGGGGCGACCCGCGTACCACACGCCCCCGCCTGCGAACAGGACGAACAGCACGCACAGCAGCATCGCCACGACAGGCCGGGTGCCTTGGCCCGCGCGCTCGGCGCTACGCCGCGACACGGCGCTGCCCCCGCATCAGGCTCGCGGCATCCTGGCCCTCGCCGCCGATCTGGTCGGCACTGCGCGTCAGCCAGCCCTGCTTGTTCATCGTCGCGAACGCGTAGAGCTTGATGGGCAGCGCGACGAACGTGATCACCAACGCCACCAGCGGGAGCAGCAGGAGGTCGGAGGGCCGGGTACGGAGGTGGGCGACGTTGCGCAGGGCCCGACCGAGGAAGAACCAGACCACCGCGAAGGCCAACGCACCCGAGCCGTCCGGCGCCAGTACCGCCGTCGCGAGGTAGAAGACGGTCGCCGCCATCGTCACCGGCGTGAGCAGGATCTGGAAGACGGTGAGCTGGGAGATGACCGGCACTCGCCACAGCCAGCCCTTCCACAGGGCGGTCAGGTAGCAGCGGTAGGAGTTGCGGCTCCAGCGCACGCGTTGCTTGCAGAAGGCGCGGAAGGTCGTCGGGAACATCGACAGGGCGTGCGCCGTGGACTGGTAGACGGTCCGGTAGCCGCTGGCGAGCACCAGCCAGGTCAACCTCCCGTCGTCACCGGCGACGCAGCGCCTGCCGAGGAAGAACTCGTCCTCCAGGTGGGGAAGCACCTTCAGCACGAGTTCCCGGCGGTAGGCAGCAGTGCGGCCGGAGACGCACACCACGGCGCCTGCCCGGCCGGTCGCGGGCACGTAGTCGAGGTAGCGGTTGTTGATGATCCACTCGGCGACGCGGCGCCAGACGCTGGTGTCGGCCTGGTAGACGCTCTGCCGCGTGCTCACCCCGCCGACCGCGGGGTCGGCAAACGGCATTTGCACGCTCGCGAGCAGGCCATCGGTCCACCGCGTGTCGGAGTCGGTCAGCACGAGGATCTCGCCCCGTGCCGCGCGGATGCCCACGCCCAGTGCCGAGCGCTTGCCCGCGTGCTTGAACATGATCACGCGTAGCCGCGGGTCGTTGCGGGCGAGCAGCCTGCGCTGCGCCTCGGTGTCGGCCAGGTCGAGCACGATGATCACTTGGTCGGGGTCCTGCCCGAGCCAGGTGTCGAGCGCGAGCTCGAGGACGTCCGGATCCTCCCGGAAGGACGGGACGACCACGGAGGTGGTGGTCCGGAAGTCGTTGACCGTGGGCCGGTAGAGCACCGAGAGCAGCTTCCGCACCGCCCAGACACCCCACGACAGGCCGCCGACGATGCCGATCGGCAGCAGCAGTCGCCAGTGGTCGACGACGTAGGTCCCCACCCCGTCCGCGATCGCGCGACCGGCGGTGGTCGTCGTCGTGAGGTACGCCGCGGCCGCCGCGGCGACGAGGACGACGAACAGCACCGAGAGCCACAGCGCCGGGCGGCTGCGCGGCGGTGCAGGCCGCGGGAGGATGACCGGCGTGCGCGGGGACGGGATCGGGCCCGGACGGCTCGGCGGTGGGGTCGTCCACGGGCCGGGAGCGATGACGCCGGGCGGCCGGTCGGCACCGCCGGGCAGCGCATGGGGACGGCCGGGGCCGTGCTGTGGCACCCCGGTGCGGCCGAAGGCCGGGGGTCGAGATCCGAGCGCCGGGTCGCGCGGCACCATGATGTCTCCTCAGGACGTGCACTCTCATTGCTTGAGGAGAGAAATGGTCCCGACCACGGCCGATCAGCGGCAGTCGCCGTGAGGCGACGAGTTGTGGCGTACGTCGGAAGGAAAGTCTGACCCGCCTGTGTGAACCGCGACGGGCCGCCATCCGTCCATGAACACCGCTCAGCCCCGCCACCCCGGCCGAGGTGGCGGGGTCGACGACCGGGTGCGGTTCCGTGTCGCCGACGTGGCGGCCTTGGCCGACCGGCTGCGCTGAGCCGTCAGCTGGCGACCTTCTTCCGCCGCCGCGCGGGCGCGACCTCCGGCTGGACGAGGTGCCGCAGGAACTCGCCCGTGTAGCTGTCGGGGTGGGCGGCGATCTGCTCCGGGGTGCCCTCGGCGACGACGGTGCCACCGCCCGAGCCGCCCTCCGGCCCCATGTCGATGATCCAGTCGGAGGTCTTGATGACATCGAGGTTGTGCTCGATGACGATCACCGTGTTGCCCTTGTCGACCAACCCGTTGATCACGAGCAGCAGCTTGCGGATGTCTTCGAAGTGGAGACCGGTGGTGGGCTCGTCGAGGATGTAGACCGTGCGCCCGTTGGACCGCTTCTGCAGCTCGGAGGCGAGCTTGACGCGCTGCGCCTCACCGCCGGAAAGGGTGGGCGCGGGCTGGCCGAGCCGCACGTAGCCCAGCCCGACGTCGACGAGCGTGCGCAGGTAGCGCGCGATCGACGAGATCGGGGCGAAGAACTCGGCCGCCTCCTCGATGGGCATGTCGAGCACCTCGGCGACCGTCTTGCCCTTGTAGTGGACCTCGAGGGTCTCCCGGTTGTACCGGGCGCCCTTGCAGACCTCGCACGGCACGTAGACGTCGGGGAGGAAGTTCATCTCGATCTTGATCGTGCCGTCGCCCGAGCACGCCTCGCAGCGCCCGCCCTTGACGTTGAACGAGAACCGACCGGGCTGGTAGCCGCGGACCTTGGCCTCCGTGGTGGCGGCGAACAGCTTGCGGATCTGGTCCCACACGCCGGTGTAGGTGGCCGGGTTGGACCGCGGGGTGCGGCCGATCGGCGACTGGTCGACGCGGACGAGCTTGTCGAGCTCGTCGATGCCGGTGATGCGGGTGTGGCGACCGGGCACCTGGCGGGCGCCGTTGAGCTTGTTGGCCAGCACCGTGGCCAGGATGTCGTTGACCAGCGTGGACTTGCCCGAGCCGGACACCCCGGTGACCGCCACCAGCGCGCCGAGGGGGATGTCGACGTCGATGCCGCGCAGGTTGTGCTCACGCGCGCCGACGATCTTCAGCTGCCGCTTGCGGTCGATCGGCCTGCGGATGTCGGGCACCGGGATCGCCCGCCGCCCGGACAGGTACGCGCCGGTGAGCGACTCCTCGTTCGCCTCGAGCCCCTCGACGGTGCCGCTGTGCACGATCTCGCCACCGTGCTCGCCCGCACCCGGGCCGATGTCGACGATCCAGTCGGACGTGCGGATCGTGTCCTCGTCGTGCTCGACGACGATCAACGTATTGCCCAGGTCACGCAGGCGGACCAGCGTCTGGATGAGCCTGCGGTTGTCGCGCTGGTGCAGGCCGATGGACGGCTCGTCGAGCACGTAGAGCACGCCGACCAGGCCGGAGCCGATCTGGGTGGCCAGCCGGATGCGCTGCGCCTCGCCGCCCGAGAGCGATCCGGCCGCCCGGGACAGCGAGAGGTAGTGGAGCCCCACGTCGAGCAGGAACCCCAGCCGGGCCTGCACCTCCTTGAGGATGGCGCCCGCGATCACGGTCTGCCGGGCGTCGAGCTCCATGCCGGAGAGGAACTCGGCGCACTCGGCCACCGACATGGCCGACACCTCGGCGATCGAGCGCTCGCCCTGCTCGCGGTGCAGGAGGGTGACGGCCAGGACCTCGGGCTTGAGCCGCGCGCCCTTGCACACCGGGCACGGCACGTCGCGCATGTAGCCCTCGTACCGCTCGCGCTGGGCGTCGGACTCGGTCTGGTCGAGCCTGCGCTCCAGGAACGGGATGACGCCTTCGTAGTTGGCGTAGTACGAGCGCTCGCGGCCGTAGCGGTTGCGGTAGCGGACGTGGACCTGGTCGTCGCTGCCGTGCAGCACGGCCTTCTGCGCATCCGAGGGCAGCCGCCGCCACGGCGTGGACATGCGGAAGCCCATCGCGTTGGCCAGGCCCTCCAGCAGGCGACCGAAGTACTCCGCCGCGTGCCCGATGGCCCACGGCGCGATCGCGCCGTCGGCCAGGCTCAGCTCGACGTCGGGCACCACCAGCTCCGGGTCGACCTCCTTCTTGATGCCCAGCCCCGCGCACTCCGGGCACGCGCCGTAGGGCGAGTTGAAGGAGAACGTGCGCGGCTCGAGGTCGTCGAGCGTGAGCGGGTGGCCGTTGGGGCAGGCCATGCGCTCGGAGAAGCGCCGCTCCCGGTGCTGGTGGTCATCGGGGAGGTCGACGAACTCCAGCACGACCAGGCCGTCGGCGAGCCGCAGCGCCGTCTCCACCGAGTCGGTGAGCCGCTGCTTGGCGCCCGGCTTCACCGTGAGCCGGTCGACCACCACGGCGATGTCGTGCTTCTCCTGCTTCTTGAGCTTCGGCGGATCGGTGAGCTGGTGGACCTGGCCGTCGACGAGCACGCGCGAGTAGCCCTGGCCCTGCAGGTTCGCGAACAGGTCGACGAACTCGCCCTTGCGGGTGCGCACGACCGGCGCGAGCACCTGGAACCGCGCGCCCTCCTCCATCGCCAACACCTGGTCGACGATCTGCTGCGGGGTCTGCTTCTCGATCACGTGCCCGCACACCGGGCAGTGCGGCACGCCCGCGCGCGCGTAGAGCAGCCGCAGGTAGTCGTACACCTCGGTGATCGTGCCGACGGTGGAGCGCGGGTTGCGGTTGGTGGACTTCTGGTCGATCGAGACCGCGGGCGAGAGGCCCTCGATGAAATCGACATCCGGCTTGTCCATCTGGCCGAGGAACTGCCGCGCGTAGGCCGACAGCGACTCGACGTACCGCCGCTGGCCCTCGGCGAAGATCGTGTCGAACGCGAGGCTGGACTTGCCCGAACCCGAGAGGCCGGTGAACACGATGAGGCTGTCGCGCGGGATGTCGAGATCGACGCCGCGCAGGTTGTGCTCGCGCGCGCCGCGAACGACCAGCCGATCCGCCACCGGATGCCTCCTCCAGGCGTCGGGGAACCATGCCCGAGAAACCGTCATTGCAATGCTAGGCGCGGCCACCGACAAAACCGGATGGACGGGGAGTGCGCCGCGTCCAGCATCGCACGGACGTTCGAGGATCACCCGGCGGGGGTTGGCAGGGCCGATGGAGCCGAATGGTCCAACCCCGGCGGCGTGCTGGTTATGCCCGGCCCGCCACCGCGGGGTGGTCGCGCCACGCGGGCATCGTCGCCATGTAGGCCAGCGTGGCCGCCTCGGCCTCGGCGCGGCTCTGCTCCGGGTGGCGGCGCTCCTGCCAGCCCACCATGCGCGCGAACCGCTCCTCGAACGGCTGGAGGTTGCCGTCCGCGTCGGTGCAGTGCACGCAGTAGCGGCCGGACTCGATGGGCATGGAGCAGCTTTCGCAGGCGATGTTCACGGGGTGTCCCTTCCGTTGGTGGGGGCGGCGGCGAGCAGGGCCGCGGCGCCGTCGAGCAGGTGGGCGCGGGCCGCGGCGGGCATCCGGTCGAGCGCGGCGGCCAGCGCGTCGACGGCCAGCACCTCGCCGTCGCGCCGCAGCAGCTCCTGGCCGTCGCCGGTGAGCCAGACCAGCGTGCGGCGCCGGTCGGCGGGGTCGCGCTCGCGTTCGAGCAGGCCCTTGCGGGCCAGCCCGTCGACGATCTCGCTGACCACCGACTGCGCCCGCCCGAGGTGCACGGCGGCCTCGCCGACGGTCAGCGGCCCAGTGACCGCGAGGTGCGTGAGCACCGCGCGGGACGCGCCGGGCAGGTCGCTGCGCGGCCCGTCGCGGCGGTGGTAGGTCAGGTAGAGCGCGCGGAACAGTGCCGCGAACCGCTCGGCGTCCGCCCGCACGTCCGACCGGTCATCCCGCACCACACCACCCTCCCGACCAGGCAATACATCGTCAATCCCGATGGATCGGCGGAACGGTCACGCGTTGGGCTGGCCCGCCACACCGAGGTCGAACACCACGGCGTTGACCAGCGCACCCCCCGCGTCCTGGACCTTGCGGAAGTACACGTTCTGCAGCGGGCCGCCCTCGTCGAACTTCCACCTGCCGCGCGGGCTGTCGTAGTTGGTGCCCTTGCCCATCTGGTCGGAGAGCGTGTCGCCGTCGAGCAGCTTCGTGTCTTCGCCGAGCGCCCCGTCCAGCACGCGCCCGGTGTCGTAGCCCTGCACGGAGAAGCACGTGGGCGGATCCTTGTAGGCCGCCTTGTACGCGGTGACGAACGCGGTGTTCGCGGGGGTGGCGAGCTGGTCGGAGTAGTGCAGCGTGGTCTGCACGCCCGCCGCGGCCTGGCCCTCGTCGGTGAGCACCGCGCCGTCGGTGATCGGGCCGGAGCCGTACAGCGGGATCGTGGTGGCCAGCCCGGCCTGGGCGTACGCCTTGACGAAGGCCGCGGCGTCGGCCGGGGCCAGCGCGAGGTAGGTCGCCTTCGGCCGGGCCCGCTGGATCAGCGTGATCGTGCGCGCGGGCGCCGCACCGGGCGCGACCCGCGCCGTGCCCGCCACCCGCCCGCCCGCCGACTCGAAGGCCACCTGGAAGCCCGCGATGGTCGCGGTCGCCTGTACGTCGGTCGACGCCACGATGTAGACGCCGCCACGGGCGTCGGACTGGGCCAGCTGCGTGCCCAGCGGCGCGGCCAGCTGCGGGTCGCTGAAGGAGGTGCGCCAGATGTAGGCGTTGCGCGCCTTCTTCGTGACGTCCGCGGCGCCGGTTCCCGCGACGAGCAGGAGCTTCTTGGCCGCGACCATGAGCGGGATGACGGCGAGCGCGGCGGCGCCGTCGACGAGCCCGATCACGACGTCGACCTTGTCGGTCGTCAGCAGCTTCTGGACCGCCGCCGTCGCGGCCTGCGGGGTGGTGCCCTCGTCGGCCGGGACGACGTCGGCGACGTACTGGCCGAGCATCCCCTGGTTCTGCTGCAACCAGAGGTCCCAGCCGCGCTTCAGGTCGTTGCCGAACGCCGCGTTCGGCCCGGACTGCGGGTAGACGACCCCGATCTTGGCGTGCGGGGCGGGGGTCGGCGGGGCGAGCGCGGGTGCCGCGGCGCTGCCGCACGCGGTGAGCGCGGAGCCTGCGGCCAGCAGGCCCAGCATCCGCCGCCGGGAGATCGTCGGTCGGTCGGACACGGCACACGCTCCTGCTCGATGTTGCTCTCCGTCGTTCGCCGTCACTGCTTGACGCTGACGAACGCACGGAGCGTTCCGGTCCGGGTGCGGCCGTGTCAATTGGATCAGCGGCAACCGTCGCCCTTCGGTCTACTGTGACGGCGTGGACGTACTCGAGACCTACAGCGGGCACACCGACCCCGGCGGCCCCGCCGCTCGCCGCGACCTCGATGCGCTGAGCATCACGAAGGTGTCCGTCGGGCCGATGGACAACAACGCCTACCTCCTGGTCTGCCGTTCGACGAACGAGGCGCTGCTCATCGACGCGGCCAACGAGCCGGAACGCCTCGCCGACCTCATCGGATCCGGCGCCGAGCGGCCCGAGCTGCGCCACATCGTCACCACGCACCAGCACTGGGACCACTGGCAGGCGCTGGGTGCGGTGGTGGGGATGTTCCAGACGCGCCAGATCGCCCACCCCCTCGACGCACCGGAGCTGCCGGTGCCGACCGACGAGCTCGTCGAGCACGGCGACACCGTGCGCTTCGGCGACATCGAGCTCGGCGTCGTCCACCTGCGCGGGCACACCCCCGGCTCGGTGGCGCTGGTCTACCGCGACGGCGCGGGCGCGCACATCTTCACCGGCGACTCGCTCTTCCCCGGCGGCCCCGGCAAGACGGGCTCCCCCGAGGACTTCACATCGCTGATGAACGACCTCGAGGAGCGGGTGTTCGGCACGCTGCCGGACGAGACGTGGGTCTACCCCGGCCACGGCGACGACACCACGCTCGGCAAGGAGCGCCCGTCGCTGCCGGAGTGGCGCGAGCGCGGCTGGTAGTCAGCCCGGGCAGCTCGGCGGCTCGCCGAGGTCGGGTCCGAGGGCGCGCCACTGGTCGACGATCGGTTGCGGGCCCAGGACGCCGCACAGGCGGTCGGCGGCCCGGGCCGGGTCGACGTCCCAGGTGCTCACCCAGCCGTCGGCGTAGCCGCTGAGCAGGCGGCCGTCCCGGTCGAAGCGGACGTCGTTGACGGCGGTGTCGTCCTGGTCGAGCTGGAGCAGCGGTCGCCGCCCGGGCACGTCCCACAGCTGCAGCTGCTGGTGCAGGCCCGCGACCGCCAGCACCGCCCCGTCGGGGCTGAACGCGACCGAGCGCACGGCCTGCCCCACCGGCAGCTCCCCCACGGCGCGGAAGTCGGGCGCGCTCCACAGCCGCACCACCCCGTCCCCGCCCGTGGCCAGCACCGAACCGTCCGGGGAGAACGCGGCCCCGCGGGCGCTGCCGTGCTGTTCGGCCAACGGTCCCGGCGCGGGCGTGCCCTCCCGCGGGGCGAACACCGCGACCCGGCCGGACTCCAACGGGACGGCGAGCGACCGACCGTCCGGGCTGAAGGCGACGCCGGTGGGCCGGTCGTCGCCGTCCGGGGAGCCCGTCGGGTGCTCGGCCTGCAGCGCCAGGTCGGACGCGCGCAGGAGCAGGACCCCGTTCGGGCCGACGCCCCGCACCCGCGGTCGGACCGCGACGGCCACGGTCGACCCGTCGGGGCTGACGGCGAGGCCGGACGGTGTCAGCTCGGACCGGGAGTACGTGGCCAGCAGGCCCCCACGCGCCACGTCACGCACCTGCACCTCGCCCCGCTCGGCGACCGTGGCCAGCCGGGTGCCGTCCGGGCTGAACGCGGCCTCGACCTGTCCCCCGTCGCCGATCGGTCGCCGGGCGCCCGTGCCGCGGTCCCACAGCCAGCCGGTGCCGTCGCCCGCCACCGTGGCCAGCAGTGTGCCGCCCGGCTGCGGCGCGAGCCTGCTGACCGCCCGGTCGCTGAACCCGATCGCGTCGCCGCGGTCCCACAGCGTGAGCTCGCCGCCGAGCCCACCGCCCAGCACCGTGCGCCCGCCCGCGGCCACCGCGACCGACGAGGTGCCGTACGTCCGGCTCGGCACGCGCCACTGCCTGCGGCCGTTCGTGGGATCCCAGATCTCGACGCCGGGCCCGGCGTTGCCGACGACCAGCGTGCGGTCGTCGGCGTACGCCACGGTGAAGGCGTTGCCCTCGGACGGGCGCAGGGTGTGGATCG
>DATAOO010000322.1:0-2943 GCA_036265695.1 Pseudonocardia sp. | reverse complement strand
GGCCAGCCCAACCGGACCAGCGCCACCGCGACCCCGCGTGCGGGCGCCCCGACCTCGGCCCCGGCCACCTCGGCCGCGGCGGCCAGCCGCACCCCGGCCGCGGCCGCCAACGCCGCGCGCACCGCCACCCCCAAGCCCACCGCCGCGGCGCGCACCACCGCCCCGGCCGCGGGGACGGCCCGATGACCGCCCCGGCGAGCCGCAGCACCAACCCGGCCACCGCCGCCCGGACCACTGTGCCTGAGCCGACCGTCGCGGCCCGCACCACCGCCCCGGCCGCGGGAACCACCCGATGACCACCGCCGCCACCCGCCTGCCCACGGCCGCGGCGCCCACGACCGCCCCGGTCGCCGCCGCGCCTGCGGTCGCCCTACGAGGGCCCGCCGCCCCGAGCAGGCGAGTCTCCGTTTCCGACACGGCGAGTCGCGACTTTCGACACCCCGAGTTGGGGATTCCGGTCGTCGAACGCGCCGGTCTGCGGGTCGCTCCGAGCGCCTGCGTCCACCGGAACCCGAGGGCGGCGGGGCGTCGCCACGTGCGGCAGCTGCGCTGCGCCGGAGCGCGCCGATGACCACCGCCCCACCGCGTCCGCGGGCGCGGATCGCCGTCCCTATGCAGCGCCGTCCCGCCCCGCCCCGCCGCAGGCCCGCCGCTACGGCGGGCATGCGGCTGCGGATGGGCCGCGTGCTGCTCGTGGCCGTGCTCGGCATCGCGACCCTCAAGCTCGTGGTCATCCAGTCGTTCCAGGCGCCCGACCTGAACGCGGCGTCGGCGCGGCAGCTGCTCACCGAGATCCCGCTGCCCGCCGAGCGCGGCGCGATCCTCGACAGCGCGGGCAAGCCGCTCGCGTTCAGCATCGAGGCCAACGCGCTCGTCACGAACCCGCGCACGATCGCCCGCACCCACGGCGCGGGCACCACCGAGTACGTCACGCGCATGGCGTCCGCCGTCGCGTTGGCCACCGGCCAGGACCCCGCCGCACTGCAGGCGCTGCTCACCGCGGACAAGGGTTATGTCGTACTGGCCAAGCTGGTCGACCCCGGCATCGCCCAGTCGATGCAGGCCCAGTTCCCCGAGATCGCGCTGGAGCGCCGCGAGTCCCGCCAATACCCGGGTGGCTCGCTCGCCGCGAACGTCATCGGCGCCGCGACCTGGGACGCCACCGACACCCCCGGCAAACTCACCGGCCGCATCGGCCTGGAGAGCTCGCAGGACAACCTGCTCTCCGGCTCCAACGGCGTGCGCGAGGTCGACACGGCCGAGGGCAGCAGCGCCGAGATCCCCGGCAGCGTCCGCTACGAACGACCGGCCGTGCCCGGCTCGACGCTGCAGCTCACCCTCGACTCCGACCTCCAGTACACCGTGCAGCGCGAGCTCTCGGCGTTCGTCGCGAAGACCGGCGCCAAGGACAACAGCTCCGCGGTGGTGCTCGACGTCGCCACCGGCAAGGTGCGCGCCCTGGCCACGGGCACGACCTTCGACCCGAGCAACCCCGGCGCGTCGCCCGCCAACCAGCTCGGCAACGCCGCCGTGACCTCCCCGTACGAGCCCGGCTCCGTCAACAAGATCGTCACGATGTCGGCGGCGATCGAGTACGGCGTCGCGCAGCCGAACGACGTCCTCGACGTGCCCGGCAGCATCCGGGTCGCCGACCGCACGATCAACGACGCCTGGAAGCACGGCCTGCAGCACTACACGCTCACCGGGGTGCTGGCGAAGTCGTCGAACGTCGGCACGATCATGACGGCGCAGAAGGTCGGCCCCGAGCGCTTCGCCGACATGCTCACGCGCTTCGGGCTCGGCCAGAAGACCGGCGTCGGGCTGCCCGGCGAGAGCCCGGGCAACGTGCCTCCGATGGCGACGTGGTCCGGCTCGACCTTCGGCAACCTCCCCATCGGCCAGGGCCTGTCCATGACGGTGCTGCAGATGGCGGGCATGTACCAGGCCGTCGCGAACAACGGGCTGCGCATCCCGCCGCGGATCGTCGAGGCAACGGTCACGCCGGACGGCGTGCGCACCGTCCCGCCCGCGCCCGCGGGGGTGCAGGTGGTGTCGCCGCAGACGGCCGCGACGCTGCGGACGATGCTCACCGCGGTCACGCAGGACGAGCACAACCAGCGCGGCACCGGGCCCGCGGCGGCCGTCCCCGGTTACCAGGCGGCGGGCAAGACCGGCACGGCGCAGCAGGTGAACGCGGCGTGCGGCTGCTACGCCTCGTCGACGTACTGGATCACCTTCGCCGGGATGTTCCCCGCGCAGGACCCGCGCTACGTCATCGGGATCATGCTGGACGCGCCCGCGGGCGGCACGAGCGCCGCTCCGCTGTTCCACGACATCGCCACCTACCTCGCCCAGCGCGACCACATCCCGCTGACGGCCAACCCCACCCCGCCGCAGACGCTCCAACTGCCCTGACCCCAACGTCACGGATCGCGAGACCCGCCGTCACGGAATTGAGGACTCGTCGTCATGGATCGCGAGACTCGCCGTCACGGATCTGAAGACTCGCCGTCACGGAAGCGAGGACTCGCGGTCAGGGAATTGAGGACTCGCCGTCCGGGAAATGAGGACTCGCGGTGTCGGTTTGCCCAACTCGGGCCGTCGGTTCGTACGACTCGCGGTGTCGGTTCGTCCAACTCGCGGTGTCGGACCGTGCCACTCACCGTGGGAGGCGGGCGCGTCGGGGGCGCGGGCGGGCCGGCGGTAGCCTCCGCGCCATGTCCGCCGCCGGTCCCGCTCCGGTCGCCGCCCCCGCCGCGCCCGCTCCTTCCGCACGACCGCACACGGTCAGCCCGGTCCCGCTCACCGAGCTGGCCGCCGCGCTCGACGACCTCCAATCCGGTGTGGACGGCGGCCCGGCGGTCACCGGGGTGACCCTGCGCGCCTCCGACGTCCGGCCCGGCGACCTCTTCGCCGCGCTGCCGGGCGCCCGTGCGCACGGGG